>CAZWOH010000070.1:0-7046 GCA_964635405.1 uncultured Planctomycetales bacterium | reverse complement strand
AACCTGCCCCAGTACCGACTGGATCAAACCGGAAGTTTTGTCATCGAGGATTACAATCACGCCAAGACGTTTAGCAATTTTTTTCCTGGTGTTGCCGGTGTTTGGGGAATCCCGATGTGGGTTTTTTATGTCAATCGTGGGCAGGCGATCAGCAGTTTTGGTATCGAAAGCAAAGATAAATCCATTTTAGAATTTGTGCCGGCCAATAAAGCGTATCGTCAGACATCCCTGCAAGGCTTTCGCACGTTTATCAAAGTCAAAAACGGGGCAAAGACCCAAAGCTGGGAGCCGTTTTCTTTATCAGGCGAGAACAAAAGCCGAATGCTTATAAGCAGCCATGAGCTGACCATTGAAGAAGAAAATAAGGCGCTGGGTTTAAAAGTCAGTGTGAATTACTTTACTTTGCCCAACGAATCCTTTGCCGCGCTGGTTCGCCGCGTAACGCTTACGAACATTTCCAAAAAGAATTTACAGGTTGAAATTGTTGATGGTTTACCGATTATTATTCCCTACGGGATGCGTGATTGGACGTTGAAGAATATGTCACGTACCGTCGAGGCTTGGGTTAAGGTCAAAAATCTGAAAGCCAAAGCGCCGTTTTATAATCTTACCGTTGAAGTGGCTGATACGCCGGACGTTAAGCATATTAATGAAGGAAATTTTTATTTTGCATTTCATCATGATGGAAAAAAGACAAAGTTTTTGGACCCGATTGTTGAGGCGGCTGTTGTGTTTGGCGATGCGACGGATTTTGTCAGCCCGGAAAAATTTTTGGAAAGTGCTAAATTTTCATTGCCTGCTCGTCAGGAAACCGCCAGCCGTACGCCCAGTGCGATGGCTTATGCCGGCATAAGCTTAAGTGCGAAGTCCGAATATGAAATAACTTCTTTGATTGGTAATACGTTTTCGCATGAACATTTGGCTACGATCGTCAAGGCAGCAACGTCCAACGGGTATATCGCCCAAAAACGTCAGGAGAATAAAGTCCTGGTTGAAAGCATCAAGGATTATGCGTTTACAAGCAGCTCGTCTTTGGCTTTGGACAAGTATTGCGGCCAGAACTTTTTGGATAATATTTTGCGCGGCGGCTTGCCGGTGAGCGTTTCGACCACCGAGGGAAAAATTGCTTTTAACGTTTACAGCCGCAAACATGGAGACCCGGAGCGCGATTACAATTATTTTGTTTTGTCGCCCACGAATTTTTCGCAAGGCAACGGAAACTTCCGTGACGTCAATCAGAATCGACGCAACGATGTTTATTTTAATCCCGACGTCAAAGACGCGAGTGTCATTGATTTTTGGAATTTACTGCAGGCTGACGGGTTTAATCCACTGATCGTCAAGGGGATGGTTTTTTCTTTAGCTGATCCAGAGCATTTGGAAATGCTTTTGCAGGATTTGGTCAAAGGTGAGTGCGCGAGCTTGCGCGAGCTTTTGCAAAAGAGTTTTGCGCCCGGCGATGTTTTTAAGTGCATCAGTGAAAACAGTTTGGTTCTGCGCGCTTCGCCGCAAAAATTCCTCGAAAAACTTCTGGCCCATTGCCAGCGGCAGATTACCGCCGATCATGGAGAGGGGTTTTGGTCGGATCACTGGACGTATAACCTGGATCTGGTCGAAAGTTATTTGGGAGTTTATCCGGATCAGCTGCGATCTTTGCTGTTGGACAAAAAAGTCTTTAGTTTTTATCACAACTCGCATTATGTGGCCCTGCGCAGTCAAAGGTATCTTTTAACACCCAAAGGCGTGCGGCAATATCATGCCGTCATTGATGCAACTCATGAAATTCGCGCACATGAACGGGGCAACAAACTGCGCATCGACGAGGGAACAGGCGAAGTCTACCATACCAATTTGCTCGTTAAAATGCTTTGTCAGTTGACGAATAAAGCCGCGAGCTTTGATCCCAGCGGGGTCGGCCTTGAAATGGAAGCGGATAAGCCCAATTGGTACGATTCGCTTAATGGTTTGCCCGGCCTTTTGGGATCCTCTCTTTCGGAAACATTGGAACTGAAGAGACTTTGCCAGTTTGTTTTGCGGCAGATTGAAATTTTACATATCGAAAATGAAAAGATCGCCGTGTTTGTTGAGTTGGCTGATTTTATCAAGGAATTAAAAGCTGTTTTTGAAAACGAAAAAGATTCGCAGACGTTTTGGCATAAAGCCAATGATGCCAAGGAGCATTACCGTCAACGGGTCCGAAATGGAATCCGAGGGCAGGAAGTCCATTTGCATATGCAGGAGATCCGTGCGTTCTTAAAAGAAATCAATCAAAAAGCCGCTCACGCTCTTGAACAAGCGCGGACTGCTGACGGACTTTTCTCGACGTATTTTTATCACGAGGTTGTCGATTATGCGCTTTTGGACAAAAAGCATCAAGGCCTCTCTTATGTGATGCCGGTTGCGTTTAAACGTCATGATCTGCCGTTGTTTTTGGAAGGGTTGGTGCACGCTTTAAAAATTAATCATGATCCTAAACAGGCCGCTCTTCTTCATGAGCGTTTGCGCAAAAGCCCTCTGTTTGACAAGAAACTTAAGATGTATAAAGTCAATGCTGACATTTCAAGCCAGAGCGAAGAAATTGGACGCACGCGTATTTTTCCGCGCGGCTGGCTGGAGAATGAGTCGGTTTGGCTGCACATGCAGTACAAATATTTGCTGGAAGTTTTACGTAGCGGGCTTTATGCCGAGTTTTATCAAAGTTTTAAGGATGTGCTCGTCCCGTTTTTAAACCCGCAAGTTTATGGGCGCAGTATTCTCGAAAATTCTTCGTTTATTGCCAGCAGCGCGCATGAGGACAAGAATTTTCACGGACAAGGTTTTGTTGCGCGGCTTTCGGGAAGCACGGCGGAATTTTTGCATATTTGGCTTCTGATGAATGCCGGGCCCAAACCGTTTTGTTGGGACAATCAAAAAGGTCTGAGCCTTTCGTTTAAACCGGCTTTAGCTGGATGGTTGTTTACGAAAGAAGATCGTCTGATTACGCTGATGAGCAAGGAGCAGGAATTAAAAACGATCACGTTGCCAAAAAATACATATGCTTTTAATTTTTTGAGTTCAACGCTTGTGGTGTATCATAACCCGGGCCGCAAGGATACCTTTGGGCCTAATGCTCCGACGATTCGTGAAATCACGATCAGTTACACCGATTTGCAAAAGCCTGTTGTTTTGAGCGGTGCCGTCATCCCGGCGCAATTTGCCGAGGACATCCGGGACAATAAAGTCCAGAGGGTTGATATTCATTTTTCATGAAAATCGCCGATAAAATTTTTTTTCTCGTTCTGTTTCTTATCGCAGCTTTGAGCATCAATACGTTTATTGCTTTAGGCCAAGTCGCTTATCTTGGAGAACAGCTGCGGGAAGTTGCCGATAAAGACATTGTGCTCATCGACGTCGGCAACAGCGTGACCCGCAATTATCTTGAAAATGCGATCCGTTTCCAGTCGTTGCTTAACGTTGGCGATGAATTAGCTTTCGCCCAAATGCCGTCTTCCCGTCGGCAGTATCTTTTAGGGCATATCGCTAAAATCAAAGAAGGGTTTGACCGCTTAACCCAGTCAACAGGCGAATCTATCCTCAAGGGAAAAGATTTAATCCGCCAGCGGTTAGAAAAATCCCCAAACGATTCCAAAACGAATCAATTAAACCAGGCTGGCCAATTTCTTGAGCGCATTGAGACGGCCTATATAGAGTATGACAAACTTTTTAATGATATCTTTCAGATGATCAGTGCGGGGGGCTATCAACTGTCCTTAGAGGATTTGGGCCGGGTCCACCGCAAAGAGAAAGTTCTCGCCGAAAAAATCACTTCTTTGCTTGCCGAAATACAGCAATCCACACAAAGCACATTGCATAAAGCCAGCCTTCAACAAGAACTCTCTCGCAATGCTTTGTTCGTTGGATTTGTCGGGATTGTACTTGTCAGTTTAATCATGTCGGTCTTTTTGATCCGCAGTTTTTCCAGGCCTTTAAAAGATTTAGTGTTGGCAGCGCAACAAATCGGTGCGGGGAATTTTCATGTTAAGCTCGACGTAAAGCGCCAAGATGAAATCGGGGAGGTCAGCAGCGCTTTTGTCATGATGACCCGGCAGTTAGACGAGTTTAAGTCCCAGCTTGAAAAACAAAAGGAAGTTTTGGTCAAGAGTTTGGAGCTGACCAATAGCCAAAAGCATGATTTACAAAAGGTCAATACCGAGCTTGACCGTTTTGTATATACGGTCAGCCATGACATTGCCGCGCCTTTGACGGGGATAGAAGGTTATGGCGCGTTTTTAGAAACGCATTATTTTGACAAGTTAGACGAAAAAGGCCAGCGCAGTTTGACTGGCTTGCGTCGCGGGACAAAACGGCTTAATGATATGATTCAGGACCTTTTGGCCCTGACAAGGATTTCGCGGATAAAAAATCCTTATGAAAAGGTCGATATGCGCCTTTTACTCGACGGAGTTTTGGAACGTTTGGAGTATGTTATCCGGCAAAGCCGATCGCAGATTATTCTTGCGGCATCATGGCCGATGCTTGTTTGCGACAGGATCAAATTGACCGAAATCTTTGTCAACCTGATAACTAACGCAATCAAGTTTTCGTCGCAAAATAATAATGTGCCCTGCATTGAAATCGGTGTTGTTGATCAGGGCGAAAACTTTGAATTTTATGTTCGCGACAACGGTATTGGTATTGCGCCGGAGCATCATACGGAAATTTTTGATGTTTTTAAACGCTTGGATAATTCGTCAATTGTGGAGGGGACAGGAGCGGGTTTAAGCATTGTCAAAGCCGGTGTCGAGGACCATGGCGGCAAGGTTTGGGTTGTTTCTCAATTAGGGCAAGGGGCGTGCTTTTATTTTACAATTCCAAAAAATCTCCAAGCGACCCTCTCTAAGCATGTCGCCTCTTGACAAAAATTTTTGCAGTAATAAAATTTAAACCTACCCGGTAAATTTCAAATACTTATTTTAAATAAAAATTTAATAACTTCTGTAAGGAGAAAGTGTCTATGGCGGATGTCAATATCAGCGCGATCAATGAAAAGGTCAAAAAAGAAAGCAGTTTTGTCGACGCTATTGTCATGGAAGTCGACAAGGTTTTAATCGGCCAGCGCTATCTGTTGGACCGATTGCTTGTTGGACTTTTGGCCAACGGCCATATTTTAGTCGAAGGCGTGCCGGGTTTGGCCAAAACAACCGCAGTCAAAACGCTTGCTTCTACGATCAAGGCAAATTTTCAGCGTTTGCAGTTTACGCCTGATATGCTTCCTGCGGATTTGACGGGGACGCTTATTTATGACCAGCACACCGGCAAGTTTAATGTTAAAAAGGGACCGCTCTTTGCGAATTTTATTCTCGCTGATGAAATCAATCGCGCGCCGGCCAAGGTGCAGAGTGCATTGCTGGAAGCGATGCAGGAGCGCCAGATTACAATTGGCAATGAGACGTTAAAATTAGACGATCCGTTTCTTGTCTTAGCGACCCAAAATCCGATTGAGCAAGAAGGGACTTATCCTCTGCCTGAGGCGCAGGTTGACCGGTTTATGCTCAAAGTCAAGATCACTTATCCGACGAAAGAGGAGGAACTTAAAATTTTGCGGCGCATGTCGTTTACGAAGGCGGATTTTAAGGTCCAAAATATCGTCACGACAGCTGATATCTTGCGCGCCCGCACGATCGTCGATGAAATCTATATGGACGAGAAGATCGAAAAGTATATCGTTGATATCGTTGAGGCCACGCGTCATCCTCAAAATTATAAGCTCGCTGATCTTAAAGGACTCATCCAGTATGGTGCATCCCCTCGGGCGACGATTTATTTGGCGATTGCATCCAAAGCGTATGCCTTTTTGCAGGGCCGCGGATATGTGACCCCGCAGGATGTTAAAACAATCGGGATGGATGTTTTGCGCCATCGCGTTATTGTCAGCTATGAAGCCGAGGCCGAGGAAAAAACATCCGAAGACATTATCGGTCGGATTTTTAGCGAAGTCGAAGTGCCGTAGAATTAGTTGTGGATGTGACGAATGGGCTTCTAAGCGAGTTCCACAGCCAAGCCGCTTACCCATAGGTCTTTTGAATTTAGTATAAGCGGCTTGCGCGAGGACTGTTTGAGCGAGAAGTCCATTCGTCGCATCCACAACCCAAAGAAGATATGATACCTAAAGACCTTTTTAAAAAAGTCCGTCGCATTGAGATCACGACGTCGCGTCTGGTCACGGACGTTTTTGCCGGCCAGTATCACAGCGTTTTTAAAGGGCGGGGCCTCGAGTTTGACGAAGTCCGTGAATATTTTCCGGGTGACGATGTCCGAACGATTGACTGGAACGTCACCGCGCGCACCGGCAAACCGCATATCAAAAAGTACGTCGAGGAACGTGAGCTGACGGTCATGCTTTTAGTCGACGTTTCTCTTTCATGCCAATTTTCGAGCGTTAATGATTTAAAAAGCAAACTCGCCGCCGAGATTGCGGCACTCCTGGCATTTTCGGCGATCCGCAACAATGACAAGATCGGTCTTTTAATTTTTACTGACAAAATTGAAAAATTTATTCCGCCGGTCAAGGGGACAAAAAATGTCCTGCGTTTGATCCGCGAGATTCTCTATTTTAAGCCGCAAAATAAAGCGACCGACATGGTCGCTGCACTGGATTATCTTAATAAGGTTGTGACGCGAAAAAGTGTCGCGTTTTTGATTTCGGACTTTTTTGAAAATGGATCAGCGCTAAAAATTACAGAGAATGCCGGGCAGGGGCGTTTAAAAAAAGCCCTGGCGATTGCGAATCGTCGCCACGATTTGATTGCCGTCACGCTTAATGATCGTCGGGAAAGTGAACTGCCCAACTGCGGACTGCTTTTGCTGCAAGATGCGGAAAACGGACGATTGACGTTGGTCGATACCAGTTCGCCTAAGGTGCAAGAGCAATACCGCCAGAGCGCGCAAACCCGTTTAAAAAACCGCCGGCGTCTGTTTGACTCAGTGGGAATGGACCATATCGATATTGCCACTGACAAATCATATAGTGATGAAATCGTAAAATTCTTTTTAAAGCGCCGCAAGAG
>CAZWOH010000069.1:0-9753 GCA_964635405.1 uncultured Planctomycetales bacterium | reverse complement strand
CAGTGTTGTAAAAAAGATTGCGATAAGCGGCCCGGGGAGCTTGTGCGTAAGCTTCGGCCAAAAAACAAGAATGAGTATCGTCACCGCCCCAAGCGTCACGCTCCACGGATCAAATGACATCAAGTTTTGGGCATAGGCGATCCATTTGGGAATAAAATGTTCAGGCGTTGGAATGTTAAGCCCCAAGAATTCTTTGACCTGCGTTGTAAAAATAATGACGGCAATGCCGCTGGTAAACCCCACGGTAACAGGGTAAGGAATATATTTGATGACCTCGCCTAAACGTACAAGTCCCATAAAAACAAGAAGGATACCCGCCATGATTGTCGCAAGGGCCAAGCCGTCGTAGCCAAATTTTTCGACGATGCTGTAAACGATGACGATAAAAGCACCGGTAGGCCCGCCGATTTGCACACGGCTGCCGCTTAAAAACGAAATAAGAAATCCGGCGATAACAGCGGTGTAAAGGCCTTGTTCGGGTTTGACACCCGAGGCGATCGCAAAAGCAATCGAAAGCGGCAAAGCGACAATCCCGACGATGACCCCAGCAATAAAGTCCTTATAAAAAGTTTTTAAAGAGTACCCTTCTTTAAGGACAGTGATCAGTTTTGGTTCGTATTCGCTTGTGAATATCATAGGAGTTCGTTTTTGGTTGATATTGAATTTAAATAGTACTCCCAAATAGATTTTAGGTCTATAGATTTTCATCAGATTCTGCTGTATAAATAAACATGTAGATGAACGGACATGGTAGCCCTTTTAAGGCGAATGGCGCCATAGAGGCGCAAAACAATTGAGCCGTAAAGGGCTGCTATGTCCGTTCATAGTAAAGGTATTAGAATAAAAGTGAGGGGATATGTTTGCAGAATTTTTATTAGCGTTTATTCCGATTTTTGTGGCTGTCGATGCGATTGGTTTGCTCCCGATTTTTGTTTCTTTGACAGCGGATACCGATTTTAAAACAAAAAATAAAATTATTGTCCAGTCGGTTGTGACCGCGACGTGTTTGGCCGTCGGATTTATTGTCATGGGCCGTGCGGTTTTTAAATTTTTGGGAATTACGATCGCGGATTTTATGATTGCCGGCGGGGCGATTTTGTTTTGTATCGCGATGCTGGACCTTCTGATGCCGACGAAGCAGGAGCGTTTACCGGCCTCTGAACTTGGCGCGGTCCCTATCGGCACACCGCTTATGGTGGGGCCTGCGGTTTTGACGACGTGCCTTATCAGTGTCAATCAGTATGGTCCTGTTGTGACGATTGCCGCGGTTTTGGTCAATATTCTTTTTGCCGGTTTGGTATTTGTTTTTTCGAACGGGTTTATTCGCATTCTGGGCAAAGCGGGGGCGAATGCTTTGTCGAAAGTTTTTGCGCTGTTTTTAGCCGCGATTGCGGTCATGATGATGCGCCGCGGGATTTTAGAAATTATTCTCAGCCAGTGGCCGGGTAAACCTCTCTAAAGTTTTGTCCTATGATCGAACACCCCTTTTTAGATAGCGCGTGGTTTCAATATCTGATCATGCCGCTTCTGATTTTTTTAGCGCGTATTTGTGACGTGTCTTTGTGTACGGTGCGGCTTATTCTTTTGTATCGTGGGCGTCGGATCATCGCTCCAGTCATTGGCTTTATTGAAGCGCTTATCTGGCTTTTGGCGATTCGCCAGATTATGAATAATTTGACAAACCCGTTTGTGTATATCGGGTTTGCGGCCGGGTTTGCGATGGGCAATTATGTCGGCATTATCCTAGAGGAAAAGCTGGCTGTCGGGCTTGAAGTCATTCGGATTATTTCCAAAACCGATGGGTTGGAACTCGTCAACTCGCTCTCGTGCCAAGGGTATGGCACAACGAGTGTCGATGCTAATGGTTCGACGGGAAAAGTGCAAATTATTTTTACCATTGTCCCGCGGCGGCATCATCAGAAAGTGATTGGCATTATTAAAAAATTCAATCCGCGCGCGTTTTATACCGTTGAAGACGTCAAGTCCGCCAGCGAAGGAATTTTTCCCATACAGTCAAATTTTGGCAATAAAAAACCCTCACATCTTTAAAAGTTGCGAGGGTTTTTTACTGAAAATAAGATAATTATAAACGGCTGATCAACAGTTCGCGTTTGTATTTCATTTCTTGCGGAAGCCGGGTGTGAAGCTTTAAGAAAAACTCTTCATGCTGAAGAGTAAGCACCTGGAGCCAGCGTTCATGGTCGACGGACATGACTTTATCCCATTGCTCGGGCGAAAACGCAAGGCCGTCCCAATCGATATCTTCATAGCGCGGCACCCAGCCAAGCGGTGTTTCCTGTGACATGGCCCGTCCGCGCGAGCGGTCAACAATCCATTTTAAGATCCGCATATTTTCGCCAAAGCCCGGCCAGAGGAATTTGCCTTCAGCGCTTTTGCGAAACCAATTGACGTGAAAAATGCGTGGAAGGGATGTTAAGTGTTTACCCATTTTTAACCAATGTGCAAAATAATCGCCCATGTGATAACCGCAGAAGGGGATCATGGCAAAAGGGTCGATGCGAAGTTGTCCTGCCCCGCCGATAGCGGCTGCGGTCATTTCTGAACCCATGGTCGCACCAAGATAAACCCCGTGCGCCCAATTATAAGCTTGAAAAACCAAAGGCACGTCATTGGCACGTCGGCCGCCAAAAATAAATGCGCTGATCGGTACCCCTTTGGGATCTTCCCAGGCCGGATCAATCGTCGGGCATTGGGAGGCCGGCGCGGTAAAGCGAGCGTTGGCGTGTGCGGCCAATCGTCCGCAACCGGGTGTCCATTCTTGACCCGTCCAGTCAATGGCTTTGGCCGGCGGGGTGGCAGTCATTTCTTCCCACCAGACATCGCCTTCGGGCGTCAAAGCGCAGTTGGTAAAAATGCTGTTTTTGGAACACGAAATAATCGCATTCGGATTTGATTTTTCCGAAGTTCCGGGAGCGACCCCAAAATAACCCGCCTCCGGGTTAATCGCATAAAGTTTTCCGTCAGCCGCCGGCTTGATCCACGCGATATCATCTCCGACTGTCCAGACTTTCCAGCCTTTGTCGCGGAAATTTTTGGGCGGAATAAGCATGGCAAAATTTGTTTTCCCACAGGCACTCGGAAAAGCCGCTGCAACATAGGTTTTTTCACCCTTGGGATCTTCGACGCCCAAGATAAGCATATGTTCAGCCATCCAATTCTCGTCGCGCGCCATGCAGGAGGCGATGCGAAGCGCGAAACATTTTTTGCCCAAAAGTGCGTTGCCGCCGTAGCCGCTGCCGTAGGACCATATCTCGCGGGTTTCGGGAAAATGGACGATATATTTTTTTTCTTTGTTGCACGGCCAAGACGAATCTTTTTGGCCTTGTTCAAGCGGACATCCAACAGAGTGGACACAGGGGACAAAAGTGCTGTTTTCTTTGTCGAGCAAGTTAAAGACAGCTTGTCCGATGCGGGTCATGATGCGCATATTGACGACGACGTAAGGCGAATCGGTCAACTCGACGCCGATGTGCGAAATGGGCGAGCCGATAGGGCCCATGCTAAAGGCAATGACGTACATTGTGCGGCCTTTCATCGAGCCTTTAAAAACGCCGTTGAGTTCGCTGCGCATCGCTTTGGGATCCATCCAGTTGTTGGTGGGGCCTGCGTCTTCGGGCTTTTGCGAACAAATAAATGTACGGTTTTCCATGCGCGCTACATCAGTAGGGTCGGAACGAAACAAAAAGCTGTTGGGGCGCAATTTTTCGTTGAGCTTGGTTGCCATGCCGGATGCGACCATTTCCTTTAAAAGGAGGTCTGTTTCCTCCTGGCTGCCGTCGCACCAGTGGATGCGGTCGGGTTGGGTCAATTCTGCGACTTCTTCAACCCATTTAATTAATTTTTGATTTTGTGACTTGCCTTTGCCGACAGATGGCTTGTTCATTGTTTCCTCCATATATTTTTTTGCATTAATAGGCGTTTGCCCTGGTAACAGAAAGCCCTATCTGTAAAGATGGGGATGAATGGCTTTCTGGCCAGGGTTCCGCTCCACGGAATCCTGAATTAAAAGAAGCCACGGCTGTTAAGCGTGGAGCTCCACAATTTGTAGAGCATACCAACAAAAGCTTTTTGAAGCAAGAATTAAAATTGCATGAAACGCAAGAAACAGCTTTGGGCAAGTCAGCAAAACGAGGGAAGGTTTTGTCGGCTGATGGACATGAAAAATTTAAAGAGTCGTGACCTTAAATTTCTTCAGGTTTTTCTTCAACCTTGGCAGGTTTAAGAAGGTCATTGACAATGTCAATCAAGGTTTCTTTTTTAAAAGGTTTTTGTAAATAATCTTTTACGCCTAATGCCTCCGCTGCATGGCGGGCTTGGGTTTTGTCAGCCAGAACGTCCGGAAGATTTCCCCGATTTTTTGTCGCCGGATTATTGGGTAGCCATTTCCATTGGTCTTTGGCTTTAGAATAGATCATTTCACCCAAACCACTCATTAGAACAATCGGGATTTTAGCTGTTGTCGGGTCCGCTTTAAGCGAAGAGATCACTTTGTCGCCGGTCGCTTTGGGCATAACAAAATCCAAAAAGATAAGCGCTGGTAATGTTTGCTTGATCAAAGCAATCCCCTCGAGGCCATCATGGGCAAGAGAGACTTCGAAATTGCCTGTACCTTCAAGAATGGATTTGATCAACAAAGCCAGGTCTTTTTCATCATCAACGACGACAATTTTTCTTTTTTCCATGTAGTCCTCCGTTTTTAAGATAAGGTTTTAACAGTCGCAGGGAAGGGTGATTGTAAATTTTGTCCCCACGCCCAGTGTGCTCTCAACATCGATTGTACCGTTATGGCGCTTGAGCAAAGTGTAAACGGTGCTTAATCCTAAGCCTGTTCCTTTGCCTTGCTCTTTCGTCGTAAAAAATGGTTCAAAAATCCGTGGCAAAATTTCGGGAGCAATTCCGTTGCCGGTGTCAGTAACTTCAATGATAACCTGAGGCGTACTATTGGAATTATCAAACTTCGCAGAACGATACGTTTTTACAGTGACGTTTGCGCCTCTTTCTGTCGCGTCAATGGCATTGACCAAAAGATTAAAGAAAACTTGCTCCAAAAGAATCCGGTCTCCTTGCAAAGTGATTTGTTTGTCTTCATATTCATGCTTAAGATCAACGCCTTTTAATTTGGAGCTGTTGCGGACCAGAATAAAAGTTCCTTCAACGAGATTAAAGAGATTGACGCTATCAACTTTCAGGTCTGAAGCACGTGCAAAACGCAGAAGTTCGATAATGACATTGTTGGCCCGTTCGGCGGCCCGTTTGATCATCTGAATAAAGGTTTTGCTTTGGTCGTCGAGCTTGTCTGAAATTGCTTCAAATTCTTCGATGCTTAAGCTGATAATCGCCAGCGGGTTTTTGATTTCATGGGCAATGCCCGATGATAAAACACCGACAGCAGCTAATTTTTCGCTCTGGATCAACTGGTTTTGTGTTTCCTGCAATTGCTTATTTTTATTGTCCATTTCTTGCAACGTGCGCTCAAGTTTGTGGGTGTTGGCTTCCAGTTCAATATTAGCTTGTTCAAGGTTTTGTTGTAAGCGTTTGCGTTCCGTGATATCGCGCTTGATGGCGATGAAATGATCAATTTGTCCGTCGCGATTGCGAACGGGGGTGATTGTCATTTCTTCGGTATAAAGCCGATCGTCTTTGCGACGATTGACGATTTCTCCATGCCAGATATTTCCGGTCAAAATTGTGTTCCATAAATCAGCGTAAAAATGTTCATTATGAAATCCTGACTTGAGGATTTTGGGGTTTTTCCCGACGGCTTCCTCTCTGGAATAACCGCTGATTTCAGAAAAAGCCTGATTGGCCCAGACAATTTTTCCATCTTTATCAGTTATGACAATTACGTTAGCGGCAGCTTCCAGCGCTGCGCTTTGAAGGTGAAGTTGAGCTTCAATGGCCTGTCTATCCGTAATGTCTTCTCCGGAGCTGAGAGTTCCAGAAATTTCTTTTCCGTCGTAAAGTAAGGTGTTTTTCCAGGAAATCGTCCTTCTGGTGCCGGCTTTGGTGACAACAGTGCTTTCATGCGTCGATGGTAAAGGCTCTTTGCCTGCAATAATTTTGTTGAAAAAATCCTGCATTTTTGTTGATGTTTCAAAAGGAGCAAATTCACTAAACCAGTTTTTTCCGAGAATTTCTTGCTGAGGATATCCTAAAATTTCACATCCTTTTTTGTTGATCATGATGACCTTGCCGGTTTGGTCCAGGGTTAAAAGTATCACGCCTGCGATATTTAGATAATTTTGAGCCCGGGTTTTTTCCTGATACAGGATTTGTTCGGCTTTTTTCCGATTTGTGATTTCGCGCATGACCACGTGAACGATGACTTTGCCTGTTGAGTTTTTTGCTCGGCGGGCATGCGCTTCGACGATAAAAGGAGACCCGCTTTTATCAAGCATCGTCAGTTCAAAAGGTGGCCGGTTGCTTCCTTTAACAATATATAGAAATTCACGCGCGGCAACGGCAATCCCATTGCCGGTGAGGATATTAACTTTTAAAAAATGTTTTCCTATAAGCTCATCTGGACGATACCCGGATATCGCTTCGACAGCTTGGTTGGCAGAAATAATCATTCCTAACTCATTGAGAATGACAACCGGATCAGCAGCTTGATGGAGCAAGTCGATGTATACTTCCTGGGTCGTATATAAATCCTGCTCGCTTTGGTGCTGAGCGCGCTTTGTCATCAGGACAATCAGCAGCATCACGAGTAAGAATATTAAAGAAATAAAATATTGGTCTTTTTCATGGTTCAGCATGATGTCTGGGGGGATCAACGAGAAAAACAGAAAAGTATAGCTGGTGATAGCCAGGAAAGCCAAAAGTGAAGCCATCCGCAGGGATTGCCGGTTATCTTTATGAGAAAAGAGTTTAAGAGGCGACATAAGCAATTTTTTATAACAGTCAGTATCTTAAAAGTCAATCGCAAATAAAGAATTAACATTTTTTAAAAATATGATATAAAATAAGGCGTAATCAAGAAGTTTGTGCTATTTTATGTTTCAAAACGGAGGGGATTTATGGCAGCAAATAATAAAAATCAAAATTCTGTGGATCCGCAGCTTTTGGCCGCAGCAGTCCATTTTGCCCAAGATGCTATCGTGATTACGACCTCTGAATTTACCGGGGTTGGTCCGCAAATTGTTTATGTTAACCCTGCTTTTGTGCGTATGACCGGTTATGCTTTTGAAGAAGTGATTGGACAAACGCCTAAAATATTGCAGGGCCATAAGACTGACCGAAATGTTTTAGCCGATTTGCGGCGCAAGCTTGAAAAAGGCGAAATCTTTAGCACGGTCACAGTTAATTATCGAAAAGACGGCACAGAATTTTTTAATGAATGGCATATTGAACCCATCAAAGATACCGACGGGAAGATAACGCATTTTCTCTCAGTGCAGCGTGATGTTACGCAGCGTAAGAAGCTTGAAAACGAACTTATCGAACAAAAAAGAATTTTGGAACAAAAGAATGCCGCTTTACACGAAATTTTGGAGCTTGTTGAAATTGAAAAGAAAAAAATCAAAGAAAACGTCAGCAATAATGTCGAAGATGTTGTCTTGCCGGCATTAAGCCGATTGGGGCGTACGCGCACCAACAATGAAAAAAAATATCTGGGAATCATTGAAGAACATTTAAAAGATTTGACGTCTACCTTTGGTTCGCAACTGATGCGTCCAAGCCATCGGCTTTCCCCCCGCGAAGCTCAGATTGCGAATTTGGTCAAAACAGGGTTAACCAGCAAAGATATTGGGGCCAATTTGGGTATTTCTATTAAAACTGTCGAGACGATTCGCAACAAAATCCGCCGCAAATTAGGGCTTGTCAATCGGGATGTCAATTTAACCTCTTATTTTAGAAGCAGTTAAGATTCGGTTAATTGTAAGTGGTATTTGCTTTGTGTAATTGTATTCCATCTGGGCTGCAACGCGTTTAATGGCTCTATGTCTTCTTTTATATTTCCAACTCCTCTGGTTGTCGAAGGTTTCTTCCTCGTTGCCGTGCTTTTATTTCTTTTTTGGATACTAAGTGTTTTTATTAAAAATGCCTCAGTCGTTGATATCGGCTGGGCTTTGGGGCTGGTGCTTTTGACGTGGTGGTATGTTCACAAAGGCGGTGGTTATCCTTTGCGGTCGTCGATCATTTTGGGGATGGTGACGATGTGGGGGTTGCGTTTGAGCCATTTATTGACGCTACGGATTTTGCGAGAAAAAAGCGAAGATAAACGTTATCAAAAGCTTCGTCGCGATTGGGGCGGGAATATAAATTTGAAGTTTTTGGCGCTTTTTGAATTTGAAGCGCTTTTGGATATCATTTTGGCGATTCCCTTTCTTTTGATTGCGATTAATTCTCGCCCGACTTTGTGGCCCATCGAAATCGTCGGGGTTTCAATTTGGATTGTCGGCTTGGCAGGCGAGATTATCGCTGACGAACAATTAAAACAATTTAAGGCGAATCCGCAAAATAAAGGAAAAACCTGTGATCAGGGTTTGTGGTATTACTCGCGGCATCCTAATTATTTTTTTGAATGGTTGATGTGGGTTGGCTATTTTGTTTTTGCGCTTGCAAGTCCGTGGGGATGGATTTCTTTTCTGGGGCCGGTCATTATGTATCATCTTTTGATGAATGTTACGGGTGTCCCGTTTGCCGAAGCCCAGGCGTTGATTTCAAAAGGCGAAGACTATCGTCGATATCAGCAATCGACAAGTCTGTTTGTCCCGTTACCTAAAAGAAAGGTCCGCAATGTCTAATCTCGTCACATTTTCGCAAGGATTATTAGAAAAGAATTTGCTCCCGGACTTTGTCATTCGTTTTGGGATTCGCGAACTTTTACGGCAAAAGTTGGTCGCTGAAAATTTGGATGGCCTTGAGTTTGGGCAAGCGCGGTTTATCAAGCTCATTAATCAACTTAAAGCCAGTCCGATTGCGGTCAATACCCCGGAGGCTAATCAGCAACATTACGAAGTCCCGACGGAATTCTTTTCGCTGGTCTTAGGGCCCCATATGAAATACAGTTCGTGTTATTTTCGTCAGGGGGTTGTCGATTTGGCCGAGGCTGAAAAAGATATGCTCACCATAAGCGCCGAACGGGCGGATCTTGCGTCGGGCCAAGACGTTTTAGAATTTGGCTGCGGCTGGGGCTCATTATCGTTGTTTATGGCCGCCAAGTTTCCCCAGAGCCGATTTGTCGGCGTTTCTAATTCACGCACACAAAAGCAGTATATCGACAGTCAGGCGAAGGCACGCAATATCAAAAATCTTGAGATTATCACCTGCGACATGAATGTTTTTGACACACCCCGGCGTTTTGACCGCATTGTTTCGGTTGAGATGTTTGAACATATGCGCAACTACGAAAAACTCTTGGCCAAGGCCGCTTCTTTTCTAAAGACCGACGGGAAATTGTTTGTCCATATTTTTACGCATCGACAACACGCGTATCTTTATGACCAGGCTGATTCGAAAGATTGGATTGCCAAATATTTTTTTACCGGCGGGATTATGCCGTCGGACCATTTGCTGTTGTATTTTCAGGACCATTTTAAAATTGAAAACCATTGGCGGGTTTCGGGGACGCATTATCAAAAAACGTCCGAATGCTGGCTTGCCAATATGGACAAAAACCGTAAGAAGATTATTCCGATTCTAAAAGAGGTTTATGCAGAAGATCACAAAAAATGGTGGGTTTACTGGCGGGTATTTTTTATGGCGTGCGCCGAGCTTTGGGGATAT
>CAZWOH010000068.1:0-10128 GCA_964635405.1 uncultured Planctomycetales bacterium | reverse complement strand
GATACACCGGAATTTTTTGAGAATCCCCGATTACTATTTTTTGATTCGTTTCTGTTAAAGAAGTCATGCTAAGAGTCCCACAGCCAGACAAAAAAAATAGTATAAAAATATATTTTAGATATCGCATAGCCATTCCTTTTTTTATGCAAGGTTAATTTAAATTTTTAAAATTATCTTAAAACATACTATAAAGTCGTAGACGCTTTAGGAAAATAATTAATTACATAAACTTACAAAAGTGAAAGAAGTGAAAGAAGAACATTTCCGAATGTACCGGGTCTAATTTTGTTTTAGCAGCGCCACTTCCCCGAAAACTTATTCCCAACCCGGTACGTTTAGAAATGTTCCGTTTTTTTCTTTTTTTTCGCCGTTTTTTTTCGGATGGCCACGAGGGACTGCTTCAAGTAATTGGACGCCACAATAAACACAAGTTTTATCCCGCGCTTTTACCTCTTCTTCAAGCCACTTTGGAATACCCCAACAATTCATAATCTCGCCCAAAGAATAAAAAAACCCCGCCCGGATTAACCCGAACGAGGCGTAAAATAATTTGGTTCCCTGAGATATCCGAGCGGTAGTTTTTTGATCAAAACTCGAACCTCATAACTGTTTTGAAAGAAACGGGTTAGGGCGATTTCTCACCCTAACCCTAAAAACTCCCCCGCGAGGGCTCGAACCTCGGACATAGTGGTTAACAGCCACTCGCTCTACCGACTGAGCTACAGGGGAATAACATGTTTAAATCTTATTCAAAAGGGGTAGATTCTATAAAGAACAATAAAACGCACTTTGGAATTATAACCAAAAAGATTATACTGTCAACAATTAGCTACAATTCCCTGCGGCTGGCTAAGGACATCGTCAACGTCGAAATGTCCGCATATTCAACCGACGACCCGACGGGAATTCCCAAACCGATGCGGCTAATTTTAACGCCTAACGGACGAAGTTCATTGGTAATGTGCAGCGCCGTCATCTCGCCTTCTGTGTCCGGATCGGTGGCAATCACCACTTCCTTAATCCCCTCGGCAATAATCCGATCGCGCAACTCGTGGATTTTTAAATCGTCCGGCCCGCGGCCATCCGACGGAGAAATAGCCCCAAGCAAAACAAAGTAAATTCCTTTAAAAGTACCGGTGCGCTCAATGGCGATCAGATGCTTGTGTTCCTCAACGACACAAATCGTTAAACGGTCGCGGTTCTGGTCAATGCAGACACGGCAAAGTTCCGCTTCGCTCAAATTTTTGCATTGACGGCAAAAGCGCAAACTTTCCTTGAGGTTCATTATCCCGCTTGAAAGCTCGACGGACGAATCCTTCGGATTGGTCAACAGCCAAAAGACAATGCGTTCAGCGCTGCGCCGGCCAATGCCGGGAAGTTTGACAAAATGCTCGATTAATTCTTCGACGAGTTTAGGATACATTATTCATTATGCCATTTGTTGACAATTTTGCCTTTAAACGTTTCAAGCGCACTGGCAATAAGCGGCTCGTGGGCCGACGATGGCTCAGATTTGACGGTGTCGAGCATTTTGTATTCGACGACGATATTCGCGTGCAGTTTTTCAGAAAAAATGCGGTCCACCAGAAGCCGCGCGTCCTTAGAGTCGAGCGTTTCCTTATGAAATTCATGTTCCTTCGCAAACCCAATCGTCAAACGCTCACCGGTCAATTTAATCGGTTTGCCTTCTTGCAAAAAAGTTGCCAGCGAAATCTTTTCGCGGCTGACCGCATAGGTCAAAGCGTCCCAGCCCTCTTGTATGTTTTCTAAAGTCGGCGCCCCCTGACTTGTTGGGACAGGAAACTCTTCAAGCGCCACCGACGCTTGCTCTGCGGGGAAGTGTTTGACCTGTGTCGGCGCGGTAAAAACACTCGCAGACCCGCGATTATCTTTTAAAATCGGCACAGGCGAAGGCTTCACAGGTCCACTGACTGCAGCCGAGTTTGTCGTCGGGACAGAAGGCCTGGCATTGGAATACGTCAACCGCGCAAAAGCGATTTCTAAAGGCGTGCGCAAAGTCTCGGTCACGCGGCTGGTCTCTTGCGCTTTGATAAACTCATCAATGCTACCAAGAATTTCGGGCAATGAAAACTTTTGCGCCTGATTATAATATTGCTCTTTGACCGCCGCCGGATAATCGACGAGCTTCTCCAAGGTTTTGCCGCCGACTTTCATCACCATCAAATTGCGAAAATGCTCGACTAAGTCCTTCGCCAATTGTTTAATGTCTTTGCCCTTCTCCATTATCGCATCGAGCAACTCCAGGGCTTTGGCGCAATCTTTGCTCTGCAGAGAATCGGTCAACCCAAACAAAAGTTCGGCCTCAACTAACCCCAGCATCGAATAAACGTCACTGTCCTCGATCGTACGCTCACTTAAAGCACTGATCTGGTCGAGAATACTTAAAGCGTCGCGAAAACTTCCCTGTGCGGCCTTGGCAATCGCGTATAAACCTTCCTCGGTAACAACAAAATTTTCTTTAACGCAAATATCGCTTAAGCTGCCGACCAAAGTTTTGAGCGAAATGCGTTTAAAGTCATAGCGCTGACAGCGCGAGAGAATCGTCGCCGGCAGTTTGTGCGGTTCGGTCGTGGCAAAAATAAATTTGGCATGTTCCGGCGGCTCTTCCAACGTTTTTAAAAGCGCATTAAAAGCCTCGCCGGTCAACATATGGACTTCGTCAACAATATAAATTTTAAATTTTCCGTAGCTTGGGGCAAATTTGACGTTTTCGCGAAGAGTGCGGATCTCGTCGATCCCGCGATTGGACGCGCCGTCGATTTCGATGACATCAAAGCCCGTCCCCTTGGCAATCTCCTCACACGACGGACAAACGCCGCACGGGGTTAACGTCGGGCCTGTTTGGCAATTTAACGATTTGGCTAAAATACGCGCGCAAGACGTTTTGCCGATTCCCCGCGGTCCGCAAAAAAGGTACGCATGCGCAACACGGTCTGAAGAAACAGCTTTTTTGAGCAAATCCGTGATGTGGTCCTGACCGATGACATCGGCAAAAGTTGCGGGACGGTATTTTCGCGCTAAAACAAGATATGACACTTTGAATTCTCCAAAAATAAATTTAGGCAATGGAGATTATAGGACAAACCCCTCTCGTATGCAATGGCCAAAAATTTTACCTTTTGTATCGTCGAAGCAACCTGGCAAGTCACTACGGATTAACTCCAGCTGGCTTTTGATCCGCTTGCAGCTTAGCTAAAAGCTCCTGCACTTTGATCTGGCCTTGGCGGGCATAATCGATTGATTCCGCAAGGATTCGGGCGGCCTCCTGCGGCGCATGAAAGCCCATTGAGTTTTCGGCATTGACAAAATCAGCTCGCCACTGGGCCTTGCGTTGCAATTCAAATATTTCGCTTAACTGACTATCCGAAACCCCGCGCTTTTTGGCTTCGACGACATTTTCAATAAGGCCAACCAAAGCTTCTTCCGCACGAATCAGCAATTTTTCATTGCGCGATTGAATCGTTTCAACGCGATCGAGCATTTCTTTTTCGGTAAAATGATGACATTGTAAACAGGCTTTCGAAACATTTAATAACGGGCTTCGGACATAATGATCTGTTATTTTGGTTGCCCCTTCACGGACATACGGCATATGGCAATCCGCGCAGGCGACGGAACTTTTTGCATGAACGCCTTGACTCCACATTTCAAACTCCGGATGCTGGGCTTTGAGGACCTCAGCACCGGTCATCTCGTGTTTGAAATCAAAAAATCGGTGTCCGTCGGGGAATTTATGATTATTGTAATACTCCTCGATCTCTTCGACCTTAAGACCGTTTGCCCACGGATAAAACAATTTTTCCTTAGGGCCGCAATAGTATTCGACGTGGCACTGCGCGCAGACAAAGGTGCGCATTTCCTGACGGGTCGCCATCGCATTGGGGTCATAATTCTGGATGCCTTCTTTTTCTTTTAACGCTTTTAGCCCAAGAATAAACGCCGGCCGCGTGACCCTAAGCCCCATGGTTTTGGGATCGTGGCAATCGACGCACGCGACAGGATGCTGGACAAAATTCCACGCTTCCTGCAAAGGCATCTTGGAAACTTTTTCAAAACCGGCCATCATATCCCCATTGCCCGCTTTTTCATAAACCGCTTTAAGCCCTCCGGCATGACATTGCATACATGCGCCGACTTGTTTAAAATTTTTCGCGCGCAGAGTTTTCTTTTGGTCAATCAAAGAATAATAGTGTCCTCTTCGGGGATTATAATCAACGCTAAAAGCATAGCCGGCAAAGATTGTTTTAAGCCGGGGATCGCTATCCAGCTTGGAAACCCCCTCGCTGCCGCCATAGCGGGTGTGCGTACTAATGGCCGTTTTTTTGTAACTATCATACTCGCGCGGATAATTTTGGCCCCAAACAGCCGGGTCCGTTATCTCTTCGTTTAATTGAACGATGTCCAAATTCCGATATTTAGACTCTTCCTTGCGTTCACGGATATTGAGTAAAAAGGCGACCAAAGCTCCCGTCAAAATCGAGGTCAAAATAATAATGGTCACATAGGATAAAAATTTTTTCATAGCCTCTTCCTTTTTGTGGTGTTTAATATTTAATCTAATCGCATATGGCCAGAACCGCGATGGCACTGTGTACATCTGGCTTGTCCCTGACCGACATCTTTATGCGCGGCAATATCCCCGACAATTGTTGAGTGGCACTCGATACAATTATGTTGAAGCGCATCCAAGTTACTCTGAGTAATTCGTATAGGTTGCGGATAATTTTGTAAAGTAAATGCCTTTGAATGGTTATACCCATTCTTGGCTTTGGCAAAATATTTTTCGACGAGCCGATGCGGCACATGGCAATCATTACAGGAAGCGGCTGTATGATGACTCGATTTAACCCACGAATCATAATATTCTTGCATGACATGGCAGTTTGCACATGCCCGAGGATCGTTACTAATATACGAATACCCTTTGGCATAAACAAAAATAAAAACTCCTAAACCCATAACAATGCCAATGCTAATACAAACAGAAATAGCAAACCATTTGTTATTTAAAATCCGATTAACAGAATTTTTACTCATGTGACAATTAAATATCCTTAAACATTATTTTAAAATCGAAACAAGCGCAGAGCGCAGGTCCGGATACGAAAAACGATACCCCTTGTCAAGCATCCGTCGAGGAACAACATACGCGCCATTTAACAAAAGCTCCTGACCCATTTCGCCCAAAAGCCCACGGACCGCAAAACCCGGAAAAGGCAAAACCGCCGGCCGTTTGATGACATCGCCTAAAGTTTGGGCAAATTCCCTATTTGTCACCGGCGTTGGCGCGGTAAAGTTGACCGGGCCTTTGATTCCGTTTTTGATTGTCAAAAAATAAATCATTTGCGGAATTTCCAAAAGCGCAATCCAACTGATCATTTGCCGGCCCAACCCGATAGGCCCGCCTAAGCCTAAGTAAAACGCCGGTAACATTTTTGACAGAGCCCCGGCGCGTCGGTCCAAAACCATCCCAAAACGCATATGAATAACATTGATGCCAAAAGATTCTGCCGGGATAGTGGCCATCTCCCAGCTTTTTGTCACTTGCGCCAAAAAGCCATGACCGTTAACACCGGTTTCATCGAGCATATCATTGGCCGCACGATGGCCGTAATAGCCGATAGCGGATGCTGAAAAAAATTTTTGGGGCGGTCGTTTGAGCCGACGCAGCGACTGGGCCAAAAATTCGGTTGATTCGACACGGCTTTCTAAAATCAATTTTTTATACGAGCTCGTCCAACGATGATCCGCAATCCCTGCACCCGCCAAATGAATGAGTGCATCATGCCCTTCGAGCGCTTCTAAATCAATGGTCTTTTTATACGGGTCCCAAAAAATACAGCCGGGCACGGTTTTTTTAAATAGCGACGGACGAACAAGACGCGTAACGCTATGCCCGCGCTCGGTCAGCCACTGATAAATAGCAGAGCCGATCATCCCGCCGGAACCTGTGAGAGCGAATTTCAAAGACATAGTTCAATTATATTTATTTTGACGTAGAACCAAAGAAGATTCCCGGATCATTTTTCATCGAAAGCGCAATACGTTTGCGCGCCAAATCAACTTCGATCACCGTGACTTTGACTTTTTGCGAAACTTTAACAATATCATTAGGATCCCGAACATACCGATCCGACATTTGGCTGATATGCACCAGCCCGTCTAAATGAACGCCGATGTCCACAAAAGCGCCAAAGTTGGTGATATTTGTCACAATGCCGGTTAATTTCATGCCGGGCTTTAAATCTTCGGGCTTTTCAATGCCGTCGGCAAAACGAAAAACTTCAAACGTCGCACGCGGGTCACGCCCGGGCTTTGAAAGTTCGGCCATGATGTCAGTCAGCGTCGGCAATCCGATGGTGTCCGACACATATTTTTCGAGTTTAATTTTTTGACGCAAAGAATCTTGTGAGAGAAGCTGACGCAAGGAACAACTCAAATCTTTGGCCATCGCATCAATAATCGGATAACTTTCCGGATGCACAGCACTGGCATCCAGCGGGTTTTCGCCGTCGCGTATTCTCAAAAAACCCGATGCTTGTTCAATGGCTTTGGCACTTAATTTTGTAACTTCCAACAACTGACTACGGGAAACAAAAGCGCCGTGCGTGTTACGAAAATCAATAATCGCCTGCGCTCTCGAGGGGCCCAAGCCCGAAACATACGTCAACAGCTGTTTGCTGGCGCTGTTTAGTTCGACACCGACGAGATTAACGCAACTGATAACGATATCGTCGAGACTTTGTTTTAAAAGCGCCTGATCGACATCGTGCTGGTATTGCCCCACACCGATTGATTTGGGGTCAATTTTGACAAGTTCGGCCAACGGGTCCATGAGCCGCCGGCCGATCGAAATCGCTCCGCGCACCGTCACATCCTGATCGGGAAATTCTTCGCGCGCAACGTCAGATGCCGAATAAATCGAAGCGCCGCTTTCATTGACAATGACAATTTGTATTGACGATGCAAGGCCCGCGGCGCGGACAAAATTTTCGGTCTCGCGGCTGGCTGTCCCGTTACCGATTGCGATAAATTCGACATTATGCCGCTGGCAGAGCATTTTTAAAATACGTTTACCTTCGTCCGCTTCAAACGCACCGGCTGTCGGATAAATCGTTTCATTGGCCAAAAATTTGCCCTGCGCATCCAGACAGACAACCTTGCAGCCGGTGCGAAAACCCGGATCAATAGCCATAACCGGATGTGCCCCTAAAGGCGAAGCCATCAAAAGCTGACGTAAGTTTTCGCCAAAAACCCGTATCGCTTCTTTATCGGCGGTTTCCTTGGTCATCAAACGCACTTCGGTTTCCATCGAATAAGACAACAGCCGCTTAAAAGAATCGGCAATCGCTTGGCGGACCTGATTTGACGCATCGTTTTGTCCGACGACAAATTGGTTTTCAAGAATCGCAAGCGCTTCATTCTCGGGGACAAGGACCTTGAGCATCAAAATCTCTTCCTTTTCGGCGCGGCGAACAGCAAGCAATCGATGCGACGCAACGCTTTTGACTGGCTCGTCCCACTGAAAATAATCCTGATAATTTTTACCAGTCTCTTCTTTTCCCTTAATCACCCGCGCGTTAAAAGACCCTTTTTCAAAATACAGTGCACGCATTTTTTCGCGAGCCGCCGCGTTTTCATTGACCCATTCGGCGATAATATCCCGCGCTCCGGCTAACGCGTCAGCGGTGCTCTCAACTTTTTTCTCAACATCAATATATTGGGCCGCTTCTTGTTCAACGTCAAAGGAGCTTTGTTCAAAAATCATCTTGGCCAAAGGCTCGAGACCTTTTTCTTTGGCAACAGTCGCGCGCGTCCGCCGTTTGGGCTTATAGGGAAGATACAAATCTTCCAGCTCGCTTAACGTGGCAACGTCTAAAATTTTTTGCTTTAACTCGTCGGTGAGTTTTCCCTGCTCCTCGATTGAAGCAATAATGACAGCGCGGCGCTTGTCAAGCTCGCGCAGTTGCAAAAACCGATCGCGGATCGAGGTAACGGCTACTTCGTCAAGACTGCCTGTGGCTTCCTTGCGATAGCGAGAAATAAACGGGACGCTCGCCCCGCCGTCTAAAAGCTCGATAGCGCTCTTGACATTCGCAGGACGCAGAGAAAGCTCAGAGGCAATTTGCTGGATATAAAATTGTTCGCGGGTCATTGCAAAATCCGAATTTAAAAAACGAGCGAAACCAAAAGTATGGCTTCGCTCATGTTTTTGAAAGTTTTATAAGAATAAATTTCACTAAAAGAGCAACCGTAATTTACTAGAAATTCGCGCCAAAATTAACACCGGCTTCATAAGTATTATTATCCGGTTCAAGTCCAGCGGAGCAAAGGTTCCCTTCACAAAGGTAAGCACCAGACGCTGTAACAAATTCTAGTTCTGAATCTTTAATATGCCAGTATCGAAAATATGGTTCGACATAAAAATTAAAGCGATCGGTATGCCGCGTCAGACGACCTGAGATTCGCCATCCCCTTCCGTGACGCTGCGTATTTGATAATTGATCCAACCCGGGGTTAGCATAACCGGTAACACTGATATCTTCCAAATGAGAAATCTGTTTGCCCCAAATGAAATAATCGTATTCTGTTTTAAACGAGGCTGTCCAGGTATTTTCAAATTTCTTTTTTAACTCAATCCCAATCGGGATATAAACATAAAACGATTCCCGGTCATATCCGCTTCCATAAAGCGTCCCGTCAATGATTTTTGAGGGGGTTGTTGAAAATTCATTATCCAAGTATCGATAACCCAAGCCGGTATACGGCATGACCACCATTTCTTTTGTTAAAAAAACCTCCGAGCCAAACAAACCGCGGGTCTCAAAATTCCAATCCGGAATACCGCCCTCGGTTCCGCTACCTTCATATTTAACTTGGCCATAACTAAAGCGCCCTTCAAAACGAAAAATATTTATGAGTTTGGTGATATCGGTAAAATCTTCCCGTGACGAGAGGTCATCATTTTTGTGAAAACGAAATTGATAAGCCCCCGTGAGTCCTCCCTTAAGCCCGGTAACCTTAACACCAATACTTTCTTTATATTTGTAATAATAGGATTCTGTACCGATTTCAATTTGGTGCGGGGATTCTTTATATTCTTCGTAAGATTCTGTTGTTTCAGACGGTTCTTCGACGGAAGATTGCTGTTCGTGCACAGGCAGAGTCGCTGAGGCATCTGCTAAATCTTGCTCAACGCTTATCGGCGCCTGTTGGTTTTGCCAAGCTTCTCGTCGGGCGGCGGCATTAAGTTCGCGCTCGATTAACTCTTGCCGGCCATCATCTTGCGGCGTCGGGACGTCGGCAAAGGCGATCGTCAAGGGGACACAAAAAACAAAAAATAAAAGTCGTAAAACAGAAAAAAAATATTTTTGAAAACGAACCGTCATCCCCTGCCCCCTTAAAAATTCAACCCCATGTTAATTCCATATTCCCACGTTTTATTATCCGGTTCCTGTCCAATATATCCGGTTTCAGATCCCCCGGCGGTGATTGATTTCCATTCAGAGTCATTGATATGCCAATAGCGAATGAACGGCTCAACAAATATATCGATGGGACCCGTCTTGCGTGCTAAGCGCGCAGACCCTCGCCAACCCCAACCCCTCTTTTGCACATTTTCTAACTGGTCATAACCGCCGGACGATCCTGTATTATCAACCATGTTTTCAAAATGCGAAACCTGAACGCCCCAAACAAAAAAATCGACTTCAGTTTTAAGCAACAATGACCAATCGTCGGCAAATCGCGATTCACTCTCGAGCCCTAGCGGAATGTAAACATACGTCGATTCACGATCATACCCGCTATAATACCGCGTTCCATTAATTGTTCTTGCCGGAACGACCGAAAACTCATTATAGAGGTATCTGTAACCAAGCCCCAAAACAGGGGTCAGACGGAAATCTTCTGAAAAAGGAATATCATAACCTAAAAGCGCACGTGTTTCAAAATTCCAATCTGGAATTCCATCCCATGTGCCCGAACCTTCATAATCAACCTCACCGTAACTGACACGTCCTTCGATACGAATACTATTAATCTTGTTTGTGCTGTTAAAGAAACCTTCCCACTCATCGACGGGTAAGTTTTCGGAAATCTGATATT
>CAZWOH010000067.1:0-10143 GCA_964635405.1 uncultured Planctomycetales bacterium | reverse complement strand
GAAATAGAATTGGCCTGCACCATATTGCCGATACCGAATGCGGCAATCATGGTAAATCCGGCAAACAATATGGCCAGTGGTTTGCACTTAAGGCCTTTCTCTAAAACATACATCGGGCCACCGGCCATAAAACCATTTGGATTCTGGACACGAAATTTAACCGCCAAGAGCGCTTCCGAATATTTTGTCGCAATCCCAAAAACACCCGTCAACCACATCCACAGGACAGCGCCCGGCCCGCCGGCGGCAATCGCCGTTGCAACTCCGACGATATTTCCAGTACCGATCGTCGCTGCCAAAGCCGTCATAAGCGCACCAAACTGGCTGACATCGCCTTCCCCTTCCTTGTGGCGAGAAAGCGAAATCCTAATCCCGGCTCCAATGTAGCGCTGAATAAATCCCAAACGAAAAGTCAAAAACAAATGTGTGCCCACCAGAACAATCAAAAGCGGCGGACCCCAAAGGACATCACTTATTTGTGAAAGAATTTTTTCTAAGGTTTGCATAAATTTAAAATCACCTCCGCGATATGTTGCGCCAAAAGCCGATTGCCCTTAGGCGTACAATGACCAAAATCACCGGCAAAGCGGTCGGTAAAGACTTGGTCGTATCCAACTTTTTCGATTTCTTTTTGAAAAATCTCCTGATTATCGACAAAAACAATTCCCGTCTGCGACGACAACATATCTTCAAGCCCAGAAAGCTCCCGGTGCGGATATTGCACCGCGACAAGCCCGATGCCTCGTTTGGCTAAAATTTGGGCCAATGCGCGATAATTCTTTTGCGTTGCCGGATTGTATCGACCGGCCTGTTTTTGCATCTGATTCTTTAACTGTATAGCTTGACTGGTCTTGTTCTGCGCCTGATAACATTCCAAAAGCCTCTCATTGATTCGGTCATTAACCCCGCGAACATCGTTTTTGTTAAATTTAAGCGCTTGCTCAAAAGCATTCTGGGCTTGCGAATATTTCTTGTCCTCTAAAAGTGCATAGCCCCATTCATAAAAAAATTCCGGATTGTCCGCATTGACTTTCGCACCCGCTTCAAAAATAGCACGGGCCTTGTCCCCGTTTTCTGTCCGTCGATAACAATGCGCCAGCTTCCCATAAACATCGACACTGCGCGGATCAATCGCCAACTGCTGCACGTAAAAATTGATCGCTTGTTGATACTCATTTTGTTCAAGCAAAATATCGCCTATGGCCCCATTGACCTGTGGATGATGCGGTTGTTGGCTGATGATATCGCGATAAATTTTTTCGGCCTTATCATATTGATTTAAAAATTTATACGCCTGCGCCATAGGCTCTAACGAAGCAACTTTCATTTCCGGCGGACCAAAACGATAAGCGTTTTGAAAAGCTTCTAATGCCTTTTGATGCTCAGCGTGCCTTTGATAATAAATCCCCAAAAGATGCCACGCTTGCGAGTTTTGAGGGTCCAGAGAAAGAACGTTAAGAATTGTTTTTTTCTCATCCTCCGGATGATTAGCGCTGCGGTAAAGGTTAGCTTTGGCCAATTCGGCAAAAATGCGTGAAGATGGTTGCAAGAGAGCTTGACGTTCAAGCTTTGCTATTTGGATCTGAACAAAATCAACCCTGGCCTCTTGCTGTTTGGCTGACCAATGAGAGACAATCATATCGAAAAGTTTAAACGCTTTGGAATATTGGGATAATTTTTCACGCCAGCTGCGCTTGGCGAAGTCTTGCGGATCATTGATCCCCATCATCGAGACGACCAACTGCGGTTTATATTCGTCTAAATACCCGGGGACTTTAGCCAGGATTTGATCCGTCGTCGTCGCCGGAAAACCTTTATTGATGACCTTAAATTTACGGGCATTGGAGCGGGAATTAAGAATGCGCTCCAACTGGGCCGGATACGCATTTTCACCGCCTAAAGCTGTCGTTGATTCGCCCAAACAAAGGATACGGTATTCCGTATTGGAATCAATATTTTTGCGATTATGATTTTCTTGCAAAAGAAAAAAAGCCCAGCCGCCTAAACGCAAACCGACTTCCAAAATCAGCAAAGTCACGCCAAAGGCAAAAAAGAACAAATAAAATTTTTGCAAAAAAGTTGTTTTGGTCATCATCAACTTAAACGTTTTTGGAAACGGCTTATGCTAAACCATAAAATTAAAAACGCCATGATCATAAGCGGCCACACCTGGTCCCACAAATCAAAAAGCCCAACGCCTTTAAGCGTGACCCCGCGAATTATTTTCACAAAATACGTCAGCGGAATAATATTTCCGATGTAGTAAACAAATTTGGGCATGGTTTCGCGCGGAAAAATAAAACCGGACAAAAGAATCGAGGGCGAAGCAAAAAACATCACAATCTGCGAAGCTTGCTGCTGGTTCTCAGCAATCGTCGAAGCAAGAAGACCGATGCCAAGACAAACGGTTAAAAACAACATCGTCAAAACAAACAAGGTCACTGGATTTCCGCGAATCGGGACATGAAACATGAAACGCGCCGCTTCAATAATCATCAGGTACATAACAATCCCGACGCAAACATAAGGAATGAGCTTTCCCAAAATCAACTGATACGGTTTTATCGGAGTAACCAAAAGCTGTTCAATATTGCCGCGCTCTTTTTCGCGGACAATCGCCGTTGCGGTAATCATCGGAATAAAAAGCTGCAGAACCAGCCCCACGAGCCCTGGGATCATAAAAAATGAACTTTTCAAGTCCGGGTTATACCACAACCGCGGACGAAAATCGATGGGTGAAATTTGGGCAGACTCTAAACCCTGCGTTTTGACAAACGCTAAGACAATCGCCTGGCTGCTGCTTAAGGCGACATTGGCGGGATTCGAATCTGTTCCGTCGATCAAAAGCTGCAATTTGACGCCACGGCCGGAAAGCAAATCTTTTGTAAAATTTAATGGAATAAGAAGTCCCGCCTTGGCTTTGCCGCGGTCCAAGGCCCGATAAAGAAGGTCCGGGCTTAAAACATTTTCTTTGACATCAAAATAAGCCGATTGTTCAAACGCACTGATCAGCCGCCGGCTAAGATACGTTTGATCTTGGTCGTAAACGACCATCGCTAAATGTTTGACGTCGGTATTAATCGCAAATCCGTAAATAAGCAGCTGCATAAGCGGCATCAGCACAATCATCAGAAGCAACCGCCGGTCGCGGATAATATGAATAAACTCTTTGATGGCAATCGCCTTGATATTATTCATGCTCGTCTTTCGTCAGTGTTGCAAAAACATCCTCCAGCGAAGCGCTGATTGGCTTAATTGAGCTGATGCGAATGCCTTGTTTTTGCGCAGTTTGGATGACGGCTTGCTCTGCGCTGCGCGTGTCGGTGACGTTTAAATGCAACGAAGTTCCATACGCGGTCAAACCGATAACCTCTGAAAGCTGGCCAAAAAAATGCGACGCTTTCATCAGCGGCTGACACTCGATTTCCAGCAGGTTAGCACTGATTTCGTTTTTAAGTTCTTCGGGCTTACCAATTTTTAAAAGCTTCCCGCGGCTGATAAAACCGATTTGGTTACAGCGTTCCGCCTCTTCCATATAATGCGTCGTCACAAAAAGCGCGACTCCCTGGTCCGCCAACTGATACAAAACTTCCCATACACCTCGACGGGAAATCGGATCTAATCCAGCGGTTGGTTCATCCAAAAATAAAATTTTAGGCCGATGCAAAATCGCATTGGCCAGTCCTAACTTTTGTTTCCAGCCCCCTGAAAGATCGCCGGCCAATCTATTTCGAAACTCGGTTAATCCGGTTATTTTGAGCACGTCATTGATTCGCTCGTCAAAACGACTGGCCATCGTGCCGTAAATCCGTCCATAAAATTGCAAATTTTCTTCGACGGTCAAATCGGTGTAAAGGCTAAAGCGCTGTGAAACGTACCCAATCGATCGCTTGATGTCCTCGGAGTGCTTAACGACATCAAATCCAGCGACGATCGCATCTCCACTCGTCGGTGCTAAAATGCCGCAAAGCATCCGGATCGTCGTCGTTTTTCCAGAACCGTTGGCGCCCAAAAAGCCAAATATCTCGCCGTAATTGATCGTAAAATTGATATGATCGACCGCGACAAGTTTCCCAAAGCTACGTGTGAGATTTTTGACGTCAATGGCGATTGTATTCATCTATTTTCCCTGAATGTCAATCGTCACGTCGACCGCTACCCCGGGGCGCAAATATTCAGGGGCCTGGTCGAGGGTGATCTTTACAGCAAACGTCTGCGTGATCCGCTCTTCGGGTGTCTGCACATTGCGCGGCGTAAACTCAGCCTGCGAAGCGATAAAGCTCACATGGCCTTTAAAATTTTCTTTTAAACCGTCAAAGGCAAGTGTCGCACTCTGTCCCATTTTGATTTTATTGATTTTCCCCTCGGGAACATAAATTCTGACCCACAGACTTTTACGGTCGCCGATCACCACGACCGCAGAGCCTAAAGAAACAATTTCACCGACTTCATGGACTTTGACGAGGACAACCCCATCGATCGGAGAGACGATACGCTGATCTTCCATCGCCAAAAGCGCATGCTCCAAATCCTGTGCTGTTGCGCCGCCTTGCTTAAAAAGATTTTCGACCCGCGCATAGTCACGCTGGCTTTGTTCATACCGGTCAAGCGTTGCAATTTGTTCCCCCTGCAAAACCGTTTTCCCCTCGTCGGTATTAAGCGTCGTTAACCGTCCGGCTACTTTAGCGCCCAAAGCGTGTTCTGTCAGCTCCAATACCCCCGAAAACTTCATTCCCGCTGAATCTGAATTATACCCGCAGCCGTTTGACAAAATTGCAAGGACAAATAAAAAACCTAATAACTGCTTAATGTTATACTTCATCAACCACCCTCCCCTAGCCCCTCCCATCAAGGGAGGGGAAAAATATCTTTAGACGTTAAACCTTATTTTTTGTCCAACAAAAATTCTTCCACACGCCCTGATAAGCGCGCGTAATTAATTTTAGCCAGCAGCTCAAAGGCCAGCGCTTCCTGTTTTTGGTCGTGCGCAAACTGCCAATTAACGTCTGCCGATGAGACATCGAGACTGCTTGCATTGCCGCAGCGATACTTGCTACGAATCAGGACAAGTTCTTCGTCGGCGACAACAAGATTTTTTTGACTCTCTAATACAAAAGCTTTCGCTTGCATCAGGCTCTCATACTGGCTGGTGAGCTTGGCTTGCAGAGTGCGTTTTTCATCCTGCAGATGGACCTGCGATACACGAAGGGCACTTTCGCTGATATGCAACTTTGCCTGGCGCAATCCTCCTTCAAAAAACGGAATACTCGCCGCAACGCCCAAAGCATACGTTTCACTTGAATCGTGCGAATTGGGCGTGGTCCCGCTTGGTCCATACTCGCCGGACAAAGAAATTTTTGGCCAAAAATCCCATTTATTTGCGGCGTGCTCTTGTTGACGCAACTTCAGCTGTTCTTTGGCTAAACTGACATCCGGCTGACTTTCCGTCGTATCAACCGGCAAAATTTCTTTAGAAAAAATGTCCTTATCCCAAACAAAATGAATGTCCGTATCCAAAGGCAAATCCAGTGCAGAGAGAAGATCCAGCCGGCTTTTAAGGGCCTGGGATTTTGAACGCTCCCATCCGGACAAAGCGTGCGCATACCTTACCCGGGCTTTTTTCATTTCTAACGACGAACTGATCCCGGATTTAAAACGGGAAGAAACAATATAAATTTCTTTCTTTTCCCGACGCAGCGCTAAGTCCTCGACGAGAAACTTATCTTGCGAGCGCTTTGCTTCAATAAATAAAGCCGCAACAAGGACAAGAACATCTTCCTGAATTTTTTTCTGCTCTGCCCGCAAAACGGCATGGCCCTGCCGGCTGGCCTTAAAACGGGCCACGGCGCTGGGATCAAAAAGCGTCTGCGTCAATCGCAGCCGCGCATCATACACATTAAACGGACCGACCAAAGGATCCCCGGGCAGATTTAGCCCTGTGCTGCGAAGGTCCCGTGTCTGACGGGTTTCGGAAACCACTCCCTTTAGTTGCGGCAAAAGCATCGAGGCGTTTTCGTCAATACCCGCCAAAGCCTGAATAACGCGTTCATTGGCGATAATCAAATCTGCATGACGCGTTAACGCGATGTGCAGTGTTCCGGACAAATTCAAAGAAGCTGTTGGATAATATTCTGCGGCATCTGCCGGCAGAAGAAAATGCAGGGCCCAGACTAAAAAGAAGATAAAAATTCTAATTTTACGTTGGGAGAACATTATACTCAAATCCTTAATCTCAAGCCTGCAAAAGAAAAAGCGCCGGCCTTTTGTTGATATCGACCGATTCGCTTTTCCATTGGCTGATCGTATGTGTCTTAATATATTGTGCCGGCCCCATCAAATCAACAGCAATGCACAATAAAGTGTTCGGGCCGCAATTTTGCAAAATATCCCCGAACAGGTTCTGGTTACGATACGGCGCTTCCATAAAAATCTGCGTCTGCTTTTCGCTGGCGGAGCGCTTTTCAAGATCTTTTATTTTTTTGATACGCTCCATCCGTTCTTTAGGCAAGTAACCGTTAAACGCAAAATTCTGTCCATTTAAACCCGACGCCATCAAAGCGAGCATAATCGACGATGGGCCGACGAGCGGGACAACTTCACGGCCGTATTTGTGCGCGAGCAAAACGACAACAGCACCCGGATCCGCGACGCACGGACAGCCCGCTTCGGAAATAATTCCAATATCTTTGTCGCCGGCTTGTTTAAAATTGTTTTCGATTTCTTTAAATGGCGTATGCTCGTTAAGATCATAAAAGACACATTGATCAATCACTAGCGATGGATTAAGTTTTTTAAGTAACCGGCGGGCAGACTTGATTTCTTCGACAAAAAAAACACGCAGATGTTCAATCCCCGGCGCAAAAACCGGCAAGAGAACATCGGCCGTTTCCTGAATGTGGTTTGGAATCAAAAAAAGTTTCAAACTCACCGCATTTCATTAATTGCGATTGATTTGAATGCTATTACCCAAAAGGCTGTTATTATTTTCATTGCTTTCCAAATGGACATTACTGTAATCGACAATCGCACCCAGATAATAGGTGCCTGCAACAACATTTGACGGAATCACAACCGTTGAAAGTAACGTATTCGATGATCCGGGTACCAATTGTGTCGTGGTGCGGCTGTAAATCCAGCGATCAGAGGGCGTGATCAGAGGATCCTTAGACAGATAAATTACAATTGAAATCAAGTTGCCGCTGGGCGCATTGCCCTGATTTTTGATCGTATTGCGTACAGCAATCTTGCTGCCGGCAACAGCGCTGTCAGGCCCTTTTAAAACCGTAACAACCAAATCCGGCAAAGGCGTATCGACAACTGTTATGGTCATGGACTTTTCCACTTTTAATGCCCCATCGGTGACCTGAAAAATTACATTATATTTTCCAGCTTGGCTGTAGTTTGGTGTCCAGCTAAATGTTTGCCCGCTAAATTTTGCTCCCGCCGGAAGCCCGACAACGCTGTAAGTTAACGCATCGCCGTCAGGATCACTTGCTAGAATTCTAAAACTCAACAAACGTCCTTCAGCAATTATACGATTAAGAATCGGGATAAAAACCGGCGACTGATTGAGGGGAATCATCGTCGGATATAATTGGCCGCCATAAGAACAATGGATCTTGGCCCCGCCAAAACTTCCCGGAGCATAATCAGGGGGAACATACCCTTTGATCAAATTTTCAGACCAAAAGGTAATTGCCGCATCCCCATGATTGCACGCTGCCGATCCGGGCGGCTCATCGACACAGGTAGACGGAAAGAATTCGACTGTGCCCGGCGTATCACACATCTTTTGGCCCAAAATAGTAAACGTCCCATCCAACGCAGGCTGTATCCCGGCAGCCTCTCTTGTCATCTCTGGGGCAACTACGATAACATCTTCCTCATTACTTGCTCCAAGAGCTGTTGTCACAACAACCTTTTTGTTACCCAGCGTTTGTCCCGTCGGAAAATAAACCTCAATTTCCTGATCACTCCAGCGAATCGCTGTCAAAGCCAGACTATTGACCGTGACTGTACTCTTGCCTTGCGTCGCTCCAAAATTTCGGCCTTTAACAATAAATGTTGAGGGCGAAAGAATTTGACGGGACGACAATGAAAATATCTCAGGCTTGGCTGTTTGATACAAAGGATATGCCGCATATTTTTTGAGAATATTCTGCAGGGTAAAATTTGGGACATGATACTCACCGGTCGCATATCGCTGTACTTTTTGTAATAGTGTTGAAAACGAATCGCCGGAGGAACCATCCGCCTCAATAGCGCGGAATTTTGGCAATGGCAAATCGTAATGCGCATGATTAAATAAACCCCAATTCGACGGGCTTGCATGGTCTTTGAGTGACCAAACCACCCAGCTCCACTTTTGTACATTAAACGTTTGCAAATAATATTCCCAGACTTCTTTTTGATCAAACGCATTAAATTCCCCGACCATCGCCGGAACCTGATAAAAATTCTGACGCGACTCTGCAACCTTCGTATCAATAAAAGCTTTCTGGTATTCCAGGCGCGACGCCATCGGGCCAAAATTCGCACAGCTTTTGCCCATAACCGGCAGAGGGTCTGACGGCTTTTGCGGCTCTGCGATCATCGGGCAATAATAATGGAACTGATAACTCACATTTTGCCAACCATAATCCGTCGGATTAGGCAAAGTGTCCCAATCCCAAATGCCCTCCATCACAATCAAATGATTGTTGTCAACTGCTCGGATGGCACGGTATAACCGGTCATAAAAATCAGCAAGCGCCGTCGGGGTTGGAGCGCCCGTCGGTTCATTAAGAAGATCATATCCCAAAACCCACGGATTATTCTTATAATGTTTGGCTATTTCGCGCCACAGATTCTCGGTGCTGGTACGATACGTTTCTCCAGCGAGGCTCGACTCAAAAAGTTTATTAAAATCTTTGCGGCCACTGTGGAATTCGGCATTTTGACTTCCCGGCGCGCCGTGCAAATCGATCAAAACATAAATCCCGCGATCAGAAAACGCATTGACCACGCGATCGATTTGATAAAAAAGATTCGGGTCAGACGGATCGAGCAAAAAATTACCGTTGTCATCCATCAGATTTCGATAATAAATTGGCAGGCGCACCATTGTAAATGGGCTTTCCACCAAAAAATCATAATCCCAATCGTTTAGGTACGCATTTTGATGTTGACGATACAAAAGTTCGGCATGGTTTGCGTCAAAGCGATCGGTCAATACCTGACGCAATGTCCAATCGTCGGGGATAAGCGGCGAATCTGCCTGGCCATAACCGGTCATCCAGTCTTCGATCAAAAACACATTGCCCAGATTAACACCCGAAAGAACAAGTTCATCGCCCAAACCGTCTTGCCCTCGCAAAGCGGTACCTACTGCCTTCACAAAGCCTTTGTTCGGATCGTATTTTTGCAGTCGACTCCACGGCGTAAAATCAGCAAGCTGGCCGTTTACTTCCTTAATCGCGCGCAGACGATACCAATACCCGACAAACGCATTGGACCGGTCCGTCGGTTGATGAGGACCTTTAAACGTCGTGGTCCAAGGACCAGCGGGAGAAAACGCTTGTTGCAATTCATAGGAATTTGTTTGCGGTATATTTTCCCACATCAAAAAACCGTTTGTAAGCGCCTGATAATTTAGAAAAACCGGCCGCGGCTTATACTCAAGCGGCAAAGACCACGGAGAAGCATACGGCAGTGAATTTTTTCCACTAAAATTTTCTTCCCAACGGACTCTAATCCAGCGAGGTGTCAAAGCGCTTAACTGAAATTCATATTGAGGTCCGCTGTAAATTGTCACCCACGGGCCGTCGGGGCCCTCGACACTTTCCTGCAGGCGAAAGTTTGCATTAAGATCCATCCCCTGGACATAATCCCACATCACCTTGGCCAGCGACTTAAGAGCGGCCTGGCTGATCTTTAAGCGCGGACCGGTTGCGCGAATATCGTCGATATAAAACGTCCCCGCCCAATAATTCTGGATCTGAATTTTGTCGATATCCTCTAAATTCAAATCCACAGGAAGGTCTTTAAACAATACTTCCAACTGCGTCCACTGTCCATAGCGTGCGGCTAATTTGGTCCAAACCTGCGCTTTGGTTTCATCCGTCGAATGAGCACCGTGGTCATAAATCTGAATATTGATATTGT
>CAZWOH010000066.1:9091-10286 GCA_964635405.1 uncultured Planctomycetales bacterium | reverse complement strand
GGTGTTGCGCAAGCCTTATACTTAAACGGTGTTTTAGCTGGTGAAACAAAACTTTCGCCTTTAAAACTTTTGCAGTGCACAAAGGATATTGAACAAAAGTTGGGACGTGTGTCGACGATCAAAAACGGTCCGCGGCCGATTGACCTAGATATTCTTCTTTATGGAAACAAAAAAATAAAAAATACTAAGCTCCAAATCCCACATCCGCAAATCGCTCAACGAAATTTTGTCATCAATCCTCTAAAAGAACTCGCACCCAACGTTGATTTAAAATCCTTATGCTAATCGCAACGACCATTACAGCGGTTCAAAAGTTTTTAAAATCAGTAAGACAAAAAAACAAGACCATTGGTTTTGTCCCGACGATGGGAGCATTGCATCAAGGACATCTGTCGCTTTTGCGCCGCGCAAAAAAAGAAAATGATATCTGCATTTTAAGTATTTTTGTCAACCCCACCCAATTTGGACCCAATGAAGATTTTGCAAAATACCCTCGGGACAAAAAAAAAGATGTTTTGTTGGCAAAAAAAGAAAATGTTGATATAATCTTTTATCCGTCGGAGAAAATGATGTACCCGTCGGGATATTTGACATTTGTTAATGTTGGGAATTTAGCCAATGTACTTTGCGGACGGACACGTCCCGGGCATTTTAAAGGTGTTGCGACAATTGTAGCAAAACTGCTTAACATTGTCGGACCCGAAAAAATGTATTTGGGCCAGAAAGATGCCCAGCAGTGTGTCATTTTAAAACACTTGGTCAAAGACCTTAACTTTTCAACAAACATCATCGTTTGTCCGACCGTTCGTGAACCCGATGGGCTGGCGTTAAGTTCACGAAATAAATATTTGTCAGCCATTGAACGCAAAGACGCAACCGTTTTGTACAGTTCTTTATACTTGGCAAAAAATGAAATCCGCCGGGGATTGCGTGATGCAGCAAAAGCTCGCTACTTAATTGAGCAAAACATCCTCACGTTAAGTAAAGGCGAAATCGACTATGTCGCCTGCGTCAATGCCGATTCTTTGGAACCGTTAACGGAAATCAAGGGAAATGTTCTCTTGGCCGTTGCGGCACGATGGGGCAAAACACGTTTGATTGATAATATAATTATCAGTGTTAAATAAAGATTAGTAATGGCTCCAGCCACAAAAAAATTAAAAATAGGGATCTTAGGCTGCGGGGCGATTGGTTC
>CAZWOH010000066.1:5474-8991 GCA_964635405.1 uncultured Planctomycetales bacterium | reverse complement strand
GGATGCCAAATACTTATTCCCTCGGGGGCCATCGCTGGAATTGACGCGCTTAAGGCCGCAAGTTTAGTCAAACTCGATAAAATCATTCTCACCACCCGCAAGCCGGTCAACGGCTTTGTGCAAAGCGATTATCTTAACAAGAAAAAAATAAATTTATCGTCAATTAAAAACGAAACCGTCCTTTTTGACGGATCTGTCGAACAGGCCGTGCACTATTTTCCTCAAAATATTAATGTGGCCTCAACGCTCGCCATTGCAAGCGGCATGCCACAAAAAATCCGCGTAAGAATTATCACTTCACCCGAATATAAAATCAATTCGCATGAAATCGAAATGACCGGCGATTTTGGCCGTATTATCACGCGGGCTGAAAATGTCACATGTCCGGATAATCCTAAAACAAGCTGGCTGGCTGTTTTATCAGCTATCAGGACTTTGCAAGATTTCTGTTCTAAAACGCATATTGGAACTTGAGGGATCGCAAGATCCTTTGTGTATCAAAATATAAACGGAAGGGGGGTGAACACATTATGGCTAAAAAAGTCGCTAAAGTTGGTGTCAAGAAAGAAAAGGGCTACCTTTATTTCGTCGACAAAAATGGTGACGTTTCCGCAGCAGTTATGGCTCGCGGTGACAAAAAAGGGGGCAAACCTAAAAAAGTTGCCAAAGCCGGTATCAAGAAGGAATCCGGTTTCCTTTATTTCGTCGATAAAGACGGCGATATCGCTTGTGCCGCTATGGTTCGCGGTGGCGCAAAGAAAAAGAAGGCTGCAAAAAAGGTTGCTAAAAAACGCAAGTAAGGCTGTTTTTAGGCACAAAATAGCCCTCACGCTTATTTCTGTCGCAAGACAAAAATGCTTGAGGGTTATTTTTTTGCCTGCATTTTTTGTCTTTACGGCTTTTGCCTTGACGGAAATATCAAATTGACGTAGAGTTATCGGGATATTTAACCCTATTTTCCCCTGATGAATACTGACTACATTACGATACACAATGCCCGGGAACACAACCTCAAAAGCATCGATGTTAAAATCCCGCGCAATAAATTTACGGTCATAACCGGATTAAGCGGCTCAGGAAAATCATCTCTCGCTTTTGATACGATTTACGCCGAAGGACAACGCCGTTATGTCGAAAGCCTCTCCGCGTACGCCCGCCAATTTTTGGAGCAATTACAAAAACCCGACGTTGAATACATCGAAGGTCTCTCCCCGACAATTTCAATCGAACAAAAAACAACCAGCCGCAATCCCCGTTCAACGGTTGCCACGCAAACCGAAATCTATGATTACCTTCGGCTTTTATACGCGCGCGCCGGGACACCGCATTGCTACAGTTGCGGAAAACTCATCGAACGACAAACAACAGAGGAAATCACCCGGCAAATTTTAGCTACGCCGGAAGGCACAAAAATCAACATTCTCGCACCACTTATCCGTGGACGTAAAGGTGAGTACCGTGATATCGGAAAACAAGTTTCAAAAGCCGGCTTTGTCCGCTACCGTGCCGACGGGATCATCCATGAAGCGACCGATAAAGTCAAATTTGATAAATTCAAAATCCATCACATTGAAATCGTTGTCGACCGTTTAATCATTAAAAGCACCATCAAAAAACGCTTAACCGATTCACTGGAAACCGCGCTTAAAATCGGCGAGGGAATCGTTATCATTGACTTTAACGGGCAGCAGCCCGAAAAAACCTTTAGCGAACGCTACGCCTGTAGCGACTGCGGTATTAATTTGCTAGAAATCGAACCGCGGATTTTTTCGTTTAATTCCCCTTACGGCGCCTGTCCAGACTGCAATGGGCTTGGCACTAAAATGGAAATTGACTCCAATCTGCTTATTCCTGACACAGGCAAGCCTTGGGTGCAAGCCATCGCCCCATGGAAACGGGGGAATAAAAATTATTTAATGTATTATCGCGCCGTCATGCGTCAGATTGGGGCAGAGTACCGAGTCGACCAAACGACAAGTTTTAAAGACTTGCCCGCAAAGTTTAAAAATATCATTTTCAACGGCTCTAACGATGAAGTTTGGGGAAAACCTTTTGAAGGAATTCTCAATTACCTAGAGCGGCTTTTTAAAGAAACCGACAGCGAATGGCTGCAGGGTGAAATCAATCAATATATGTCCGAATCACCATGCCATACATGCCAGGGCAAACGTCTAAAAAAAGAATCACTTGCCGTTAAAATAAACGATAAAAATATCGCCCAGGTCACCGAGTTTTCCATTAAAGATGCAAAAAGATTTTTTAATTCTCTTAAACTGACGACCGAGCAAAAGAAGATCAGCGAACAAATCCTCAAAGAAATTGCGCGGCGGCTGGACTTTTGTATCAATGTCGGCCTTGAATATCTGACTTTGGACCGCAAAAGTGCAACACTCTCCGGCGGGGAAGCCGAACGCATTCGCCTGGCGACACAAGTCGGGTCAGGATTAGTCGGTGTTATTTACATCCTCGATGAACCATCTATCGGCCTGCATCAAAAAGATAATGAACGGCTGCTTTCGACTCTGCATTCTTTGCGCGATATCGGCAATACCCTGATCGTCGTCGAACATGATGAAGACACGATCCGAAACGCCGACTATATTATTGATATGGGCCCCGGTGCCGGCGAATTTGGCGGCCAAATTATTTATGCAGGGGACATTCCAGGACTTTTAAAATCCCCTCAATCTTTAACCGGCCAATATTTACGCGGGCAGCTAAACATCAAAACGCCCGAACATCGTCGAGAAACGAAAAAAACAAAATTTTTGCAACTTACCGGTGTTAACGAACATAACCTCAAAAACATCGATGTGTCTTTTCCTCTGGGGACCTTTATCTGCATTACCGGCGTCTCGGGTTCCGGGAAATCGACTTTGATCAATGATGTGCTTTACAAAGCCTTGGCCCAAAAAATCAACCACGCCAATGAAAAACCCGGCAGCCATAAAAAACTTACCGGCATCGAGAATATTGATAAAGTCATCGTCGTGGATCAATCTCCCATCGGACGCACGCCCCGTTCAAACCCAGCGACCTACACTGGAGTCTTTAGCAATATCAGGGATCTTTTTAGCCAAATGCCGGAAGCAAAAATCCGTGGCTACAAACCCGGACGATTTAGTTTCAATGTTCCCGGTGGACGCTGCGAGGCTTGTCACGGGGATGGGATCAAAAAAATTGAAATGCATTTTTTGCCTGACGTTTATATCGAGTGCGAAGTCTGCCACGGCAAGCGTTTTACTGAACAAACATTGGACGTTCTATATAAAGAGAAGAGTATCAGCGACGTTCTTAATCTGTCCGTAGACGAAAGCCTCAAAATTTTTGAAAATATCCCGCGTATTCGCACTGTTGTCCAAACCTTAAACGATGTCGGACTTGGTTACATCAAATTAGGACAGCCGGCGACCACACTTTCCGGCGGAGAAGCTCAGCGCGTTAAACTGGCTTCTGAATTATGCAAGCCTGCCACGGGCAAAACACTTTATATTCTCGATGAACCGACAACAGGGTT
>CAZWOH010000066.1:2357-5374 GCA_964635405.1 uncultured Planctomycetales bacterium | reverse complement strand
TTTATGAATTTTAAAAATAAGTTCAAAATATTTTTCTTAATTTTAACGATTGCCTTTGCCAGCGCAATTCTTCCACCTTGTGTTGGCGCTGACCAAACCGAGGACGAACTTTTTCTGGTTGCTCAAAAAGCCTATGAAGATGGGTTTTATGATGTGGCCACCCGCTACATCGAACAATTCCAACAAAAGTATCCTGCCTCGCCCAAAAGTGTCCAGGCTAAACTTTTGCTTGGACAATGTTATTTTTTTAAAAACCAATATCTCAAAGCTTTTGAAATCTTTCAGTCGCTTTCACAATATACTGAATTTCGGGACGCCACACTTTTTTGGCTTAGCGAAACGTATTTCAAGGGCGGGGACTATAAACAGGCTGAAAAAAATTACCTGCAGCTGATCAACACCTATCCTAATTCGTCGTACGTGCCACAAGCGTTATATTCTCTGGGTTGGACGTATTTTGAACAGAGCAATTACCGGCAAGCAAAAGATGCCTTTACAAAACTTATTTCGCGTTTTCCGGCACACACATTAAGCGAGGAAGCGGCTTTTAAAATCGGCGAATGCAGCCACAATGCCGGAGAGAGCGATGCCGCAATAAAAATTCTTAAAGACTTTCTTGGGATTTATCCTAATTCAACCCGATTGGGCCATGCATTTTTCTTAATTGGGGAATCTTACTACACCGAAGAAAACTATCTTTCTGCCATCAGCTATTATGCGCAAGCCGCCGATAAATCCAGCGATGCCAAAATCGCTTTGCTTTCAAAACTTGGGGCCGGATGGAGCTATTTAAAACTTCAAAAATTTGATCTTGCTAAAAAAAGTTTTGAAGAAGCCGAAAAAATCGCCCAGGAAAAGAATATGCCTTCCGAGGATATTTTGATTGGTTTAGCGACGCTTTATACAGATGCGGGAGATAATCAGAGCGCATCTGGCATTTACCAAAAACTGATCAACGAGTTTCCTCAGAGCTTTCGTCTTGCTCAAGCCTATCTTGGCAAAGCCAACAGCGATTATGCGCAGGCCGATTACGCCAGTGCCATCACAAATTACGAAAATTTAATTGCGAAATTTTCGAAAGACCAAAATTATGCTGAAATTATTGAAAAAGCTTATTACGGATTAGCCTGGACATACCTTAAAAGCGGCAAAGCCGATCAAGCGATACAAAGCTTTCAAGACATTGTCGACAAATCAACGAGCAAAATCGCACGGGCCAGTGCATTGACCCAAATTGGCGACGCCTATCAGGAAATTAATCAATTTGATAAAGCTGTACAAGTTTATGATCAACTGTTACGGGACTATCCTGACAGTGTTTTTGCAGATTACGCACAATACCGACAGGGTATCGCACTTCTTAAGATCAACAAAATTGATGCCGCCACACTTTCGTTCCAAAGCCTTCAGGCAAATTTTCCTAAAAGCAAATACCTCGGCGAAGTGAAATATTATTTAGCCTTGGCCTATTTCAAAAAAGAACAGTGGGAGCAAGCGGTCCGGCTGGCTAAAACATACTTAGATGAACCAAACGACACCAAAAGCTTTATTGCCGAAACAAATTATCTTTTAGGGTTGGCGAATTTTAACCTTAAAAAATATGATCAGGCGCTCAATGTTTTTCAAAAACTCGCCAAAAATTCTGCGGATCAAAAAGATATGCGCCAGGCCGCCGAACTTTATATTGCAAAATCCCTGTTTGCTTTAGACAAACAAAAAGAGGCGATTGAAAAATTTAGCGCAATCCCAAAGCTCTATCCGGCAAGCGAATCTGCAGCCGATGCGCTTTTGTGGCTGGGGGATTATTATCTGGACAACGACGAATATGCGCAGGCGATTTCGTATTACAACCAATTTATTGCTGGTTTCCCGTCGAGTGAAAAAATCAGTCTGGTTTATTATGAACTTGGTCAAAGTTATCAGGGAGCCGGGAAACTCAATGAGGCCCTCAAGACTTACAAACAAATCATGAAAAGCCCTGATACGGAAATTTTTGCGAGAGCCCAGCTGGCCGTTGCTGATATTTTTTCAAAAGATTTAGACCCGCAAACGGCAATCTCGACCTATCAAAATATTGCTCAAACAATCCCTGAGTTTAAAAAAGAAGCCCTCCTTCGAGTTGCCGAAATTTATAAAAATACCGACGCCTATGCAAAAGCCATCACAACTTATCAGGAAGCTCTTTTATCGCCGTCGCTTTCAAAGCAAGATGCTGCGACATTACAATTTGAAATTGGCGATGCGTATGAATTAATGCACGACTCCTCTAAAGCGATTGAAGCGTATTTAAAAATTCCCTACCTCTATCCCGACGAGAAAACTTGGGTCATTAAATCGAACCTGCGTCTGGCGCGGATTTTTGAAGACACCTCCCAATGGGACCAGGCAATCACTGTTTATAATAAAATCCTTAATTTCAACACCGAAGAGTCCAAATACGCGAAAGAACGTTTAGAGTGGATTGCCGCAAATGCCAAAACTTCGGCCCCAGAAACGCCGTAAAAACTTAACCAAGGTCTTAAAATGAATGAAATAAACGCAAAACAACTCTTATTCGCCGGCGGACCGGTCATGATTCCGATTATTTTTTGTTGGATTTGCGCGCTTATGATCATCATAAAAAAATGGCGTTATTTCCAAAATTTGAAATCCAGCATTGGCCCGTTTAAATCTGAAATTTTTGCGTTGGTCCGCGAGAATAAAATCAAATCCGCTATTCTCGCTTGCGAAAAAAGCAGCTTACCAGCCGGGCCTATTCTTAAGGCCGGCCTTCTTAAATTTGGTTGCCGACGGGAAGAAATCCGGGAAACACTTGAAGATGCCATTTTTCTTGAAATCCCCAAACTTGAGCACGGCCTCACGGCTTTAATTACGATTGCAAATGCCACTCCTTTGTTTGGCGTACTTGGAACCGTGATCGGGTTAACAATTATTTTTCAAACAATTCAATCTCAAAATGCAGGAATGTATGCCATAACACCTGCTGATCTTTCCGGGGGGATTTGGCAAGCTCTTTT
>CAZWOH010000066.1:0-2257 GCA_964635405.1 uncultured Planctomycetales bacterium | reverse complement strand
TGCCTGCTATTTATGTTTATGGTTATTGCGCCGTATTTAACTTTTCCAAACGCTATCGGCATCAAACTGCCAAAAGCCATCACCAGCGACATCATTCCGGAAAATAGCACGATTATTACAATTAACAGCGAAGACATTATTTTCTTTAAAGGCAAAGTCTTGTCCGAGATAGAATTAAAAAAATTACTCCACTCATCTAAAGTTAAAAATGCATCGATCTTAATTAAAGCGGATGGCCGCTCATCTCTGGCCAGAGTTATTGATATCTGGAATATTTGCCGTGATTTGGGCCTGGAAAAAATCAACATCGCGACAACAATAAAGAATTAGTACAGACATTTTATTCAAACCTATGCACGCCGGAATCCGACAAAAACTATTTACACCTTCTAATTCAGACTTATTATTTTTAATAATTGCCTGTCATTTTTTGGTTTTGAACCTGACACGATTTGAGTTTAAAACTCCGGCGCCAAAGAAGCCTATTGCAATGACTTTCCTGGGGGCAATCATAGATCCTTTAGAAATGAGCAAAATCAAATCGCAAAATTACCCGACTCTCGACGAATCAAACGCATTGCCCATAAACAAGGGACAAACATCCCGGCGAGATATCACCGAACTTTCCAAGCCGGATTTGAGCGTCTTTATTAAAACGCACCGTAAGGCTAATTTTAAATTTCAGCCACCCGAGATATCCACACCACAGAGTGAAATCCTGTTAAAAATGCCGATTGAAACAAAAAAAGAACTCTCAACATCTCAACCTTATGAACGTCTTAGACTTAGCCGATGATTAACCTCGATTTTGCATGGACAATCACTATTTTAACTTCTGTCATTCCAGTTCTTGTAATGTGCTCATGGTTATTCTATACTTCTTATCGAAGCAAACAAATTGAAGTATCCAGCAATTTAGAGCAATGTCCTTTTTGCACATATTTGTTTTTAAAATTTACTAAAAAACCATTTGCGAATTGTCCGCGCTGCCACAGTTTAATCAGCGCTGAATAAAAATCTCAAACCTTCAAAATCGGGAGAAACCACCTATGCGCTTTCCCAAACGAAATAATGAGTCTGGCGTTATACTTGTCACTGTTATTGTGCTAACGATCGTTCTTTCGATTGTCGCAATAGGCATTCTGAGCCTAAATGTGAGCCAGGTCAAAACCGCTTCAAGCGTTGTTGACACTGTACGAGCTGAACAATTAGCGACCGGATTATTCTATCAAGACTATCAGCGCCGGGTAGATGGATCTGCTACTATACCTTCTTCACCCATAAACATCGGAGGAAAAAATTATACAATCACTCGGGCCACTGACACAACGACGGGTCCAAATGGTACCAATCAAGTGCAGTTTAATATCACATACCAATAATGATTCCATCGTAAAATCTGCGTAATATTTCTAACAATTAACTTTATTTAAAAAGACATCTCCCTTATAATGAAGACCATAAAATTCTTCTAATCACTTTTTGCCATTTAAAAATTATTATTAGACTAAATTTTAATCAATATGCTGTTTTCAAAAATATCCAACGAAAAAAATCAATTAGGAATTTACTGGGGGAAAGACGCTTTTTCTCTTGTAGAAACAAGTAAAGGGCAGCCTGAAAAGATTGCCCATCTTCGCTTTGATGCCCCTTTAGCCGGTGATCAAGGCCAAAAAATCCCCGACAGTATCCGATTTACAGCTCTTTTGCAACAAGCTATTCGTGAAAAAAAGCTGATTTGTAAAAAAGCAAACCTCTCGCTCTCATCCAAAGATGTCATCTATCGTTCTTTCGTTATCCCATTTATGCAACCAGCTGAAGTTAAAAATGTCGTCGATTTTGAAGCCACAAAATACATTCCCATCAAACTGGAGGATTTAGCGTACACGTATCATGCAATCCCCTATAGTGAAGGTGAGCAAAAAAATCTGCGGATTTTATTTGTTGCCGCGCGGAAAAACGTCGTCGAACGATATACAGGAATTTTTCAACAAGCCGGACTGGAAACGGATTTTGTCGAGCCGGCTTCGGTAAGCCTTGTCCGACTTTTACAAAAACAGGGACACATCCCCCGGCAGCAGGCAACCGGCATCATTGAAACCGAAAACGACGGTGGACGAATAACTGTCACCGATAAAGATGTTATTCAATTTGTCCGTGAATTCCAATCTCCGATCGAAGGCAACGCAACTTTTGCCGAAAATGCAAAATTTTTTAATGATTTGCGAGTTTCTTTAAACTTTTATCAACGTCAAAA
>CAZWOH010000065.1:5670-10427 GCA_964635405.1 uncultured Planctomycetales bacterium | reverse complement strand
TCAAATCAACCGCCGCACGTTGTCGCCCAAGAATAATATTCATTTTGGCCAATTTGAAATAGGCACTGGCTGATTTGGGCCATGTTTCGATAATCTTCTGATAAGCCATCGCCGCTTGATCAATTCGTTTTAAATCAGAAAGCGCCTGAGCCATATTCATTCGCGCAACTCTATCGCTCGACGACAATAACGAAGCGATACGAAAATTTTCGTAAGCTGTCTGAAAATCTTTTTTCTTACCTGCAATCTTACCCAACACTTTATACGGTCCGGTATAGCCAGGATTGACAGCAATTGCTGCACGCGCTTCTGCTGCTGCCGCATCATCAAGGGCTAAACTCTCAAGCGTAAAAGCACGGTTTAAGTTTGGATACGGTGAAATCTGTTTGGCACCTAAACGGTACAAATCCATTTCTTTGGCTTTCCACGCTTTTAAATCAATGCGCTTGTGGATGATCAGATCACGGTTAATCGGCGTGTTTTTTAAAAAAACAACTCCGTCCGAATCAAAATAAACAACCGCCCAATCTGGGCTATTGTAAAGATAATTAAAAATATTTGGCGGTATCGGATTATGGACCGAGTTAAAAAAAACGCCGGTAATTTGAAAGCGCTTCAAAGCAGCTTTAAAATTTTCAACTTTATCCGCATTTTCGATTTCCTGATAATACTTAAAGAACGCCGGGCCATAAACTTCAGTTCTTCCGTCGATAAAAACCTTAATATCTGGAAAACAGTGTCCGACGAGATACGCCCCTGAGTTAAAATCATTATAAAAATTTCCACGCACCTTGTTTTTGGTCAAAAATTCCGCTGCTTTGATCGGGAACTGGTGCTGCGATATGCCGCCAAACTCGCTTTTACGATCATATTTTTCAAAGTCAAAATAACCATTGTCATAGACTTGCGTATAAAGGCGAATCACCCAAAAGACAAGAATAATATTGGCTGCAATCGATGTGATATAAAGAAATCTGCGGTGCGTAAAACGAATTGGAACAACGTCTTTAAACTTGATGGTCGCGATATTGATCACAAAAGCCAGATAAGCCGCAAAAGCAAAAAAGATCAGGTTTCGAATAGCAACCAGCGAAAATACAAGAAAGAACAGCCAAAATAAAAAAATGCCTATGTCGATTTTACGGCGGTTAAACAAAAAGCTTAAAAAAGAGATGATAATAAGAATTTTATACTCCGGCCAATCGTTCGTTGAAAAAAGCGTGGCTTGCGTAATCGGCTTTTGTAACTCGATGATTTTGCTAAAGAAAATCTTTGAGTCGCCGGAGATCTGAAAAAATACTTTTAGCGGATAAATCGCGCCGTGTACCCCCGTCGGCGTAAAAAAGCAGGCCAAAACCACCAGCCCCAAGATAAGTTTTAGCCGGTAATATTCTTTATCGGTCAAACGCCCGATTTTGTTCCATTCCCAGGGAAGGCGGACAGAACGTTTAAGCCATTCGCCCAGAAGGCTTAAGCCGACAATAAGCGGCCCTAAAAAGAAAAACCCGTGGATATTCGCCCAAAAAATTTGAACGACAAAAAACATCCAGACCGCCCATTTGCGATGAATAAAAAACCCGAGCATCACAATGTAAACGGCAAAGAAAAACAAACTGTATAAATCCGGACGAATGGTCAGGCGGCTTTGATAGACCAAGGACACCAAAAGCAAAGACAGAACAATCAAAAAAAGATTTTTACGGTTATACCCCAAAAAGATAAGCAACAAAAAAGTAATAGCCACCAGCCACACCTGCATGACAATAAGCCCCGAGGTTCCCCAGACATTATAAATGGAGTAAACAATGACCTGAAACAACCATTCATGATTCACCCACGGGGTTCCCGCGACCGTGCAGGAAAGCACATCGACAGTGGGAACTTGAAAATTATGCGCGACGATATAACGTCCCATTCCGATATGCAGCCAAAGATCAAGGTCCTTGATTTCCAGGTGAGCCATAAAAACCAAAAACCCGACGGTCGCTAAAAGGACAAAAAAGCCGGCAATAAGGTTTAATCGCCGCCAAAAATTATCTGATAGGGTAAACATATGCGTATTAGGATATCACAAAATGGCCGTTTCCATTATCAATTAAACGAGAATTTTCGCCAAATCGATAGATGACTTCACTTTTAGACGATTTATACGACAGCGCCGCCGCCAAAAGTTCCTGTGTGTAGGGATGCAGAGGATTTGCAAAAATTTCGTCGACGTTTCCCATTTCGACAATCCGTCCGCTGTGCATGACCGCTATTTTTTGACAAAGTTTATTCACAATACGCAAATTATGCGTGATAAACAGATACGTCACATTGTACTGTTTTTGCAATTTGACCAAAAGCTCAAGGATCTGTCCGGCCACAAGGACATCTAACGACGAAACCGCCTCATCCAAAATCAAAAGCTTTGGTTTCATGAGCAAACTTCGGGCAATCGCAATACGCTGGCGCTCGCCCCCGCTAAACTCATGCGGGAAACGGCCTAAAGCATTTTCGTCAAGACCGACAGCTTTAAGCGTTTCAATCATCTGCGCTTCTTGTGCAAAAACTGTCAGATTTTCCGACGATAATCGTGCTTTGAGCGCCTGACGTAAAATGCCCCGCACGCTAAAGCGGGGGTCCAAACTATTGTAAGGGTCCTGAAAAACCACCCCCACATTCTTTCGTGCCATTCGCAGTTTGGGACCACAAAGGTTTGTCCAATCCTGCCCGTCAAAAATAAACGAACCGCCGTCGGGCTCATACAATTTCAAAATAATACGCCCTAAGGTTGTCTTTCCAGAGCCTGATTCGCCGACAAGCCCTAAGTTCTCCCCCGGCCTGATCACAAGGTCCACCCCGTCGACGGCTTTGACAAATTCTCTTCGCCTGACAAAAATCTGCTTCGGTAGCGGAAAATATTTTTTAATATTTTTTAACTCAACAAGCATAAGTCAAAAGTTTTTGTGTATAAGAATCCCTGGGATTTGTAAAAATTTCTGCCGTCGGGGCTGTTTCGATAATTTTCCCGCCGCCCATGACGGCCACATGATCAGCCAAATGTTTGACGACCCCCAAATCATGCGTAATCAACAGAACAGACAAATCAAACTCGGCACGCAGTTTTAAAAAAAGCTCCATGATCCGCGCCTGCAGCGTAACATCCAAACTGCTCGTCGGCTCATCGGCAATGATAAGCTTTGGTTTTAAAACCAGCGCTTGGGCGATCATCGCCCTCTGGCGCATCCCACCGCTTAACTGATGCGGATAACTTTTATAAACGCGCCCAGGCTCCTTAATCCCGACTAAGTCCAACAGGGTCAGCGTTTCTTGCGTTCTCTTATTTTTCGAAAAATCAACGTGACAGCCAAAGACTTCCTCGATTTGTTTCCCGACGGTAAAAACAGGGTTAAAAGCATACAGCGGCTCCTGAAAAACCATAGCAATTTCTTTGCCGCGCACTTGGCGCAAGTCTTCTGCTGGGATTTGCAAAAGGTCCCGCTGCCCAAATAAAATTTTCCCGCTTAAAATATGAAGCCCCGGCGCTAAAAGCCGTAAGATAGAAAGCCCCGTCGTACTCTTGCCGCTACCCGATCCGCCGACTAAGGCAAAAATTGAACGATTCTCAACCGACAAAGAGACATCGTCGAGAATTTTTTTCTCTGTCCCCGAACTCTTAACGCCTACGGATAAATTGTTTATTTCAATTAACATATTGCTTAACGCTCGCTCTTAGGGTCCAACACATCACGCAGGGCATCGCCGATCACATTAAAACACATCACCGTAACCAAAATAAAAAAGCCGGGCAAAAGAATCCACGGCGCGAATTTAATTTTTACAATGCCCATCGCCTCGGAGAGCAAATTTCCCCAGCTGGCATACGGATCTTGAATACCCAACCCAATCAAACTCAGCGACGACTCGGCGAGAATATACCCGGGGATTGAAAGCATCAGGGCAATGAGCGAATACGACAATGTGTGCGGCAAGATATGGTTTAAAATAATCGACAAGTCCGATAGCCCCATTGTTTTAGCGGCCAACACATATTCCCGCTCTTTAAGCGACAGGCACATCCCGCGAATGACCCGCGCCAAACTCGCCCAGCCGATAAACGACAAAATCACAATGATCGCCAAATAGACTTGTACGGACGTAAAGTTCGCCGGCACAACCGCGCGCAGCGCCAAAAGCAAATAAAAACTTGGAAACAACATAAACATTTCGCAGACGCGCATCAAAAGATCATCCACTTTCCCACCGTAATAACCGGCAATTCCTCCGACGAGCAGTCCAATCGAAAACGAAATGATGACACCAATTATTCCAATCGACAAAGAAACCCGTGCGCCATGCAAAAGCCGCGAAAACAAATCCCTGCCCCTTGAATCCGCACCGCAAAGATAAATCCGGCCGCCATCATTAACGCCAAACAAATGTAAAGAACAAGGGATCCACCCCAGAATTTTGTACGAATCACCCTGCACAAAAATCTGAAGTGAATATTTTTTTTCGAGAATATCTTTATATTCGCGTTTATGGTTTTGATCAAAAACAATTTCACGGCCATAAATAAACGGCCAATGCCATGTGCCGTTTTCATCGCGTAAATGGATCTTGCTGGGTGGCGCATAAGAAAACATCCGCTCTTCGTTACCAAATGAATACGGTGAAAGAAAGTCGGCAAAAATTGCCGCCGCATGAATAAGGCCCAAGACAATCAGGCAAAAAACCGCAAGACGGTTCGCACAAAATTTTTGCCATGCACGCTG
>CAZWOH010000065.1:0-5570 GCA_964635405.1 uncultured Planctomycetales bacterium | reverse complement strand
TCCGCTAAAAGATTTCCGATAATCAAAAGGACACTGCCCATTAACGACGTTGCCATGACCAGATAAATATCTTTCGATTGTACGGCGGTGAGCATAAGCGCACCTAAGCCCGGCCAGCTACAAATAATTTCTAACAACGCTGCCCCGCTTAAAAGCCCTGAAAATTCGTAGCCTAAAAGAGTAACCAGAGGATTAATCGCATTGCGCAAAGCGTGGACGTAAATAACCCGATTTTCGCTCAAGCCTTTTGCGCGCGCCGTCAAAATATATTGCTGGCCTAAAACTTCGAGCATATTCCCGCGCATAATTCTTTGCAATGCCCCTATCGACGCGATGGATAATGCGGTCGCCGGAATCGCGACATGGCGCAAAAGATCAAAAAACCTGCCCACAAAATTGAGCTCATCATAATTGGCGCTGTGCATTCCCCCCAAAGGCAAAAGGCCGTTTTGGCTGGCAAAATACAAAAAAAGCATCGCGACAAAAAAGCTCGGGCTCGACAAAGCAAGATAAGACAAAAGCTGGATCAATCGATCAGAAAATTTATTGCGGTTAACCGCAGCATAAACGCCTAAAGGAATGGCGACGCCCCATGTAAGGATGAGACTCGCTAAAGAGAAGATAAAGGTATTCCACATCCGGCTTCCGATGACATTGACGACGGGAATATTGTAAAAAAAAGAATACCCAAGCTCTAAGTGAAAAAGATTTTTAAGCCACGAAAAATATTGGACAATAAGCGGTTTGTCCAGCTGATAGAGCTTCATATAGCGCTCAATTGTTTCCGGAGAAATCTGCGGATTAAGCTTTAAACTGTCATAATAATTGCCCGGCGTCATTTTCATAAATGCAAAAACGACGAACGACATGACCAGCAAAAGCGGCAGAGTTGTAAATAATCGACGAAGAATGTAGCGAAGCATAGGTTTTATCGTTTTATATAAATTTCCTCAATATTGTGAAACGCGCCGGCGAAGCTTGTTGGTTTTAAATTACCGAATTTATTTCGTATCGCATAAAGATTGCTATTGAGCACCGTATAAATCAAAGGAAGTTCTTGGGAGACAATCCGCTGGAATTCATCATAAAGGGCTTTGCGTTTGTTCTCATTGAGCTCTGAAACGCCCTGATCAAAAATTTCATCAACACGCTTTTCCCATAAAGTCGCAGGCTTTTTTTGCCGTGGATACCACATATGCAAACTGCCCGTCGAATGCCAAACATTTTTGCCAAAATGCGGTTCAATGCCGCCGGTTAACCCCAGAACAATCGTGTCCCAATCATAAGTCGCATTAAGTTTTGTGACGAGCGTATTAAATTCAAGAGAGAGAAAATTAACCTTCATCCCCAAAGACTGCAAGTCGTGACGGATAATGCTGGCAATCTGCACGCGCTCGACATTCCCGGAATTCGTCAAAAGGTTAAATTCGACACTGTGCCCGTCGGGGTCTTCGATGACACCATCCGCATTGCGGTCGATATACCCGGCATCGTGCAAAATTTTTTTGGCCTTGTTTAAATCATAATCATAAACTTCGACGTTCGGGTTATAAAAAAATCCCGCGCTTGCGCTCATATCCGAAATCTGCGGATAGCCTAACCCATTCATCAGAATTTCAACCATTTTTGTTTTATCAATCGCGTGGGCCACTGCCCGTCGAAAATGGATGTCCAAAAACCATTTCGATTTGACCGGGTCAACAAAAGGTTTTTTTGTCTTCGGATTGATGCCTGTGTTCTGATTAAAAACAAGAAAGCTGCTGCCAAAATCCGGACCCGAATCATAAACCGTAAAATTGCCCTGAGCTTCTCGGGGTTTGATCATCGGATATTCAAACCCGCGTAACGAGATAAAATCAACTTCTCCATCGAGAAACTTGAGCATCGCCGTGTCCTGATTTTGGACGATCAAATAAATAATACGATCGAGGTACGGCAGATTCTTACCGTCGGCAGACTTTTTCCAATATGAAGGATTGCGTACCAGAACAAAACGCTCACCAGGCCGATACGACGCTAATTTAAACGGCCCGGTACCCACAATCTCAGAGGGCGGCGTATCAATCCCCCAGGTAAAATTAAATTTTTTCTGGGCCACAGCTTTTGCCAACTTATGCTTAGGCAAAATCGGCTGGCCCATGCTCGCAAGAAAAGGCGCAAACTTAACCGGAAGCGTAAATCTGACAGTTAAATCGTCAACTTTTTCAACTTTAAAAACTTTTCCGTCAATTTTAAAAATATCGCGGCCGGAACAAACAACATCGTCGTTGTAAATCAAATCATTAAATGTAAAGACAACATCGTCGGCGCTAAAAGGCTCTCCGTCATTCCAGCGCACATTCGCCCGCAGATGAAAAGTCCACGTCATTCCATCTTCACTGACAAACCAGCTTTCGGCCAAGGCAGGCTCGACTTTAAATGTTAAAGGATTAAGTCTCGTGAGGCCTTCAAAAATATAGCCAGTGACGGCGTGGGTCGAAGTTTCTTGTGCGGTGATATCGTTAAACGATTTGGGATCCGAAATCGAGGAAAGAATAAGATCCCCACCATAGGCGGGCAAGCCGCCATAGCGGGGCTCCTGCGCCCCGGCTACGACGGAAAAATTAAATAAAAATAAGATGATAAAAAAGAGTTGGCACAAATAATTTCTGCAATTCTGCGAAAAATAGGCCATGAGAAAATCGAAAGAAATTATTACTTCTTTTCGGCAACCGGAGTACTCGTTGCTGTAACCGGCAAAGACTCTTCAACCGCCGCTTTTTCTTCTTTATTAACAACAGAAACAGCAGGGCTCTGTACATCCTTTTTCGTATCCTTGTCGTCTAAAGGAATGTTGATCTTAATATCCGGATTTTTTGTCTTGTCCATCAAACGATCCATAAGCGACTGGTCCCGACGGGCAGAAAAATGGGCTAGGGACAAACTCGTAATAACAAATAAAACAGCCAGAACACTTGTGGCTTTCACCATAAATTCATTGGTCTTGGCGCCGAACATCGTTTCAGCGGCGGCAAATCCTTCGGTCAAACCACCTCCGCGTCCTGACTGCATAAGAATCACAGTGACTAAGAGCACACACACCAACGAATGAATTATCAAAACAAAAATCATATCTTCCCTTTCTTAACACTGTCATTGCGAGGAGCGAAGCGACGAAGCAATCTCTATGGGATTGCTTCGGCCAAAAACCGGCCTCGCAAAGACGCAGTTTTTTGATGATACTGTCCTACGATTTCAGAGCTAAACAGTTCTTGACAATCGCTGTAAATGAATCACTTTTCAAACTCGCCCCCCCGACTAAAGCTCCGTCGATGTCCGGCTGCCCCATCAATTCTGCCGTATTCTCAGGTTTGACGCTCCCACCGTATTGAATACGGACTTTGTTGGCAATCGCCGCATCATATTTCTTGGTGAGCCAGTCCCGAATAAATTTATGCACTTCTTGGGCTTGCGCCGGCGTTGCGGTCTTGCCGGTACCAATCGCCCAAACAGGTTCATAAGCCAAAACAATATTTTCCATTTCAAGAGCGGTGAGGTTCACAAGCGAACCTTCCAGTTGAGTCTTGATCACGTCAAAAGTTTTTCCACTCTCTCGTTCACTTAAAACTTCGCCGATACAAACAATCGGAATAAGCGAATGTTTTAAAGCGGCCTTGATTTTTTTGTTGACGGTTGCGTCTGTCTCGCCAAAGAACTGGCGGCGTTCGCTGTGGCCGATAATGACATATTCAACACCGATTGCTTTGATCATGGGAGCCGAAACCTCGCCGGTAAACGCACCGAAGTCCTCCCAATAAATATTCTGTGCGCCCAAACCGATCCTGCAATCGTTTAGGATATCTTTGACTTCGGATAGTGCGGTAAAAGGCGTGCAAACGACAACGTCGACGTCATTCATATCGCCTAGAGTTCTCTTAAGTTCCGTGACCAGTTCAACGGCCTCAAACGAAGTCTTGTACATTTTCCAATTTCCAGCAATGATAATTTTTCGCATAATTAAGTCCTTAAATGTTCTTCAATAATTAGAAATTAATCCTAACCTCCAGCGTCTAACGTCCAGCGTCCATTATTTATCCGTCAAAGCCGCGATGCCCGGCAAAACTTTGCCTTCCAAAAGTTCAAGCGAAGCGCCCCCGCCGGTTGAAATGTGCGTCATCCCCTCTTCACAATTAAATTTCGCTACCGCCGCGGCTGTGTCACCACCGCCGACGATCGTGACCACACCCTTAAGGCTGGCTAAATATTCTGCAATTTCGCGCGTGCCGTCGGAATATTCCTTGACTTCAAAAACGCCGACCGGCCCGTTCCAAACAACGGTCTTGGCCGTCGACAAAACAGCCTTAAAAGCCTTGCGGGTCTGCGGCCCGATGTCCACGCCTGACCAACCTGGCTCAAGGTCTGTAACAATTTTACGCTCATCCGGATTTTTAAAATCTCTGACCGCAACAAAGTCCGACGACAAAACAATGTTAACTTTAGCGGCCTTCGCTTTTTCGAGAATTGATTTGGCCGTATCGATTTTGTCTGCTTCCAAAAGTGACGTCCCGATTTCTTTCCCTAATGCTTTCAAAAATGTGTAAACCATCCCACCGCCGATAATAATCGAATCGACCTTAGGCAGCATATTTTCAATCAGCGCAATTTTATCCGAAACTTTTGCGCCGCCCAAAATAATGACAAACGGCTTGGCCGGATTATTGGTCGCTTGGCCGAGATATTTGATTTCTTTCTCGAGTAGAAAACCGGCGGCAGATTTAAGGTATTGCGTAACGCCATGGGTTGAGGCATGCGCGCGATGCGAAGTCCCAAAAGCATCGTTGACAAACACATCAGCCAGAGACGCCAATTGTTTGGCAAATGCAGGATCATTTTTGGTTTCGGCTTTATGAAAACGAAGGTTTTCTAATAAAACAACTTTTTCTTGGCTTGACTCGATGGCTTTTTTGACTTCATCGCCGACGCAATCTTTGGTGCAGAGGACTTTTTGTCCTAAAAGTTTTTCCAATTGTTTTCCGACGGGGGCGAGTCTTTGGTCTTCGACGACTTGGCCTTCCGGACGGCCCAAATGGCTCATCAAAATCACCTTCGCGGCTCCCTGCTTTAAAACATATTCAATGGTCGGGAGTGCTTCGCGAATGCGCCGGTCATCGGTAATGTTGAGTTTGTCATCCAGCGGGACATTAAAATCAACACGGATCAAAACTTTTTTACCCTTTACATCAAGATCTTTGACAGTGAGTTTACTCATAGCGCCTTCCTTCTCTTATATATTGTATTGATGAAATTTGCAGAATTAAGAATTCAAATATTATACGTAAGAAGATTACTTTGTCCAGCCGAAAAATTTGGGCGACATTCTGACTAATTTTTCTTTTGGGCCGCCTTATACCAGGCAATCGTTTTTTTAAGGCCGTTCAAAAAATTCTCTTTAGCCTTAAACCCAAACTCTTGGTAAGCACGGGTTGTGTCCAGTGAGCGACGCGGTTGTCCGTCCGGTTGTGTCGTATCCCAAACAATATTGCCCTTAAAACCCGTCAACAAAACGATCATTCTCACAAGATCTTTAATCG
>CAZWOH010000064.1:1852-10508 GCA_964635405.1 uncultured Planctomycetales bacterium | reverse complement strand
CTGCTCATCACTTCACTTTGCCAACCCTGACGCTGTGCATATCGAGAATACATCCGAAAAAGGTCTGCCGCAAAAAGAGACGCTTCCTGCCCGCCGGTCCCGGCACGGATTTCGATAATAACGCCCGTATCTTTGTCGACCCGGCGAGGATTGACAAGCTCGTCGATCTTTTTTTCAATTTCAACGACCTGGCTTTCCAACTCCGAAAGCTCCGCGCGGATCAGCGACTCAAACTCTTTGTCCTGCTTTTCTAGCAGCAGTTTTTTTAACTCTGCAATTTGCGCCAAAACAGCATCATGTTCCTTGAGAGTATCGACCAACGGCGTTAGCAAAGAAAATTCTTTGGCATACCTTTGATACTGCTTCTGGTCTTCAATGATCGTCGCATCGGCCAGAAGCCCTTCTAATTCGCGATAACGGTCTCTGGTCTTGTTGAGCTTCTCCGAATGGATCATTTTTTACCTTTTTTATAACGTTGTTCAAAGCGCTCAATGCGACCCGCGGAATCCACAAACTTTTTCTCGCCGGTATAAAACGGATGGCACTTGGAACAAATTTCGACACGGATGTTCTGCTTCGTCGAGCGGGTATGAATGACTTCCCCGCAGGCGCAGGTGATGGTTGTTTCGGTGTAATTCGGGTGTATTTCGGCTTTCATTGTGTTTACTCCTTATGGTTTTAAATTATACCCATGTTCCTCCCCCTTGATGGGGGAGGTTAGGTGGGGGTGACTTCAGTCAGGTGCTACCCCCTCCCAAACCCTCCCCACAAGGGGGAGGGAAATTTGTTAAAAAAAATCGCCCTCGAACTCATTTATTCATATTATCCAAAAACTCTTTGTTGCTCTTGTACTTGCCCAAGCGGTCGATCAAAAGCTCCATCGCCTCGGCGGTATTAAGATCATTGATCGCTTTGCGAAGCAACCAAACACGTTGCAATTCCTCTTCTTTAAGAAGAAGCTCTTCGTGACGCGTATTCGAACGCTTGATATCAATGGCCGGATAAATACGGCGCTGAAACAAGTTGCGGTCCAATTGAAGTTCCATGTTACCTGTTCCCTTAAACTCTTCAAAAATAACTTCGTCCATACGGCTGCCAGTGTCCACTAACGCCGTTGCGATAATCGTCAAGCTGCCACCCTCTTCAACCCCGCGGGCCGCGCCAAAAAAACGTTTGGGCTTATGCAGGGCGTTGGAGTCCACACCGCCGGAGAGGATCTTTCCGCTGTGCGGGACAACCGTATTATACGCACGGGCCAACCGGGTAATACTATCGAGCAAAATGACCACATCACGCTTGTGCTCGACTAAGCGCTTGGCTTTTTCGAGGACGATTTCGGCAATCTGCACGTGTCGCTCAGCGGGTTCATCAAAGGTCGAAGCGATGACTTCGCCTTTGACGCCCCTTTGCATATCGGTCACTTCTTCAGGACGCTCGTCGATCAAAAGCACAATCAGCACAACATCCGGATTATTAAGCGTAATCGAATTGGCGATTTTTTGCAAAAGAACGGTCTTGCCGCTATACGGCGGAGCGACGATAAGAGCACGCTGGCCCTTGCCAATCGGGGTCAACAGGTCCATGACCCGTGTCGAAATTTCGGTTGCGGTGGTTTCCAGTTTGATACGGTCACGCGGATAAAGCGGCGTTAAGTTATCAAAAAAGATTTTATCTTTACTCTTCTCGGGGTTTTCATAATTAACCGCTTCGACCTTAAGGAGAGCAAAATACTTTTCGCCTTCCTTCGGCGGACGGATATGCCCGCTGACATTGTCCCCCGTTTTAAGATCAAAACGTCTGATCTGCGACGGAGAAATATAAATATCGTCCGGGCAAGGAAGGTAATTATAATTGGCACAGCGCAAAAAGCCAAAGCCTTCGGTCAAAATTTCAAGGGTCCCCTCGCCGAACATCAGGCCTTCTTTTTCGGCCTGCTTCTGCAGGGTTTTAAAAATCAAATCCTGCTTTTTTAAACCGCTGGGATTCTCGACACCCATTTCACGCGCGAGTTTGGTTAAATCAGACATTTTCATGTCCTTTAACTTTGTGATATCAATCTGCACTGCGCGTCCGGCCGAAACAACGACCTCTTCCTCCGCGTTTTTTTCTTTCTCCACAGCTTTAGCTAAAGGTTTAACCGGCTGCATTTCTTCTTCATTGACTTTTTCTTTCGATGTTCTTGGCATGTTCTCTTTCCTTGTGTGTTGGTGTATTGTTAAATGTTATATACCTGCGTTTGATCATTTCAATAATTGCATGGACTTGTTTTTGTGTTTTTATAAGTGTTCCTCCATTGTCGATGATGATATCAGCCCGACGAGCTTTTTCGCTCATTGGCCATTGAAACCTTATGCGCATAAGCGCTTGATGACGACTAAAACGACCCTGCTTTAAACATCTTTGCATCTGAGTCTTTTGATTGACTTTGACGACAACTGTCAAATCGGTAAACTTGTCCATCCCCGACTCAAAAAGCAAAGGGACATCAAGCACAATGATTTTTTTGCCACTCTTTTTTAAAAGCAAAGCTTCCTTTTGCGTTGCTTTAATAACGAAAGGATGAATAATCCCCTCGAGCTTGCGCAATTGCAGCGGGCTTGCAAAAACGATTGCCGCAAGTTTGCTACGATCAATTTCGCCTTTGTCCAAAATATCCTTACCAAAAGCGGACACAACTTTTTTAAAACACGCACCATTTTTGCGCAAAGCGCGGTGAGCAAGCAAATCCGCGTTGATAACACTAGCGCCTAAAGCGGCCATCATGGCGCAAACACTTGACTTGCCGCTAGACAGCTGGCCTGTAACACCGACGACAATACTTCTTTTTTTTACAAGTTCTTTAAGCATTGATTATAAAGCCCGACATACTGTCGTGCGGAACTCTCCCACGAAAAGTTTGCCTTAAAAGCTTGAGCCACAATCTGACTAAAAGCTTCTGAATCGCTATAGATATTAATGGCTTCTTTAATCACATTCAGAAAAGCTTTCGGCGTGTATTCGATAAACACAAAACCGTTTCCGCCCTGATCATACGGGATAACCGTGTCAACTAAGCCGCCGACGCGATAAACGACGGGAATCGTGCCGTAACGCATGCTAATCAACTGACTTAACCCGCAGGGTTCATAGACGGAAGGCATCAAAAAGAAATCCGAACCGGCATACACAAAATGCGAAAACTCCTCGTCAAAAGCCAGGTCGATAGCGACTTTATCGGGATATTGCTTGGCCCACCGGGTCAACATCTGATGATATATTTGCTCGCCGACCCCTAAAAAAACCAACTGGATATCAAGCTTCATCAATTGCGGCATGATCTGGTCCAAAAGATCAATTCCCTTCTGATGCGACAAACGGCTGACAAACCCAAAAAGAGGGACACGGCTGTTAACGGGCAATTTCACTTTTTTTTGTAAAAGAGCTTTGTTCTTGGCTTTATGCTGCGGATTTTCCGGCGCATAATTGTATTCGATATAACTTTCCCGTCGAGGATCCCAATAATTGTAATCCAGACCGTTTAAAATCCCGATAATCGTTTCTCCCCGAGCTTGCAAAACGCCTTCCAAACCGCAACCAAATTCTTGTGTTTGTATCTCACGGGCATACTGCGGGCTGACCGTCGCAACACAATCGCTATGAATTATCCCGGCTTTAAGCAAATTTATTTTCCCATAAAATTCAAACGCGTCGGCAAAAACCTTTTCGCCAAAATGCAATTTTTTGTATTGCTCCGCAGAAAAAACACCCTGATACGCCAAATTATGCAAAGACAATACCGTCTTGGTATCTTTAAAAAATTCATCCCGATTAAACTTCTGCTTTAAATAAACCGGGATCAGCGCACTTTGCCAGTCATGACAATGGATAATGTCAACACGCAACTTTAATTCTTTAAAAAGCTCAAGTGTCCGACGGCAATAAAAATCAAACCGCTCCAAATTGTCCGAATAATCCCCGTTTTGATCGCCATAAAGCCCGGGGCGCTGAAAATATTTTTCATTTTCCAGCAGGTAAACGGTAATATTCTTTCCAACAATCGCCTGAAAAACATGGTCACGGATTTGGGTAAACCCAAAACTTTGCCGGTCAATGCAGCTGTATGCAGGCAAAACAATAACAATATCCTGCCCGAGCTTTTCGAGCGCCAAAGGCAAACTGCCGCAAACATCCGCCATACCGCCGGTTTTAGCAAAGGGAACTACTTCTGACGAACAAAACGCAATTTTCATAAATTATTCAGTCGTAACCGTTAAATCTTTTCGGTATCCAGCCAATTTTTGCCCTTCTTGATACTCACGAGAACCGCAACACGCAAAGGCATGGCGTGCTCCATTCTCTGGCGGACAAGCTCGATAAGTTTTTTCTCCTCGGAGACAATCGCGTCAAAAATCAATTCATCGTGCACGGTAATAATCATCCGCGATTTAAAATTTTTTTCTTTCAGGTCCGCGGCGATTTTGATCATCGCTAGTTTAATAATATCAGCAGCCGATCCTTGCACCGGCGTATTGATCGCCTGGCGCTCGGCAAACTGGCGTATCCCGACATTAGGACTGTTGATTTCCGGAATATAGCGTCTGCGATGCAACAGTGTCGTCACAAAGCCCTGCTTGCGGCATTTGACGATCTCCTCGTCCATAAACTTTTTAACTTTTGGATAACGCAAAAAATAACGGTCAATAAAATCCTGCGCCTCTGCGGGACTGATTTTCAAATCTTTGGACAATCCAAAAGCGCTGATCCCATAAATAATCCCGAAGTTAACGCGCTTGGCGCTATTTCGCATCTCGGGGGTCACTTCGCTTTCCTTAATATCAAAGATCTTTGCGGCGGTCGTCGTGTGAACATCCTCGCCTTTTTCAAACGTCTCAATTAAATTTTCATCCCTGCAAAGATCCGCTAATATCCGCAGTTCAATCTGAGAATAATCCGCCGAAATAATAATTCGATCTTCTGCCGACGGAATAAAAGCCGCGCGGATCTGGCGGCCCAAATCGGTACGAATCGGGATATTTTGCAAATTCGGATTATTCGAACTTAAACGTCCGGTTTCCGTCCCCGCCTGGTTAAAGGTAGTGTGCACACGTCCGGTCGAAGGGTCAATGAGCTTGGGCAATGCATCGATATACGTTGATTTAAGTTTTGTCAGCTGTCGATACTCGAGCAATTGGGCCGGCAATGCATGGCTTTGGGCCAACTGCGACAAAACGCCTTCATCCGTCGAAAATCCGGTTTTTGTTTTCTTAACCGCTGGCAACTTCAACTTCACAAACAAAATCTGGGCCAGCTGCTTGGGCGAATTAAGGTTAAATTCCTCGCCGGCAAGTCGATGAATTTCTTTGACCAAAGCGTCAATCCGTTTTGACGTCTCGCCCGATAAACGGTTAAGCAACTTTTCATCGACACACACACCCTCTTGTTCCATCCCAGCCAGAACAAACGCAAGCGGCACTTCCAACTCGTCAAGCAACTGCAAAAGTTCGCGTTCTTTCAGCTGATCGAGTAGCGGCTGATAAAGCTGTTCGACGATCGCAACCGCTTCGGCAGACAGCAACGCTTCTGATACTGTTTTTTTCAAATATTCCCATGCCAAAACGCCCAAATCATAATTGCCACGCGACGGATTCGACAAATACCCGGCCAGCATGACATCAAAAACTTTTCCCGCAATCTGCTCAACGGCCAAAGGCCAGCTTTTAAGCTGACCTTTTATGTCATGCGTGACGATGACAATGCCGGGATTACCAAAAAGTTGCGCCAACCGCTCATGATCCGTCGCAGAAATTTGATAAACTTCGCCTGCTACGGCTATGAATATTTTTTGTGGCACCGAAATTTCGGCAACAGGAGGTTTTAGGTCACAGGCAAACGCAAAAAATCCTTTGGCCTTGATAGTCTCGGCAAGCGCCTTAAAGTCAGCTTGCTTTTCAACACGTTTGACCAAAATCGTCTCTGATGGCTTAGAGGACTCGCTATTAAGCTCGGCGACAAATTTGCGAAATTCCATTTCGCTAAACAATGTTTCAAGCGCTTTTGTGTCGGGCGCACCGACACGCATATTCTCCAAATCAAGGGCAATCGGAGCTTTATCTTCCAAAAGCGCAAGTTCGTAGCTTAACGTCGCATTGTCTTTTTGGGCCATAATCGCCTGACGAACACGCGCTGGCGACAGCGTATCCGCATTTTTAAGAATTTCTTTCAAAGAGCCATACTCGCAAAGCAAATTTTTGGCGGAAACCTCGCCAATACCTTTGACTCCGGGAATATTGTCAACCGCATCCCCTGCCAAAGCCAAATAGTCGGGAATCAGCGCCGGTGAAAATCCTAAAATTTTTTCAACATCCCCCGCGTCTAATATTGCATCCTGCCGCGAACTTAAAATCTTTACACTGTTACCGACTAACTGAAACATGTCTTTATCGTCGCTGACAATGACCGTTTCAAGTTCCGGCTGTGTCATGCGCCGCGCAATGGTGGCAATAATATCATCCGCTTCATAACCTTCCAACTCGAGGATCGGGATATGATAAGCGCGGACGATATCCTTGATGATCGAAATCTGGCTGATCAACTCATCCGGCATCGGCGGACGCTGGATCTTGTACTCGGCATATTTCTTTTGGCGAAGCGTCTTGCCCTTCATGTCAAAACACACCGCCAAATACTGCGGCTGATACTCCCGCAATATTTTTTTTAACGCCGCAACAAAGCCATACACCGCATTCGTCGCCTGCCCTTTGGAATTGCGCAGTTCCTTAATCGCAAAAAATGAGCGATAGCACAAAGCGTGAGCATCAATCAAAAAAAGTCGCGAAACAGACATTCAAAAACCTTAAAGAGGGAGTGTATTAATTCTTTGAATTAGAAATAGGTTCTTTTGGGATTATAGCGAGTATTTGCTGGAATTCATTTTTTGCGCGGTCCACCTCACCTGTCTTTAATTGGGCGGTGGCAGCGTTAATTCGTTGGTTAACCTCGTCTATCCTTTCCTCATATTGCGCCTGTTCTTTGGCTTTGACCAGCTTGGGATTTTCAGGCGTTACCTTAAGCGCCTGATCAAATTCACTGATCGCCTGGCTATACTTCTTTTGCGCACGATAACTTTCCCCGCGCAGATAGTGTTTTTGGGCCCGTTCAACCGCCAAAACAAACTCTTGCTGGGCTTTTTGATCGGCTTGCTCAGCCAAACGACGGGCTGTTTCTTCCATCTCTTCTTTGATTGCAGCCGCTTTTAAACTCGGATCAATCCGATAAAGTTCCTGACGAATCTTTTCTTTCCACGGATCATTCGCTGGCGCGCGCTTGAGTCGCTCTAAAAAAAACTCTTTGGCTTTTTCGGTTTGGTCCTGGCTTAAATAGAGATACGCCAAATTGGAATACGCCGGCAAATAGTTGCTGTCAATTTTTAGAATACGCAAATAATACTGCTCGGCCCGATCCGGTGAACCTAATTGTTCATAACTCAAACCAATGTCATTATAAAGAACAGGATTTTCGGGCCCAAATGTTGCTGCCTTAAGATAAAAATTCAACGCTTCCTTGTAATTGCCCTTTGCCTGCGCTTGTAGCCCTTTGGAACGATAAATATCAACTTGCGGGTCTAAAGCACTGGCATAAATTTGGGAATTAAAAACAAAAAGGGAAAGGACGCAAGAAACAATTAAAATTCTAAGTCGCTGATAAATAATGGTCATAGAATAAACGATTATTGAGAATTATGCAAGAAATTTCTTAACCTACTCTAAGCCGTTAACGGCTGTGGTACCAAAGCGCTTTCTTCTCTATTAATCTGCAATATCGGTGTTTGCGAAAGTTCGACTGCAGCTGACAGCTTGATGATTTCATCTTTGACTTTAAGCTCCCAGGTCAACGGCTCGGCCAATGTTTGGGTGAATTCTTTTCCAAAAATTTTTGAAGCAATGCTACTGGCTTGAATTTGCACGAACGATAAATAATTTTGTGAAAAATCCCAATCAACGATTTTTATCGTATCACAAACGCCATCCATGGCAAAGACATTCTCAAAATTCGTTTGATAGCTTTGATTGACCGAAACCCGTTGCCCACACTGCAGCTCTGTTTCCTTAAATAAACGCAAATCCGGGCAATCCACATCCGTCAAAATCGCCTGACAGCCTAACACTTTTCCGTTTTTCAAACGAATGGCCTTCGTTTCTGTATCGCCTAAGATTTCGGTAATTTTGTTTTCGGTAAAAATCCTTAAACTCGTCTTGGCCAATAAAGTTTCTAGAAAAAGACTGTCCTCTGGCGATAAAAGCCCATTTAAAATATTTTTTCCCGACGTGACAAGGACCACTTCCTTTTGGGCTTCGCAAAAAGCCAAAGCACATTCCAGTCCGGCAAGATGGTCCGATTCCACCACAACAGTCTCGACAATCGGCAAAACTTTTAAAAGCGCTGTCATGTCGCTTAAACGTTTGAGCTGATAAAGCCCGCTCTTATTAGCACCCTTAAGCGGTGCAAAAGGTTGCTGAAAAAAATCCGACAACAAAAGCACATCATAGTCAATCTGCTCTTTATCATCGAGCGTCAAACGACTACGCTTAAAATTTATGCGCGTAACTTTTTTATCAAAAATAAACTTGATCTTTTCAGTCTCATATTCGGCGCTGGGCCGATAAAAAATCTTGTTTTG
>CAZWOH010000064.1:0-1752 GCA_964635405.1 uncultured Planctomycetales bacterium | reverse complement strand
GCCGCTAAATGCGCCATGACAGCCGCAGGCGTGCAAGGCAAAATTTTTGTCCCGCCCAAAAGCAATTGCCCTAAATTCAAAGCGTTTAAACCCTCGACATCTTTCAATGTCGAAATCTGCCGCAGAGCCGACTGAAAATCAATACTTGCGGGAACAGGTTTATGCAGCATAATCGCGTTGACAGACGGATCAGCGCTTAACCGGCTTATTTGGTCCTCGAGTTTTTGCTGTGAAATATCCGTCGCAAGCGTGACCAGCTCATAGTTTATGCCGATACGCTCTGCGCTACGTTTTTGCGAATTGGCATACGCGCAGGCCCCGTGATCGTCGCCAACAATAACATTGACCATGCGCACAATTTTGCCGGTTGCCGTTTTAAGGGCACGGACTTCCAATTCAAGCTCATCGCTTAACTTTTTGGCCAATAATTTTCCGTCGAGAATTTTTGCTGACATGATGCTTAGCCTTGATTGATCCGCACATTAAACATTGCCGACTTATACGCTGCCGCTAAAAGTTCGAGGGCGACCTCCACATCGCTGACTAAATATTTGTTGCCTTCCAAAACCAAGTAAGGGGCAAGATCAAGAGCTTGATAACAAAGCTTGGCAATTTCAAGCGGGACCTCACACGCGCGTTTGCGGGCCGCTTCTTTGGTCGCTTCATCAGCTTTGCGCGCTTTGACAAATTCTAAATAAGCTTCTGCATCCAAATCGACTAATTCCAAAAAACGCTCCCGCAAAGCTTCGCTCTTTTTTAAAATTTCTTGAAGCTTCTCATCGACATCCGCTGTTTTTTTGCCCAGCGAATAATTGACCACCATCGACAAAAGGGCCGCTCCCAAAGCCGCCGTTAAAGCAGCCGCTGATCCGCCGCCGGGAACCGAAACTTTTTGGGATAAAACATCACAATACTCACTTAGCGTATGGTCCTGAAATTTTTTCACTCGCGCATCCTGTTTTGGGAAAATTCATTGATCAAGAAAGAAACAACTGCGTCATATTATCGTATTGCTTTCATTTTTGCAAATCAAAAACCGTCAAAAGCATTTTCCAAATACTCGACGTGCGGCGGGCTGGGATCAGAAAGCAAAATCGAAATCACATCAAAACGAAAATCACACTCGCTTAAATTATGCATTTTTAAATAGAGCAATGCGGTTTTCATAATCTTCTGCTGTTTAGCCCGCGAAACAGCTTCCATGCCAGAACCAAAGCCAAGCGTGCGCCGGGTTTTGACCTCGACAAAGCACACCGTTTTTTTATCCATCGCGATAATGTCAATCTCACCTAAACGGCATCGAAAATTTTGTTCAAGAATGCGCAAGCCGCGTTTGCGCAAAAATCCGACCGCAACTTGTTCCCCATCGGCCCCAAGTTTCTTTCGCAACAGATCATTCATTTTAGAAAGCATGCCTAAAGGACCGCCGATGAATCGGCGAAAGTCCATGCACCGCAATCGCCTTTTTGTGCTCTTTGGTGGGGTAGCCTTTATGTTTGGCAAAACCATACTCAGGGAAAATTTTGTCATACGCGACAAGCAAACGGTCTCGGGTCACCTTTGCAATAATCGAAGCGCAAGCAATTGACAGGCTTTGGCTGTCCCCACCGACAATCGTTCGGTGCGCATAGGGCAAATCCGAAGTAAATTGATTGCCGTCAATCAGCAGACACACCTTATCCGGCTTAAGTTGCACCTGCATGGCCAAATCTAAAATAGCCGCTTTCATCGCCATAAAAGTCGCCTGCAAAA
>CAZWOH010000063.1:0-10877 GCA_964635405.1 uncultured Planctomycetales bacterium | reverse complement strand
ATCGTTTCTGTCATACTTATGCCTGCTTAACAAGAATAGATTCAACAACGTGCGCAACATCTTCGCAAATATCCAAAATCGTTTCGGCATCCTCATAAATCTCTTTCCACTTAATAATGGCAATCGCATCTTTTCCCGTCTCAAAAAGATCCATAATAACCGCGTCGCGCATCGCGTCCCCAACGTTTTCCAAACGATTGACCTCAACGCAAGATTCTAAAATAGACTTGGAGTTCTTGATCGAACTAAGCCCCTTGACCGCTGCTGCGACCGCCCAAATCGATTCCTCAATGATTTTTGCAAACTCAATAAGGTTTTTGTTGCCGCCTTCAATCTTGTAAATCTTAATCCGCACAACCAAGGCGTCAACCATATCAATAATGTCGTCGAGCTCTTTGGTCAAAGCATGAATATCTTCGCGGTCAAAAGGTGTGATAAACGTCTTATTAAGCCGCTCCATAATCTCATGACAAGCCTCATCGCCCTGATGTTCCAAAATCTGGATACGCTTAAAATGCGCCTCTGAGATAACCCCAGGCGTTACGGCAATTTCTCTTAAAGTCTTGGCCGCCTCAACCGCATGATCGACCTGCTTGTTGAATAACTCAAAAAAATTAAAATCTTTTGGCAAGAACCTAAAAAACATTTTTTCCTCCTCGATTAAAACCTTTTTTGACTAACGCGCTTACCGGGCGCTTTTTGAAATACTGTGTCTTTCGATAAAAATTCTTTCCTGCCCGATCGGCACAAAATTAAGCGAACCATTATAAAATAAATCAAAATTCCCGCCGAGCAGGTCCGTCTTTTGCGCCAATGCCGGATTTGTCTGCCCCGGAGTATTTCTAATCCGCTCATTAGCAAGGGCCATAAATTTATAACTGTTGTCAACGACCTTGCGAAAAATAATAGCGCTCAAAGTTTTGTACTTCTCTGCCATGTCCCTGGGCCACAACTGGACATAGTCTAACTGCATACTCTCCTGAAGGTCTTTCTGAGTCAATCGAGCAGATTTTGCAAAATGCTCGCTTGCCATAGTGTATTGACCTCTCTTGAAATAAACAAGTCCCAAATTATAATTTAACCAAAACTCTTTTGGCTCCAAAGAGATTGCCTTTTTAAAGTTTTGAGTCGCCTCGTCGGTGTTATCAAGATAATAATCACACAGGGCAATCATCGCATAGGCGCGGCTTAAGGCCGTCGGATAAAAAACAAGACCCGTTTTTTCGTAATATGGAATCACGCAAACCATGGCTTGATAATATTTTTTGGCCCGGCGAAACTCTTTTGTATCAAAAGCCGCCCGTCGGGTTAAATACAAAACCGGGAATTCTCCCGCATCTTGCAAAAAATTCACACGCGCCAATTTGACCTTTTCGACATCGACACATAAAACAAGCAGAAGTCCAATCAGACAATAATATGTGCCCACCCTTGAAAAACATTGCCGAAAAAAGAAAAAGCCTGACCGCCACATGAGTCTATTTCTCCTTTATCCTAAGCCACAAAAGATAGATCAAAAGAAAAGCCAAAACCATCGCAAGCAAAACAGAAATAAACAGCACCTCAACCGGCCTGTATTGCAAATCAATTTCATTGGCCCCCGGCGGCAAATAAATTCCTTTAAAAGCCGTATTGGCCCTATAAATGACCGCAGGCTTTCCATTGATTAGCGCCTTCCAGTCTTTATGATAACTGTCCGTATAGACCAAAAACTTCTCGTCGGGAAAATGCGTCTGGATCTTGATTGAATTGACGTCAAAAGAAAGGACTTTAAATGCCTGCGAAGGGCCGCGAACAATCAAAACCGGTTTTAAAAGCGCTTGGGGGATTTTTGCCATCAATCCGGACAGCTGTTGAATATTCTGTCCCGGAGCAATAAAAGCCAGATTGCGGTCTGTTCTAAAATTGATTGCAAGGTCCTTAAAATTTTCGCTATTTTTTAAAACATCGACCGCATCATAAACATAAAATTTGTTGGCGGTATACTTCTGTAAATCATCAAAAGAAACTTTCAACGTCAATTCATAAGACCAGAATGTCGGAAAACCGTTTTCAAAAAACCGTGACGCATCTTTCATCGCAATTCGCCAATAAGCGGTATCGTCATTGCCAACAACCATCGCAGAAACCGGACGCGCATAAACAAAAACCGGTTTTACCGACGGGATGCTGACGGACTTTTCAATAAATGCCTTATTCGCGTAAGACGACGCTAAGATCCCCGATTGATTATGCCGCCAGATCATTTCAAAAGGTTGAGTCACAATGCTCAAAAACAATAAAACTGTTAAGAGCACCTTCATTTTGCCTTGATGGTCAAAAACAAATACGGCCCAAAACATCAAACTAAAGCCCAGCGTCCAGTAAGACGAGATGAGAATATACGGGTGCTTCAAAAGAAAAATTCCAATACCCGTATGCACAAGCACAATAAAAAACAGAAACCATGCGCGTTTTTTTCCCACAAAAAAATTTTGTTCATTAAAAAACAGCCGCAATTGCTCGGCGACAAACAAAACAAGCGCCCCCAAAAAGAACACGAGAAAAAAATGCATGTTGCGTATTAACCTAAAATACGCAACATGTTCAAATAAAAAACGGTGAAATCCCGACCCCGAGGCAATAATAAGAAAGAATAACGCCACCGCCGTCAACCCGCAGACAGCCAACACTTTATTGATTCGCAGAAAAAATGCTGCGATCAAAACAATATAAAAGAATAAAGACACATAAAAAAAACAATCGTCCCCATATTGGACAAGATCAAAATTGGAATACAGGTCTTCTAAATCCATGCGGCTGGCAAACCCATTTTTGCCAATCTTCTCGTAATTGTTAAAATAGACACCCGTATTTTTGCTCACATCTTCATTGCGAAAAGGCGCGACAATCTGCTGTCGGGCCGTGCTCTGATAAGCAAGATAGCCGGGGATAAAACTAAGAAGAACCACACCCGCCGCCAAAGCAATCTGCACAAAATGAGTTTTTCCAAACCGAACTATCGCTCCAAAAACCGATCTTGCCGTCGAGAAATAAAAAATAAACGCCAAAAGCATCACGATAATAAATACCGTCAAAAAATAAAACGGCAAATACGAGGTCAGGATAATTGCGGTGGTCAAAGCAAGGCCCACCAATAAACGGCAGGAAGGTTTTTGCAAAAAAGAAAGAAGAAAATAAAAGAACCATATCCCCGGAATGTAGAGCAGCGGCGGATGAAATTGGGCAAATACCGATAGGCTCGCCGATGAAAACAAAAACAGGAGAAATGCGACATAAGCCGCACGGTCATTTTTTAAAATCGTTTTGGCCAGCAAATAAAACCCCAACTGCCCAACCCCAAAATACAAACTGACCACACATAAAAACGATTGATAAAAACTTAGCCCCAGCGCATTTAAGGGAACAATCAAAAGCCAAAAAGGGTTATAAATTCCGGCGTAATTTAAAAAAATCTGGGTCGATTCTCCCCACATCACAAACGGATCCCACAGCGGAAAAACTCCCAGCTTCAAATTGTCGATATAAAATTTAACAACCGAATAAATATGCAGTGTTTCTGAGCTAATCAGCGCCTGCTGTGAAAAAATTGGATAAAAAAGAAAACACCAGATCCCGAATGGAATGAAAATTTTTAAGAAATTTTTTGTGTTATTTTTCAACGTGACAAAACCTATGGGCTTGAAAAAAATTACGCTAATACCACGACAAACATTTGCTATTATCCACCCTCAAAGCGACAAGTCAAGGGACAAGAAATGATATACGTAGAATTACGTATAAGTTTAAAAAATAAATTGTCCTTTTTAAAAAATTTCTTGCTATACTGCATTTCGTTGTTGTGTTGTATTTTAAAAAAATTAAATAGTTCTTATCTAAATGATCAGTCAAAGAGAAAAACCCTCTGTCCTTCTTTTGTATCCTAAAACAGGGATGGATTTTGGTTCCACCATCGCCCCGCCGCACGCTTTGCTGACGATTGCCGCCCCTGTTCTTGCAGCCGGTTACAGTGTTAAAATCCTCGACCAGCGCGTCGAACAGATCACCGAAGAAATTCTCGAAAATTATTTATCAACAGATACTATCTGTGTCGGCATTTCTTCGATGACCGGGACACAAATTCTTTATGCGCTTAAACTCGCGCAAATGGTGCGCGATATTGTCGGCAACAAAGTCCCGTTGGTTTGGGGCGGTTGCCATCCGTCTGTTGCAGCCGAACAAACTCTGGCCCACCCAAATGTGGATATTGTCGCTATCGGTGAAGGCGACGAAACTTTTGTCGAGCTCGTCGAAGCCTTGGCGCACAAACGCAGCCTCAAAAATGTTAAAGGCATCATGTACAAAGACGGCCCGACATTTGTCAAAACAGGCTGCCGGCCACTTTTGGATGTCGAAACCCTTCTTCCAACGCCATGGGAACTTATTCCCGTCGAAAAATATATTCATCGTGACATGTACGTCAATTCCAAAACCCGTGTTTTGGACATCGGCCAAACCAGCCGCGGCTGTCCTTTTAACTGCGGATTTTGTTCAAGCGCTTCGCTGCGTGAAAGAAAATGGCGCGCTGTATCGGTCAACAAAACGCTGGCGCGCATTGAAGATGAAATCAAACGTTTCAAACTCGACGGGATATGGCTGCGCGACGACGAATTCTATATCAACCGCAAACGCGCTACCGATATTTGCCAGGGATTTATTGACAAAGAATTTAACTTGAGTTTTTATACCTCGGGAACGCGGGCGGATGTCTTTATGAAAGCCTCCGACCAGGACATTGATATTCTCAAACGTTCAGGCGCGCATACCTTAAAGTTTGGCGCTGAGTCCGGATCGCAGCGCATTCTGGATTTGATGACCAAAGGCATTGTTGTCCAGCAGACGCTTGATTCAAACGAACGCTGCAAAAAATTCGGGATTACGCCGGTCTTTGGGCTTATGATCGGATACCCGACGGAAACGTTCGCGGAAATCAACCAGACGATTGACCTGGGCTTTCGCATCAAAAAAGAAAACCCCGGAGCCCAGCTTGAGACCATGGCTATTTTTACGCCGCTTCCCGGGACCCCGGATTTTAACCTGTCTTTAAAGCACGGACTTGTCCCCCCGCAATCCTTAGAAGAGTGGGGCGACTGGATCTTTGACGATTATGACCTGGCAGGACGCCGAAACCCCTGGTTCGATTTACAGGGCCGTGTAAAGCTGGGGAATATTTCATACATGAGCATTCTCGCTCATGCGCTCGAAAATGTTATGGGAAGCTTGCACAACAAAAGTTTACGCTACGTTGCAACGCGTCTTTCCAAACCTGTCAGCTATTACTACATCCAAAAATTAAATAACAAAATGTATAATTTTGCGCCGGATTTGGCCCTCGTGCGCCATCTGCGCCACGAACTTTTTTATAAAAGCGATTTTACCATCAATTAACTATGGAAAATGCCGTGCTCAATAATATCCCGGTTGTCGAAAAACAAGAAAATAAAATTTCAGGCCGCCCTCGCGTCGAAATTATTGGCCCACGCGAAGTCAAGACAACCATTTTTACAAAAATTTTGATCCTTTTAGCGTCCGTGGTGCTGATGTTCGCCACATGCCTGCTTATCGCTTATCTGCATGCCTACAAAATTTTTAGAAAACTCAAACTCCCCGATCCGTTCCACGATTCGCGCAAGCATCCGCTTAACGACCCGAACGCCGCACGCGGATAATTATCCGGGATTATTTTAAATCTGTAGTCGTTATAAAACTGTATTTGGGATTTTTGCTGCGGAAATATTTGGGATACAAAATTTCGATCAAAGTATAAACATCGTTTGAATTATCAGCTTTCCGCCGGACATTCAAACATTTAAAATTCCCCGGAAAATTCGGAGCCACATAAAACGAAAAATCCGGCTCAGATTTTTTTCCGGCAATCAGCAAATCAAGCGTCCGAAAAAGCACCAGGGTTTGATTGCTCAAAAGCGCTTGTTGCTTGTTGCTTTGATAAAGACGAACGCCGTTATGCCATGTTAAAAAACAAATAAGTACGGCAAAAATTATTCTGTCTTTTTTTTGTAACACAGCGTCTCTTAAAAGCGCAAAACCGATCAAAATCGCCATCAGCCAAAAGAAATACGCATAATAAACATTCTTAAAAATAGTCTCCTCGATCCCCCGGGGGTTTGAGCGCCCGACTGTAATAAACAGAACAAAAATCAAAAGCAAAAGGACAACGCTCTTGATCCACAAAAGATCTGCGCCTTTATTTTTTTCTGACATTTTCCGTCGAAAGAATAAACCAGCCGTCATCATAAAAACTGCCAGGGCAACCCAGACAAACGGTTCGCTGAAGTTAAGCGCAGGAAACGGAAATGACATTTTAGGGTCGATCATATTGCGATCACCTAAAATCCACACAACCTGCGAAGGAAACATTCCCTGAAACACCCACCAGCCTAACATGATCATAATGTTGACCAATGTTTTAATCGGCGCAAACTTGATTATGCTCGCTGCCTCTGGCGCTATCCCGCCATGCACAGCCCAAAAATTCCAGGCATTGACAGCCAAATAACTGATAACGGGCAAAAGTAGTATCCATGCATTTTTTCTCTGCTGAGGATGTCTAAACCACACCCACAAAAAAATCACAAAGCTATAAAAATTTCCGCTCTCATACGAAAAACACATCACGAACAAACCGCCGACCATCAAAGCCCAATCAACGGTGCGCAAATTTTCAGAACGCATCACGCGTAAAATTTTTAGCAGACAAAACAAAAACACCATATAGCTGCTGACATGATCCCAAATCACCATTTCCATATTGCTGCTAAGCAATGCAAAAAAAGCGGCTGCTGCCAGTGCGCCAAATCCGGGCCTTAAAGTAAGAAGAAGCGCTAAAAGCTGCCAGATGACGGCCAGATGAATAACAATGCCGAACAACTGCCAGAGCATAAAATTATTTCCAAAGAAAAATTGTTCGGCGCCCAAAATATAATAAACAACAGGCCGAAACAGCAGCTGATCGCCGGGCGCAAAATGCCGCTGGCGGTTAAGATCATACGACCCTGCTGTTAAGTCCCATAAATTATTTTTGTGCATAACTTCCGCCAAGTAACCGATTTGGTCCCCTCGCGGAATATGCATCAAGGACGGAGAGTACGCCACAAGTAGCGCAAAAGCAATCAGGCTAAACCCTAGCCACTGGATAACAAGCGGATCGCGAAACGATAATTTGCGCATAGAAAAAATAATTTTTAACCCAAATTTTGCATTACAACCCGGTGCGCGACGGATCATCGCGTACAAAAAAGGAAATGCAAAATTTGCCTTCGGTTGTCCAAATTGGCTGCCCAGTTGCTCCGCTTGGACGACTTTCGCAACTGGTTAATGGTTGAAAAAACGACTCCATTCAAGCAACCTTATACAATATCTCTAAAAAAATAAAAGGAATATGGGCAGTGGGATAAATAAAAGATTGTTGGCTTGCGTTTGCTTTTGAAAAGTCTTTGTAACCACAATACCGAATTTTTGATTATATTTCTCAATAAAGTATTTAATTGAGGCAAGATCATCGACAGTTTCCCGGTATTTAATTTCAATCGGCAAATACCGTTTGCCACCCAGATGGATAATAAAATCAACTTCTCTTTTAGCCTCTTTATAAAATCCTAACTCAATAACCCCTTCAAATTGACGCAAAGCACTAAAAACCAAATTCTCCGCATAATATCCCATCATCACATCATCCTCTAAGATTTTATCGCTGAGCTTGAGAATAGCATTGCGCAGTGCCAGATCAACAAGATAGCATTTAACACTTCCTCGACGGAATTTCAATGGCCGCTGGGAAAACCGTTGGATCGTTTTGACCAAATCTGTCATTTCTAAGAGCGGTAAATATTTTTCTAACATTTGCCGGCTGATGCCAATCTTCTGCGAGGCTTTTTCAATATTTAATTCTTGTCCCGGCTGTTCAACCAATGACAAATAATAGCTTTTAATTTTCTCGGGCTTGCGAAATTCCGTAGCTATAACCAAATCCTCAAAAATGACTTTTTGCACCTGATTATCAAAGAGATATTCTTGACGGGCAACTAAATCTTTTATTTCCCACGCCTCAGGAAATCCGCCTTCCATAAAATATTTTCTCAAAAGATCATTTAATTCTGCAAAAACCCTGTCGGAAACCTGCAAGGGCCCGGCCTCTGACTGAATCTCTTTCCATTCAATGAGCATTTCCCTTTGTAGCTTATAGCCGAATTTTTGAGCGCCATTTACAAAATCTAAAATCTCTCGATCCTCTCCTTTATTAAAATAAACAAATTCTTTAAACGAAAAAGGTAATAGGTGATTATCTTTAATCCTTCCTAGTAAACTCTCTCGACTTTTACGAAAAATGGGTGAGGATGCTGACCCAGAGATGATAAAACGAACAGAAAAGCCGAGATCATAATACTTTTTTAAATAAAGCTCCCATCGGTCAAACCGCTGAATTTCATCTAAAACGAAATAAGTTGGCACCCCTTTGTGTTTAATATCCGCCCATTTAATAAGATCATCAAAAAATCGCTCCCTGATGTACGGATCAACTAGGAGAGGATCATCAAACGAAAAGTAAATGACATGATCCGCTTTGACATGACCATCTATAATAAGCGACTGAATAACCTGTTTTAATATCGTCGTTTTTCCAACTCTGCGAGGCCCTGTAATAGAAATGATCTGTTTCAGACTTAAAAGATCTTTATAAATCTTATGGAATATCGGTCTTTTGAAAGACTCCGTTTCAACTTGGCCATCTACCCACCAAGGATTATAGGGTGTTAAAATTTCTTGAATTTGGATAGTATCGAATTTATTTTTTGCGGTCATTTTATTATTGTTTATGCCGAATAATATTTATGTAAACTATATATTACATAAATATTGTTTTATTGCAAAATTTTTATTTTCATGTATTTACATATAATTATATTTAACGAAAAATCCATTTTTATGTTATTTTACGACTTTCGGCCATCATGCCGGGCACTCGCTATGGCTCACAACTGGCTTTACAAAATCATCTAATCGTTTTTATTGATTTCAACGTAAAAAAATATAGCAAAAAAATAGCACCGAAAAGAAGGAACGCTGAAAAAACAATACGCTCCATGGAATATGCTGCTGCGTTTAGAATGACTGGAACTTCAAAATACATTATTACTCCTGCTAATACAAAATTAAGCGCCGGGCCAAAAGATTTTGATTTTGAAGTAGCAACTCCGATGAGTAAACCCATTACAGCGAGACCTGCCCCCGAGAAACCGGCAACTGCTAAAAATCCACCTCCCAAGTGGAACAGGAGATCTACAAAAATAAATACCAAGCAGACAGCCAGCAAGAAACTGGAGATATTTATTTCTCTTTTCCCTAGCGATTGAATATCTTTGTCAATTTCATCTCCCATATTTTCTCTCCCGTTTAAAAAACATTAAGACTGCCTCCGTTGGACGAGCTTTCTCAACTGATTGATGCTAACGAATAATCGTTTGCCCAATTTTATCAATTGCGCTGATTGGCAAAGCTGCAATATTGGCCGCAACCGGATATTCCTTCTTCCCCGGATAAATGACCCAAAGATGCTTGAGTTTTAAATCGCTTGATGCGCTGATCATTGACTTTGTGAGTACCGGAGCATCCGCATATTTCACCTCAGCTCCCCACCAGTGACCCCGCGCCTGCCAAATCAAATCCACCTCTGCGCCAGCATGCGTATTCCAAAAATATATCTCTTGAGGATTAAGAACTAGGCTCTCGATTAAACTTTCTAAAACAAAACCTTCCCACGATGCGCCCAGCTTTGCATGGCCCAATAAATCCCTTTCCTGGCTGACTGATAATAATCGATGAAATAAACCAGAGTCTCTAAAATATATTTTTGGACTTTTCACCAATCTCTTGCCGATATTCACATACCACGGGTGCAGCACTCGAACCATAAACGACGACTGTAAAATATCGATATACTTGCGAACCGTCATATCACTGACCCCGAAAGACTTGCCAATTTCAGAAAAATTAATGATCTGTCCGTGATAATTGCTCAACATCATCCAAAAACGCCGCAATGTTTGAGATGGAATGGTAATTCCCAGCTGAGGAAGATCTTTTTCAAAAAATGTCGTCAAATAATTATCCTGCCACTGACGGCAACTTTCATTGTTGCGTGCCAAATAACTCCTCGGGAAACCTCCGCGCAGCCAAAGCCTACGAATGTTTTCTTCTCCCACGTCAGCAATTTGAAATCCAGAAAGATAATAATATGCGATCCGCCCGGCTAAAGATTCTGACGATTGTCGCAAAAACGCCCCTGACGCACTGCCAAGCAGCAAATATTTCTGTTTAGAATTATGGTCAACTAAATAGCGAAGGACAGAAAAAAGTTCCGGTTGACGTTGAATTTCATCAATAACAATCAAGCCTTTCAAAGGCTCCAACAAAGTCTGTGGATTTCTAAACGCAGAGAAATCAGATAAATTTTCAAGATCGAAATAATGGTCTGCTTTTATCTGTTGTGCCAAGAATGTCTTTCCGCACTGACGGGGACCAAGAATGGCTGTGACCGGAAAATCTTTGATGAGATTCTTGATATTGCGAAGATCTTTTTCGCGTTTAACAAGCATGTAAAAAGCATAACATTAGATTATTGAAGAATCAAGCGGCAAGCATGATATTTCAATGATGTAAAAATGCCCTTTCCAGACTTCCTGCCCGTCCCTCCGTCCTGGACTGCGCATTTGTTTGATTGGTTCACCCGCTTGCCCCGCTGACGCGGGACTGCGCGGGAACTCATAAATTTTAGGGAGGCCAAAAGGCCTCCCTAAAATTTAACTGCCCCGCTTGGATTC
>CAZWOH010000062.1:0-10917 GCA_964635405.1 uncultured Planctomycetales bacterium | reverse complement strand
TTTTTTTGGATCTTGCCGCCGGCAAAAAACAAATAATCAACCGCGGTCAAGTCCATCAGATAATCAAAATCCAAGTCCGGGGTATCTTTCAAAAATCCCGCCAAAGCCAACAAATCCGACGGACGGATCACAAGCGTCTGATCCCCGCGAAACGCATGTGTTTCCATGATCTGTGAACCAAATTTTTCTTGGACTTTTTCTAAAGGGGTCATATCGTTAAGCTTCAATATTCTTAATATGCTGGACAATTGTATAGCCCTGCTGCAAATCCGCCGGACGTCCTGTTTTGGTCTGCGGATCATAGAGCGTACGGTTCTGCTCACCTTTTTGGATCTTTTCTTGAAGTTTCATCAGGCCGTCTAAAACATTTTCCGGCCGAGGCGGACACCCCGGGATATAAATATCGACGGGAATAATCGTGTCAATCCCCTGCACGGTCGCATAATTATCATAAAATCCGCCCGTGCACGTACAGACCCCGAAAGCAATGACCCACTTAGGCTCGCACATCTGGTCATAAACATTTTTGAGGACCGGCGCCATTTTGTGGTTAATCGTGCCCACGACAAAAAGCACGTCCGACTGGCGCGGCGAAAAGCGCGGGAATCCGGCGCCAAAACGGTCAACGTCATAATGAGATGCGGCCGTCGACATATACTCCATGCCGCAGCAAGCGGTCACAAAAGGATATTGAAAAATCGAAAACTTGCGCGCCCAGCCTAAGGCATCGTTTAACTTTGTGCTAAAAAAATTTGTTGGCGAACTTAAAAAAGACATGACTTTACTCCCACTCCAACGCACGCTTTTTCCAAACATACCAAAAACCCAAAATGACAAACCCCATAAAAACGGCCATCTCCGCTAAACCAAAAAGGCCTAATTCTCTAAAGAGCACCGCCCACGGAAAAAGAAAAACCATTTCAACGTCAAAAACGATAAAAAGCATCGCCACGATATAAAAATGCACAGGCATCTGCCCGCCGGGCGAGGAAAAAGGCTGTTTGCCGCATTCAAACGGTTTGGATTTTGCGCTGCTGGGCAACCTCGGGCTTAAAAAGCGCGGAATGATCAGCAAAAAAGCCGCCAAGCCTAAAGCAAAGAGAAAAGCAAAAATAATAGCCAGGTATTCAATCATGAAATGAAAAACCTATAAAGCAAAGTTGTCCAACAATCATTTGCCCTTATATCTAAGTTTTAAAGATTTTATTATCGTGGGATTTGTTATATTGTCAAGTTAAGAAAAAATGACTGTGTCGGCTGTCGAGGCTCCAAACTGTAATTGTTTAGCGAATAGTCAAAAATTCCGTCATTGCGAGCGAACCGTTAGGTGAGCGAAGCAATCTCGTTTTTCAAATGTACTTAATCAGGGATTGCTTCGTCGCTTTCGCTCCTCGCAATGACGCAAATAGAGTCTCAGCGATACTCTCAAGCTGCTGTGGCGATTTTGCGCCAAAGCGGGCGGCATGAAATTGACGGACAAATTCTTCGATACGCCTAATCGACTCTGCTTTTTGGGGAAACTGCGTTTTCAACCGGAGGATCAAATCCTCATCTGTATCAGCAGCTTGCCGCATTTGACCAAATTCTTTTTTAAGATACGCTTGATAACGCTCATAGATAACCCGTAACGAATCGACAGTTTCATAATGCACTTTAGAAGACTTTTTTCTGCCTTTAAACCACTGGATAACCCCAGAAATAATCTTTTGCCGATTGATAAAAGCCATCAAACCCATCAAAACCAAAACCATATCCAGCCTAAGCTGATTTTTATCCATGCTCACAATTTGCGCGCTAAACCGCAAAACGCTAAGCCACATTTTTTCAAACAACGTTTCAAAATTCATCCAGCGAGAAACCTTTGCAGTTTCATGGAGAAAAGATGCAGGCGTTGCGTCGAGCCTGCGCCAGAACTTAATCGTTTTTTTTGTAACCGGATCTGTAAACGGCGCATACACTTCGGTCCACGCATGCGCATTATTGACACGCACCAGATACGTATTATTTTTTGGATCCACCATCTCGTTGGTATAAAAACCAGCCGCCACCCGCGCCGGTATTTTTTCGGCGCGCAAAAGCAGGGCCAACGCCGAGGCAAAATACGTACAATACGCCGGGCGCTTTTCCTTGAGCATCGTAATCAGGCCCTTATCATCGGCAGAAAAACTCACGTCCAGAGAATACCCAAAATTGTCACGAAGATATTGCGCAATCTTGTTGGCCTTGGTCTTGACATCATCGTTTTTTTCGACGATAGAGCCGGAGATTTGCGCAAGCTCATAGGCCATCGGCTCTGGAAGTGCGGTGTAACGTTTAAGATCATCAGTGGAAAGGTCGACCGGCTTCTGTTGCGGGGCTATCGAAAATTCTAACGTGCGCATATTCTGATGTTGTTGGGCATAGAGAATGTGGTCCTGACTGCGAAAATACGGCATTCTGGCTTTGACGGCGTCGATATTTTCTGGTGCCGGAATCAAATCTTTAAAAAAAGTAAACATCATCATTCGCCCGACGGGCTGACCAGATGGCAAGTTAAGCGGCAAAATACTTTTATAGACCTCTCGCGGTTCAGTCCATGTCCCGTTTTTGTAATCCGCAAAAACCTGCATTTTCAAATAACCGTTAATATTTTCAGGCAAGCTGACCTCCATAACCGGCCGTCGGTCAAAAGCACTTGTACCCGGGGTAATCAGGTTTAACTGCGAGCTGATGCGTAAAAAATGCGTATAGTTTCGCGGCAAAATATAATCACTCATTGTATTAAAAAACGCACTCTCCGCCGCCACGAGCGTACGCGATAGGCCGATAAATAAAACCGCAGTCAACATAATTAAAATCGTAGAATACACAATAAAATCGCGGCCATACGAAAACAGATATTTCTTGTCCGTCGGTCTAATCTGTGTAAAAAGAATAACAATCGCAATCGCCACAAAGCAAAATGACGAAAAAAGAATAAGCATAGTCGGCGTAAAGGGCACATTCATTGACAAAGCGGTTGTCAACCACGCACAGAACACAAGCTGATACACGTTTTTTGTTGTAAAAGGCTTAAGCCAAATTAGAAGTGCCGCAAAAATTGAACCTGATTGCAGAGCGGCGGTAAATTCCGGAAACGGCGACTGAGCCAACGGTGGAATCGGCACAAAATTTCGCCACACCATCCCGGCCAAAAATGAAAAAACAATCACCGCCGACAAAGGGATTTTTTCAAAAACACGATATTCATTTTCACCAAGCTGGCCGCGCAAGAACGCGGTAAAAACAATAAATCCCGCCGACAAAAACACCAAAAAATGGTCCTCTTGACAGGTGCCATAGACGCTCCACGACAAAAAAAGCATCACGACAATATTGATATACGCCTTGATCATATTTTGTAATTCCCATCCAGCTGTTTGGGCGAATGAACAAACACATCCTCATCAGAAACGCCAAGTGTCAAAGGTTTATCGCGCACAATGATAACGCTCAACGGAACATTCAATTCGCGAATCGCCTGCACAAACGTTTGGCGCTCTTTATCCCAATCTTTCAAAAAAAGCATCAACCCCGACAACCCTTGCGCTTGTTCTTTGATTCGCGCCAGAGAATACGAAAAATTAATCTGGGACTCGCCTTCCACCGCCGAAAGCATTTCAAGCAGGTGAATGTACTGATCGTATCCCCCACCAATTTTGACGACAGGGGATCGGGCATCACTTAAATAAAGCTCAACGAGATAATTTTTTTGATAAAAATCTTCAGCCATACCGGCGCACAAAGAAATCCGAGCTTCAAAACATAAATGTTTTTCAAAACGTTTAAGTTGTGTATCTAAAAAAAGCCCCACGCGCACAGAGTATTCATCCACATATTCTTTAACGACCAACTTTCCGCTGCGTGCTGAGGACTGCCAGTGGATATCGCGCATCCGGTCACCTGCACGGTATTCGCGAGTACTTAAAAATTCATTGCAATTTCCAAACCTTAAGCTCGAATATGTTCCGCCAGCCTGAAATTTGTGTTTTAAAAAAAGATGCGTGTCTTTGAGTTTTAACAGTTTTGGAAAAACAATAAACGGATGCGCTGCGCCAACCCGCCGGATGGAACGAATAAGACCCGTCGGAAAACTTGTTACCGCAAGCAACGGCTCCAAAATATATGATCCGCGCCGCGGTGTGCGAAGGGCGATTGTAAAAGTTTCAGACTTGCCCGGCTCTAACCAATCAACAGAAGTTTTTTGTTGCGGGTGCTCCAAAACTGAATACAACCCAAAGGGAAGTTTGTGATCAAAAATTTCTAAATTGCGCAAAGGTGTTTTTCCGGTATTTGTCACAAGAACACGATATAAAGTGACCCCACCAGCCGTCGGGGAAGACGGTAAAATACGCATGGCCACAACTTTCGGCCTAAAAAATAATGTCAAAAAAAACGCCGTCAAAAATAAGGCCCAAACAAGGCTGACAAAGTAATATCCGGCAATCTGTGTGCCCACCGCCGAGATGGCCATGCCGACTAAAACCATTCCAAAAATAATTTGTCCCCAGACGGTCAATTTGGCCTGCGCAAAGGACTGCATCCACTTGACTTCTTTGTGGTCCTCGGGCAACATCAAAAATGACCATTCTGGACGAGGCATTAGCGTGGGACAGAAACGGACGACAAAATTTCTTCAATGATATGCGATGATGCGCTGCCACTGTATTGCGCTTTATTATTTAAAAGAATTCGGTGCGATAAAACCGGGATGGCAAGACGCTTAACGTCCTGTGGGATGACAAAATCACGGCCTTCCAAAAGCGCACGGGCCCGCGCGATGCGGGCATACAATAGTGTGCCGCGGGTGCTGACCCCTAAACGAATACTCGGATGCCCACGGGTTGCGCTGACGATTTGCAATAAATATTGACTGACAGACGTCTCCATCTTGACATGGTCGACCGCTGCGCGCAAATGGTCAAGCGTTTCTAAAGAAATGATTGTTCCAACAGAGTCGACCGGGTCTTGGCTTGTACGGTTGATAATAAGCGATTGCTCGATTTCTCGCGGCGGATAACCTAAATCCACTTGCAGCATAAAGCGATCCAATTGCGCCTCGGGCAAAGGATACGTGCCGTGATACTCCACCGGATTCTGCGTTGCCAAAACAATAAAAGGCTTGGGCAAGGCCAATGTTTTTCCGTCGATGGTGACATGCTCATCGCTCATCGCCTCTAAGAGCGCTGATTGCGTGCGTGCCGAGGCGCGATTGATTTCATCGGCCAAAACAATATTGGCAAAAATCGGCCCCTTTTTAAAAATAAACTCGCCCGTCGATGGCTGGTAAACATTGATCCCCGTAATATCACTGGGCAGAAGGTCCGGCGTAAACTGAATGCGCGCAAATTGGCCGTCGATCGTTTTAGCTAAGGTGCGGGCAAGCGTTGTTTTGCCCACCCCCGGAATATCTTCAATCAAAATATGACCGCCGGCGACTAGCCCTAAGACAAAAAGTTCAAGCTTATCCTGCTTGCCTTCAATCACTTTAGCAAGATTCTCGACGATCGCGTACATCTTTTTATTATGTTCAACAGAGATATCCATATTTTTTATTTGACCGCAGTGAATACTCAGCGGATAGCAGTATATCAAAAATCTTTCGTCATTTATAAAAAAGCAGGATTTTCTCAGACGAAGGATTCTCGTCCTATTGCAGTTGTCCTGTTTGGTACACTTTCGCGAGTTTTTGGGCGCTCTCTTTGACGGTACGTTTAAAGGTATGATAATCGACATGGATAAGTCCAAAGCGCGGGCCAAACCCTTCTGCCCATTCAAAATTATCCAAAAGTGACCAATACAAATAGCCGCGGATATCCACCCCGTCTGCCATCGCCTGATGCAAAACTTTAAGATGAAGAACAATATATTCCCAGCGCAAATCATCGTCGAGCGTACAAATCCCGTTCTCGGTGATAATGACCGGAAGATTATATTTTTTGACCTTTAAAAGAATTTGGTGCAATCCCTTTGGATAAATGTCCCAGCCTAGTGAATTTTTCTTACGAGGATCGTGGCCTTGGGTGCAAATGTCCGACATCAAATTTTTCAAACCCCAACCCTTAAGGTCCACCTGCTGGCGCGAATAAAAATTCACGCCGAGGTAATCGAGAGTTCCGGCGGCAAAAATTTTATCAATAAACGCAAAGTCATACCACTTCTCCCGAAAACCGGCCGCAAAACGATTGCGAAACGTTTGATCGCAGGGAACAAAAGCCTGCAAATGTTGGGCAATACTCACCTGCGGCGAGGGCAAATCAAGTTTTTTATAAATCGCGTGTATCCGGCGGTAGCTTTCCACGTGCGCCCGGGCAAGATTATCAAACACGGCTTTGGATTTTAAAATGGACTTTTGCTGCGGCGGCCATAAGCCCCAAAGAAAAGAATTTGAAAGATACACCACCGGCTCGTTGATCGTCATCCAAAAATGGACATGTTTACCTAAACCTTCGACGACAAAATCGACATAACGTAAAAAAGAAAGGACGTTCGCTTTTTTCGTCCAGCCGCCTTTTTCGCTAAACCAGATTGGATTTGTAAAATGATGCAGCGTAACTAACGGCTCAATGCCGCGTGCGCGCAAGGCCAAAATAACGGCCCTGTAATGGTCGAGTTCTTTCTGAGAAAATTGGCCCTGTTTAGGCTCAATGCGGCTCCATTCGATTGACAAACGGTGGGCGCAGTGATGCAATCCTTTGGCAAGATCAAAGTCCTCTTCATAAAGTTCATAATGCCGGCAGGCCTCGCTAGAGCGCTCATGGTTGGTTTTAATCTCCCAGGGCCACCAGTCGGCGTTGGCATTATTTCCTTCGACCTGATACGAAGAACTTGCAGAACCCCACATAAAATCCTTTGGAAATTCAATGCTCATAGGCAATCAAACCCCTTAAACTTTTCAACAATCATATCCCGAACTTTACGAAACTCATCTAAAACCGCGTCACTGATTTCTTTATTATGCGGTGGATCTGGAAACGGCCAATGCATCAATCGCCCGCCGGGAAAAACCGGGCAGGACCCTTTTGCATGATCGCAAACCGTTATGACGCAGTCGATTTTTTGCCCCTTAAACTCATCAACATGCTTAGAACGATGTCCCGAAATATCAATCCCGATTTCTTTCATAACCGCGATGGCCGTCGGGTTAACAGAGGAAGGTTTTGTTCCGGCGCTAAAGACATCAAACTTGTCCCCGTGAAAATGCCGTAAAACACCCTCAGCCATTTGCGAACGGCACGAGTTTCCGGTACACAGAATCAGAACTTTTTTCTTTAACATCTAAATCCTCGCAGATATTCAAATCGCGTGAAAAAACGAAAGTTTTTGTCATTCCCCATTTTTGCTTTTCAAACTTTGTTGATATATTCCAAAAATGAATCCTTGGCCTTGCGTGGCAAAGCATTGTAAAGGTACTTGCAATAATAATCGGAATTATGGTCCTTTATTCCGCCGGGATTCTGTAAAACATATTTTGACCCGCCTTCAATAGAACGCAGATAAACACTTTCCGAAGAGCTTCTAAACCAGTTCCAAAAAATTCTATCTTTATGCAATACTCCGGCGCGATCAAAAAAATATTCATTGCCCACATGTTGATACGGCGGGAAGGGGACTCTGGTCACAATGTCTTCATCATCCACAAAACGGAATGTATATCTTTTCATCTTACGATCAAAATGATCTGCAAATTTTTTGTCGCCCACTCGGGGTTGGCCAAAAGTATACAAACCGCTGACATCTAAAAGTTTTTCCGTCATACGATCGACCGCTAAAGTTGCCAACGCTCCTCCCAGACTATGTCCGGTCACCCACAATGACTGGCGAGAATCCTTCCATGTGCAGATTGCGTCATATACTTGCTCCCAAACAAGATCCAGAGCCTGATGAAACCCTGCGTGGACATTTCCAACAGCGCAAGGCGTCAAAACGAACTTTACATTTGTCAGCCAATCCGTCCATGATGTTGTCCCACGAAAAACCAAAACGATCATCTTCCCATTGGCGGCCAAAAAAGCCTGCGTATCCCCGACATCAAAAGGCATAAACTGCGTTAATCCATACTGATCCTCAAGCACGCCACTAATCTTGTCCAACGGCTGATAAACCAGCGACGACAAGTTTGCCAAATAATATGCGTGGAGAAGATCAAAAGAAAAAACGTCTGTGTCAAATTGGAATTTAGCCATAAATTAACTGCCTTATGAAAGTTCGCCCTCACGGGTAAACATTTTTACAACTTTAAGTTAAATCATCCGCGGCATCACGCGAAGAATTTTCGTCCTCTATCGAAGCTTCAATATCAATCACATCGCCGGACCGATAACGGAATTTTGATACCCGTTCTTGTGATTTTGCTGACAACCTAACCGCATAAAAACGCATGCCATAAGTCAATCCTGCGCCAAGAAACAGTAACAATGCTGCGCCGATTTTTCCCTTAAGCAATAATCCTATCATGGCTATGGGCGCAACCAAATGAAACATAAATATAAAAAATACCGCCAACCATCCCCAATAGTCAAATATTGTCAAAAATGAAAACATAAAAACCGATGTCCCGACGATATAGGACAACATAACTGATAGTCCAGCCAGACGTCCCTGCAAACGTTCAACCAGGGACAATGGCAAAATGATAAACAAAAATGCAACGATCGACGCCCCTGCTAAAATTGCAATGACAGGATAAAGAAACTCCGAGACCTTGAGAATACCAAAAATTAAAATAAAGGGCATCAAAAGAAATCCCAGGAACAACAAAAAACCCAAGATCCCAAAGCCAAACCCTTTGATATTTTTTGATAAGTCTATTCTAATCATAATCTAAAGAATCCCGTCATATCTTCCTGTCTAAATCCGCATATTTGCTAATAATATTTTACTTATCGCAGAAAGATTTTAACCTGTGACCATCAGGTTATGAGAGGTCTAGGTTGATTTCCAGCCTATTTAATAACCATATGTTGCGTAATGCTTAAAAATAATGTGCCGGAATTGTGCCAAGCTTCAACCTTGTATAATTTACGAAATTTTACTCCGGATAATCGCCAATTCATCTTAATAAAGTCAATCTATTGAGCCTTCCAGGGGCCCGGGGCTTTCCATAATAGAGAAAACTTTTGATCCCGGTTGATTGCCAACACAGGATCTTTAAGAAACTTTTCGATACCCTTTGCCACCGCATTCAATTTCTCCGGCGCATGTTTGATCCGGCCCTTGGTCAAGAATGCTTTCCAAAGCATTTGGCGGTCGGACTTCTGATCATAAATTTCATCCGCAAAAAACGATTTCGTCTGCGGCAGCAAGGTCTTGCGGTGATGAAACGTTTTCTTGATCGCTCCAACGAGATCCTCTCCCTTAAAATCAAATTGATGGATCAACAGCCACAGATCGTAAAAATCTTTCATCCGGCTGTTGAGTGACCCGAGCTGAACCATGGCTTCAAATTTTTCGCTAACGACCGTTTCCGGAGCGTAGCCTTTTAATTTGGGGGCCGGGAAATCGAGAATCACCGGATAATCGATTTTGCGGGGTGTCGGAAAAATGGCATCGCCAAAACCGAAGTCGATCTGCATAGGAATTCTGGATTTACCCAGGAACCCCAAAAATCTCACCCGCACCCCTTCATAATCCGCGTCCTCTTTTATTCTTGCTCCGGCAACAGAGGCCGGATCAAAGCGCAGGCCGTCGGGTATTGCTTTAACAGCACAAACTTCCCGGACCACCCGTTCAATTTCTGCAATTTGATTGCTGTGACGGGCCAACAAATCAATATCCAATGTCGTCCGGCGCTCCGGGACCTTCCAGGCCGTAAAAAGCAATGCGCCTTTCAGGATAAATTCATCAGAAAACTCCGCCAGACTAAGACGGTAGAGAAACCTTTCCATCGCGAAATTGCGCAAAATTTCCAAAAAAGGAATCCCAGCCTCTTTTCTTTTATTGTTGAGCCTGGCCCGAACGGAATCTTCAATATTTTTAATCTCTTTGATCACAGAAGCGTTTCCAGGATAGGTTTAATTACTTTTGTCACACGCCCAATCGCAGCATATTTCATGATTTCACGGTGAGACGCTTTCTTTTGCTTAAGCGCGTTTTTGAGAGCAGAGCGGGCTACGTCCATTCCGATTTGATTACGGAACCGGAAACAATCTGCGATCGTTTTGGCCAGACTGTACACTTTTATTTTGTGGCCATCAATATCATGCTCTTCTATTGCGGTCTCCCAGTTTTTTTTTGAAAAACGATAATATCGAACCGGAATATTTTTAATTTCTTTTGCGCGAGTTTGAGTAAGAATAGCAACATCGATGCAATGCGGAATTTCATCGGTGACTTCATGAAAAGAAAGAGCCGAAATCAGACAAATAACGCCTCTTGGCACCAGTACAGAAACAGTCACAAGATCGGGGTGCTGGATATCCGGAATATCGACAAGGCTATAGACTCCCCGGCTGAGGCGTTCAATCCGTCCCGAATTCAGAGCCTCACCAATCAGGGCTTTATAGAATCCCGCGTTGATGAGATCAGTGGTATTGACGAATCCCCCTTTTTTTCTGATAAACTCGATAAGGTGTTCCTGGCGGTTATCCATAGTCATTTTGCCTGCCCTGGACTGCGCTATTTGTCAGCCATGGGTTTCCCTAAGTGTTAATAGTTATGATTAATTATATACGATTAGGGAAATAAAGCAAGCTGCCTTACCATCTCTTTTCAATCGCTTTACAAGGGTTCCGCGCTTATATCTGCTTGCGTGTTTAAATGATTTGCCGAATCCGCCAGGAATGATGTGCCAGGTTATTTATCCCATGCTTCATTCAAGGTTTTTCTAAATAATCGGTTTAATTCCTCAATCCCCGGCGATGACGATGGCTTGATTTTAACCGCCAGTTTTTCAAAATA
>CAZWOH010000061.1:8221-11010 GCA_964635405.1 uncultured Planctomycetales bacterium | reverse complement strand
AAAAACTTCTCTCAAAGCGCCGCTAAGCCCTGTGAAACTTTTTGCGGCGCAAAATTGTTTCGCAGATTGCGGCTTAAGGCACGTATCCGTGAAACAACCGCAGGTTTGCTGCGAAACGCCGCAGACTTTTCAAATTCCAGGCTTAAATCATCCACTTCTTTTAAACAGACATCCATTTGATTTTGTGCTGTCTCTCCCAGAAGCGCCCGCATCGCCGTTAACTGTTCTTTGATTTGGCCCAAAGTATAAAGAACTTTTTTTTCATTGGCATTATCCTCGACAATTGATGTCAAATCGCTCATCCAAACTTTCAATAGTGAATAATGCTCTCGATAAACCTGGTCAGCGGACTTGACTTTGTCCGGGTAATCGATCGGGTCTAAAATCGCAATCTGCTCATTTTGGACGACCTGATTCTTTTTTCGGCGCGTAAACTTTTTGCGTAATGTTTCACAACCGCTGGCTGTCCCGACGGTAAAAATAAGCACAAGCACAACGACCCAACGAAAATTATGCAAATCCATTTTATTCATTTAAAAGCTCCCTAAATTGTTGAAGGTCTAAAATTTTGACACCTAAATTAACGGCTTTTTGATATTTGGACCCCGGGTTGTCCCCTGCGACAAGATAATCTGTCTTTGCGCTGACGGAATCGACAACCTTTGCGCCTAAATCTTTGACCATTTCCGCGGCCTTAAGCCGCGATAACCCCTCTAGTTCGCCAGTAAAAACAAATTTTTTGCCCGAGAGCCTGCCGGCGGGCTTAATGGTCGTTTCTTTCATGTTCAGGCCGGCTTTTTTCAAGCTGTCCAAAAGTTTTGTTGTCGAAGGCTGATGCAAAAAACGATACACCGATTGGGCCATGACTTCTCCGACCTCGGGGATATCGTCGATCTGTTCTTGGCTTGCATCAAACAAATTTTTCATTTCCCCAAAACGCTGTGCAATGACAAAAGCGGCCTTTTCACCGATATTATCTATGCCTAAAGCATACAGCAAACGCGACAGGGATTGTGTTTTACTTTTGGCAATTTGCGCCAATACATTTTCAGCCTTTTTTTCTTTGAATAATTCCAGCTCTATCAACTGTTCTTTTTTAAGCGAATAAATATCCGCAAAATTTTTGACCCAGCCTTTGTCGAGCAATTGTTTAACCAGCGTCTCTCCCATGCCCTCAATATCCATCGCTTTGCGCGAGGCAAAATGCAAAATAGACCGCTCCAGTTGCTTGGGGCACGACGCATTGATGCAGCGATACGCCACATCTTCGAAATTGATCTTGACAACTTCGCCGCCGCAGGCCGGACAAACCTTGGGGGCCGTAAAATCTTTGCCGTGGCGCTGTCCGGGTTCAACAACTTTTACAATTTTGGGAATCACATCCCCCGCCCGTTCGATCAAAACTCGATCACCGACGCCAACACCCAAACGCGCAATTTCCTCAAAATTATGTAGCGTCGCATTTGAAATCGTCACCCCCCCGCACTCAACAGGCATAAGCTTGGCCACCGGCGTCAAAACCCCGGTGCGCCCGACCTGCACGTCGATCGCCAAAATTATGGTCGTCGCCTGACGGGCCGGGAATTTAAAAGCAACGGCCCAGCGCGGACTTTTTAAAGTCGTTCCCAACTTTTGCTGCTGCGAAAGACGGTTGACCTTGATGACAATCCCGTCGACTTCATAAGGCAAAGTGTCGCGCGCCTCTTGCCATTTCTGACAAAAAGCGATAACCTCGTTGCTATTTTTGCATAAGCGGCTTTCGGGATTAACCATAAAACCATATTCTTTAACCAGGGACAAAAATTCCCACTGCGTTTCCACAGAAACGCTTCCCCTCACTGTCCCGAAGGAATGGACAAAACACTCCAAATGACGCATGGCTGTTTGGCGCGAGTCTAACAATTTTAATGAACCGCTCGTCAAGTTGCGGGCATTAACAAAAACTTCCTCCCCCTGCTTCTGCCGTTGCTCATTGATCTGCAAAAATTCTTTGCGGTTGATATAAATTTCGCCGCGAACTTCCAATAACTTCGGCAAAGACTGCCCCGGCTCACACCGAAGCTTCAGTGGAATCGAGCGGACTGTTTTTAAATTCGCTGTCACCTGCTCGCCCGTTACGCCATCCCCGCGAGTTGCCCCCAAAACAAAGCGGCCGTTTTCATAACTTAAAGATGCGCTCACCCCGTCGATCTTTAGTTCCACCACAAACTCAAACGTTTCATCCTTCAACCCCTTGGCCACCCGCCCAAACCAGTCGTTTAAATCTTCGATCGAATAGGTATTGTCCAGCGAAAGCATCTTTGTGCGATGCTCAACCTTTTGTCCGGCGGCGGACAAAACAGCCCCGACTCTTTGGGTAGGCGAATCCGGGTCTTTAAGAAGCGGGAATTTTTCTTCGAGCGTGATGAGCTTTTTTAACAGCGCATCATACTCGCTATCACTTACCGTCGGGGCAGAAAGGTTGTAATAACGCTCGTTGTGAGCGTTGATCTCACAGGTCAGTTTAGCAATTTCCAAAGCGGCTTGTTTTTTGTCCATGTCTAGATCACATGAAATCCGTTAAAATTATCTGATGCAGAAAGGTACGAAACGTCCGTCTCTTGTATCGACCCGGAAAAATGACGTTCTAACTCTTTGATTAATGTTTCAACCTTTTCTTGAGGGCCTTGTGCTGTCATTTCAACGCGGCCGTCGGAGAGATTTTTGACCCAGCCGGACAACCCCAAGTCGCAAGCAAAACGATGCGTCGTGTAGCGAAATCCCACGCCCTGAACAATTCCCGAAAAATA
>CAZWOH010000061.1:0-8121 GCA_964635405.1 uncultured Planctomycetales bacterium | reverse complement strand
CAAAACGATGCGTCGTGTAGCGAAATCCCACGCCCTGAACAATTCCCGAAAAATAAACGTGCGCTTGAATTTTCATTAGAAGACTGGAAGGAAGATACGTTTCGGGTTGCGGGACTGTATCCAAAGCCAGCCGCCCTCGGGCTCGTCCGGTTGGCCTCGCCACTTTTTAGACATTACGTGTTTAGTCGCTCGAACCAATGGCGCTGGGGGTAGCTTCAAATCCCACTTTGATTTATGTCGGGAAGGTGGGATTTGAACCCACGACCTCAACGTCCCGAACGTTGCGCGCTAGCCACCTGCGCTACTTCCCGATAAAATTACAAAGTAACATTCAGGAATGTCCCGCCAGGCTTTAGCCTTAGGCGGGACTACTTCCCGTAAAGCATAACTAATATATTTTCAATGGTTTCTGATACTGCACTTTTTATAACAATCTCGGATTTAGCCTCAAGTGTCCCAAAAGTGTCCATTTTCTTGCTTAAAATATCACCGGCATGTTGCTTATGTCTTAGAGCTAAATGACTGTAATATAAAGTCGCCGTAATATCTTTATGCCCCAAAAGCTCACGGACGGTATTGATGTCAACGCCTACCATGGCCAGTTGACTGGCAAAAGTATGACGAAAGTCGTGAAAGCGAAAATCTTTTATACCAGATTTCCGAAGCGCTGTCGAGTAAGATTTACGAATGTGCCAAAATCCGAATTTATATTAATACAATATTTTTAAGCAGAAAAATCTTTGGGGGCAAACATCAATTGGATCTGCTTAACTGCGCAGCAGGTTTAGAAAGAGGTTTTTCAGTTAAAAATTGTGGTAAGTTGACAACCGGAACAATATTAATAATCACCGGCACCAAACCATCAAATTGTATATTTTGCAACTGCTGGGGGTCAAAATTAAACTCGACCGGCTCGCTTTGGCCGCGGATATCCAACGGCGTTTTTGCGGATGTCAAATCAATCCCGCCGACAGCCGAAGATGACGGCATGTTTTTGACGATCTCCAAGAGTCGAACGGCCTGAGGTTCATCGCGGAAATATCCCAATTGTCGAATCATATCCTCCTCGAAGCTCTCAACCCGTTTTTGAAAATTTTGACGGCTTTGATCAGTCACCAGAAGATCTCGAAAATCATCGGCCGTTAATTTGCGGGCTACTTTAATAGCATTTTCTAATCTGCCCTGATCAATTCTATAGGCTACATCTTTATACTTAGAAAAATAATTATTTGAAAAATCTACATCCCACTCCGTTTCATAATCATAAACGACATACTTACCGTCTTTTGTGAAAAATATATTCCTTGAAAAAATTTGTTGCGGTTTTAATTTATCGTAATCTTCAAAATGCATCAAATGTGTAAAAACGACCAATTCTTCTAATCCATTATAAGGTTTATCCGTTTTATATTCTTGGACCTGCTCAATCAATCGTGCCAAACCGTAAGGTTGAGTAAATTCTTGCAAAAGATTCCCAACTTTAACGGCTTGTTTGACTAATCCATCAAAATCAGACGACTCTTCAAACTCTTGATGCTTAGGCACATGCATCCCAAGTTTCTCGGCCACAGCATACCCCAACGATTCATTATTGAAATCTTCGCTTTTACTATAAAGTTTTAAAATAAAAGTTTTACCATCGGGCGACTTAATTTCTAAAGTCATCCGACGTTTTCCTGTTACACTATCCTCAATTGTATGTAGAACGCTAACAACCTCTGATCGGGCCAAATCTTGGGGACTTAAAAGGATCTTTGCGGATGTCCCCAACGCGATCGACGAAGATGCCCGATAACCTTGCTGCGGTTTGGAAGCATCGATATCCGCTTGCGTGACCCCGCTCGTTTTAAAAACGTCCTCTAGCCTTTCAACCAACTGATCCGCCTGCTCTGCCACATAAAAACCCTTAGCACTCATAACGTTAAGCGTCCCTATTAACAAACCAATATCCTCAACCGTACGGAGTAAATTTAATATCTTCAAATTGTCATAAGGTTGTTTATTGGGCGCCAGAAAAGTCACTTGGGATCGCCCTTCCTGATCTAAAGAAAAACGATCAGAAATATTCGCCGTTTTTACAAAACTGTCAACAGGATACCATAGGTTAGAAATGCGAATGGCTTGATCAATGTCCGAGGTATTGTCGTTATATCCTTCAATGCGTAATTTAGCGTCTATTTGCCCAGATATTTTTTCAGCCTTAATATGAATTTCACGTTTTGCAGGACTTGCAACATAGGCGCTATACAAATAAGAAAAATCTAGAGTGTTTTCACCTCCAACTTCATTAAAAGGCTTGATGTTTAATCCAAACCGCTGATTTGCCGTTTGAAGAACATCATTATCCAAAAGTGTTTTTGCAAAAATTGCTGCTGTGCCGATTTCAACAATTCCAGCGTCGGTATCAACAATTAATAAATGTTTCGTCTTCGGCGAAAAAACTCCCTGATCATGCAAATACTTAATAAATAGTAAGCGTTGTTCTTTATCGTCCTTCATTTGCCGATAATTTCCCATTGTGCCCCAAACGCTTTTAAGGTTTTCGGCAGGAAAAACTCCAGTAACTTTGGCCATTAACACCGCAGCCTCATAAATCGGTTGGGCTCCAGCCTGCAAAAATACAATCTGAGTTGCTTTCGGATCATCAAAATCCAAAGCTTTTTCAAAAACATCATCGATAAACTTGGTCAATAACGGCTGAATCGCAACGACACCCCCCCACGCTGGCGTATGCGCAACCGATTGAGATGCTTCATACATAGAAGCAAAATCAATGTGTTTTAACCCAGACAAATTAAATACCTCGTAAACACGATTCTTGCTCTGCGCAAGTCTAGCTTTATCATTATTTTGAGCTTGTATTTTTGCAAACCGCTCAAGAACTTCTTTGTCTTCCAATTCTTTCGTGTCATATGGTCGAGTATCGACCGTAATTTTACGAAATCCAGAGCTCGCAACGCCAGCATTTTCAGGTAAACCTTGACGGTATTGCGTCGCCGCGCTCGAGCTGGCGAAACCCATTCCGCCCGAAAAGTATTTACGCGGAACGGTTTCTTGCGTGAGAGGGTCGTAGTCTTCTTTGATATAGTTATAAACGCCTTTTTTAAAGGCCTCGACGTATTGGTTATAAATTTTTTTGGCTTGTTCTTTGTCGTCTAAGTCAATACCAGTGACTTTATTCTTATCGACGTAGATTTGCGAAAGGATGCTGTCCTTCAATCGTTTCTTATACCAGTTGGCGAGAATGAGCGAATTGTAAATCTGACGTAAAGACGCGAAGTTTTTGCCTTCGTTGACTTCTTTCTCAAGCTCGGGAAGGATGAGCTCGTGCAAGATTTTACCATCAATATTCCCTCCCCCACCGTGGGGAGGGTTAGGGCGGGGGGAATTCTTGACTGCGACATCGCCCCCTCCCCTAGCCCCTCCCACAAGGGGAGGGGAAATACTATTTTGTAAAGCCATATAATCTTCTTCCATCATCACTTTCAAATACGTTTCGTCGACGTAAGCCGTCGCGCCATTTTCGTACACAACAGCCTTTTGCGGGACGATCCAGACTTTATTAAAAGTGTTGGTCGTTTGTGGTTGGACGCTGGCAGATGAATTCTTTTCTAACGTCAAGCGTCCAGCGTCTAGCGTCCTTATCTTATTAATCTCACCCCAATACTTCTTTCCCAACTCTCCCTCGGGATACAGCAAAGTCGCCGTGATCTGTTTGAGTAAATAATCCTCTCCCAAAAGATCGCGACCCATTTCAGTTGTACCAAAAGACTGTGGGATAATTCGTTCTTTTTCATACGGAGAAAGGTTGACCCACAAATCGTTCTCCGGCGTTGTCAAAGATGCTAAAAAGTAGCGAATCAGTTTTTGTGCCTCAGTTCTAAGTTCATCCCCTTGCAAATTTGAGCTTCCTATGTCGATGATAAAATCAAATTGAAACGGATTGTCCGGGTTCACCTTGACCGCCTTTAGCAATACCGGCGAAAACGCGGGGCTTAAGGCAACCTGCTCTCCGACGGCTGGCAAAGAAAAACCCACCTGACTTTCTGCATACGCCGGCAAAACAGTGTTAAGCGCAAAGCTAAGGATCACAAGCCAAGATAAGGACTTGTGCAAAAAACGAGCTATCTGTTTGGAGAAAATCGACATAATAATAGTATAAGTATATAAGGCACTTTCTTATAACGCAACCGGATGCCAAAACAAAGGCGGCGAAGCTTTTGTAAAGCCTCACCGCCTTTTAAAGAAACAACTTTCTAAAATCTACTGATCGTAACGCGCTTAACTGTTGGGGCTCTTTTTGTGTCTTTTGCCCCAAAAGAAGCGGGATATTGACCGGCGCAATGTTGATGATTACCGGATAAAACCCGTCGATTTTCATGTTTTGTATTGTCTGCTGGGGCAAAGGTAATGGGACACCGTTGCCGTCGCGCTTAATTTGCAAATCCAGCGCCGCCGAATTAAAGTCGATACCACCGACGGGAGTGGTAATTAAAGAACTAGAAGCACCTTTATCGGTTGAGGCAAATAATGTCTTGCCCTGTTGATCATCTTTACCAAAAAAGACAAACGGATCTCCAATTTTCTCTCCTTTGAGAATTAATACATCCCTCGGTTCGGTTACAACCCATACATCCTGCTCTCCCAACTGCCCCCCATCAATATAGCTAATTGGAACTTCTTGTTTTTCCCAATAACCTTGCTCTGGAATATATATAATAGAAAAATTGTACCCTTCTAAGGCTAAAATAAGTGCTTCCCCAAAAGCTTTACAAAATATTCTAGAATTCCAATAATTAAGATTACCCAACTTTGATTCTATAATTGCATACATCTTTTCAACGAGCACCGCCTCACGCCCCCCCAGAATAACTAATTTATGATAAGATTTCGAAAAAGAATCTTCACTTTTCGCCATAAGCACTCGCATATATCTAGCAATTAATTGATCCTGTGTTAACCTAAATTGCTCTAGCGCTTTCCTATAAACTATTTCAGAATCCTTACCTTTATTCTCTAACAATCTAAGTAATGACTCGATTGTACGCTTATCTCTACGTTCACCCAATAAAGAAAAACGTTCAACTGCTTGACTATATTTCTCCATTAGTTGATCATTAGTAACGCCAAACATCGTCAAAGCTTCGTCGGCCGCAGAGCGGACAGATTCATCCTCGTGATCCAATAAATTCAAAAATTGCTTAGTTGCTCGATTGTCTTTAACTCCAAGTTTAATTAATTTTTGAAGAGCGTTTTCAATGGCACGAAAAGAACTACCTTGCAAAGCTAAAATGTAGCCTTCAACCATTTGTTCTTTAGTGGCTGGTCCTAACTTCGCTAGAACTTCTTCAGCCTCCAAACGAATCTTTGCATCCTCATGACCTAGCAACTTTAACAATGAAGGAATCGCACTTTTAAAACCCTTGCGCCCAAGCGCAATAGTAGCCTTAGCTATAATCGCCGACGAGGCGGAAGGGGGTTGAGAATTTTTAATTTCTGTAACTGAATATGATTCCGGATGGCCACCTATTTTGTAATGACCGTAATTAGTCCCTTTCCAATCATAATACTCTTCTGGCGAATCTACCCCCTCGTCCTCAGGGATATGCTCAATTACAAAATTTTTGCCAGCCTCGACAATGTCATACCCAGAAATACTTATACCTTTCTTTTTTAACGCGTCAATCACAAGCCTTACACCGCGTTGATCGCCTAAGGCAGCTAACTTATTTGCTACCTTAATTGATCTCTCTATTGATACTTCTAAAGAAAGACCTGCCAAAACGGCATGATATCCCTCCACTAACTGAGCTTGTGTTGCTCCTGATCTTTCCAAAAACTCAACATCAGCAAAACTCAACTGTTTTGTCAGACGAATTTTTTCAATAAGAAATTCATCCGAAACAGGCTCACCTAACTTGTTTAAAACTTTTATAACTTGAATAATTAAATCGAAAGGCATATCGTATTTTAATAATTGTTTTAATTGGTTTATCGCTGGATGATAATTAAACTCTCCCATGGCAAAAGCAAGAGCACCAAGGACTCTGGGATTCGTTTCTTTGTTTAACATATCAACGAGCGTTGGAATAATCTCCCTATTGCCTCGGGCAACAAAACTTTCTATCCCAATAGAAACAATATCCGGATCCGTATCTTTTAATAAAGATTTTAACGCCTTATAAACCTTCTCATTTCCTTTACCCAAGATGGCAAGTTCTTTTGCCGCCTCAAGTCTAGCTTGTTTGGAAGCAGAAAGGGCTTGGATATCTCCACCAATCAATTCATCATTTTGTGTGCCTAACCGTTTAAGAGCTTCTCGGGCGGATTTTCGGACTTCAAAGGAATCATGAGACAATAAAAGAAGAAGCGGGCCTTTTTCGTTTTGATCATTTAATTGTCCTATCGCTTTGGCCGCGCGGGCCTTGATCTGCGGATTATCATCATTTAACAACCCCCTGATCAGATCTCTGACTCGGGGATCATTGGATTTGACCAAATTGTCGATAGCTCTTAATCTTGTCTGCACAGAAAAAACCGACGACAATTGCAAAATATTTAACAATACTGAATTATCCAATAATTCCCTGATCGCCGAACTGCTGGCATCGCCAGAGGTTTCACCTTGACCTCTCAACGAACTATCGGGCAGTTGCGAAACCTTTCCATTCGAAACCGTCAGATCCCCCGCCGCACCGGTTAGGGTGTTGGCCTTTTCATCACTAAACGTCGACGGGGGGATTGCAACTTCCAGAGTTGGCTTGACTGGAGTTGCCGCGGTAACTTGATCTTGAGTGGCATTTTCGACGAGGCTCGAGGAGACGACGACGTCGTTTCCCTTCTCTGTCAACGGCTCTGTCACCGCAGCAGAGACAACCTTTGGTTGGCCTTCAAGAGATCCCTCATAAACCCTTAGACCCTCTTTTGTCACAGCTCCTGCTGTCAATCCGCCCGAAAAATATTTTCGCGGCAAAGGTTCATTAGTCAGAGCATCGACATCTTCCTTAATATAGTTATAAACGCCCTTTTTAAACGCGGCCAAATACTGCTGGTAAATTTTTTGTTTCGTTTCCTTATCAGCTAAGTCAATACCTTTGACTTTGTTTTGGTTCACATACACTTGGCCTAAAAGGCTCTCCTTCAAACGTTTTTTGTACCACGTCGCTAAAATCATCGAATTATAAATCTGGCGCACGCCTGCAAAGTTCTCGCCTTCATTGACTTCTTTTTCGATTTCGGGGATGATGAGCTCTTTGAGGATTTTAGAGACAACATTCCCTCCCCCACCGTGGGGAGGGTTAGGGAGGGGGGAATTCTTGGCTTCGACATCGACCCCTCCCCTAGCCCCTCCCACAAGGGGAGGGGAAATGTTACGTTGCATTGCATCATAATCTTCTTCCAACATCACCTTCAAATGCCGCTCGACGACAAAAACATGATTGTCGTTTTCGTAAACGGATGCTTTGTCCGGCATAATCCACACCTTATTAAAAGTGTCGACTTTAACTTCGCTGACCCCATAAAGCTTCTTGGCTTTTTCATGCACTCTTTGCCAGAACTTATTGCCCAAATCTTTTTCAGGATAAAGCAAAGACGCGGTCAGTTGTTTGAGAATATAATCCTGCGCCAGCATATCCCGGCCCATTTCGGTTGTGCCCAAGGCTTCAGGGATAATCCGTCCGCTTTCATACGGCGAGAGATTGACCCAAAACTCATTTTCCGGCGTCGTTAAAGACGCCAAAAAATATTTGATCAGCTTCTGCGACTCTTTTTCGAGCGCCTGCCCCTTAAGGTCCTTGTCACCGGTATTGACAATAAAATCAAATTTTAGAGGATTGTCCGGATAGACCGTCATTCCGCGGATAATCGCCGGATGAAAACTTTCGCTTAACCCCAGCATCGTTCCCACGGCCGGAAGATTAACGCCGGGGATGCCAATACTCTGCGCGCTGGCTTTGGCTGGCATCAAAATCGTTGTCGCGCTAAAGACCACAAGCATTAAAAGGCTCGTTACCCGACGCACAAACGCATGGTTTGTCATGAAAAGATTTTTTTTCATCAAGTACCCCTCCTGTTTGGGAAGATATGATATTAGGAAATTTCAGAGCGATAAAAGAAAAG
>CAZWOH010000060.1:0-11078 GCA_964635405.1 uncultured Planctomycetales bacterium | reverse complement strand
TATATCTGGTAGGTTCTCTCTATGTCAAGAAAAGGTAAAATTCCGATTCAATTAGTCAAGGAAGCAAAAATTTTCATCGATAAGGCAACGGTTCGCGTTGAAGGTCCAAAGGGTAAATTATCTGTCGATTTGCCAGATGGGATTAGCGTTGAACAAAAAGATGATCGTCTGATTATCAATCGAACCGGCGAGCTTCGGCAAACCCGTGCTAATCATGGAACGATCCGCTCTTTGTTGGTTAATATGATTGATGGAGTTATTAAAGGCCACAAAAAAGAATTACAAATCTCTGGTGTTGGGTTTCGTGCCCAAGCAACGGGTAATAAGCTCGTATTGAATGTTGGTTTTAGTCATCCAATTGAATATGAAATTCCCAAGGACGTTAAGGTTGTAACTCCCCAGCCGACTTCTATTACGATTGAAGGTGTTGATAAATGTTTGGTTGGTCGCGTCGCTGCCGAGATTCGCGATTTTAAGCGCCCTGAACCGTACAAGGGCAAAGGAATTATGTACGTCGGTGAAGTCATCCGTAGAAAACAAGGAAAATCGGTAACTAAATAAAGTATAAACGAAAGTATAGAGAAATAAGCCATGTCAGGTAAAAAGAGAAATAGTGAAGTCCGTCGGCAAGCGCGTCATCAGCGTGTTCGTAAAATTGTTTCAGGTACGCCATCACGCCCGCGTTTGTGTGTTCACCGCAGTCTTAATAATTTGATTGCACAAATTGTTGACGATTCCAGCCGTAAAGTTTTGTTTGGTATTTCCACGCAAAATAAAGAGTTGCGTTCCAAGTTAACGACCGGCGGAAATGTTGCAGCTGCCGCAGTTTTAGGTGAGGCTTTAGCCGCAAAAGCCATCAAAGAGGGCATTACGAAAGTATCTTTTGATCGCGGCGGGTATCTTTATCATGGGCGGGTCAAGGCTTTTGCTGACGCGGCACGCAAGGGTGGGTTGGAGTTTTGAACACGAACGCTTTTTGTGAGTATTCAATCCTGAGCGTTTTTCCGCCCTTGGCGGAACGCGAAGGACTAAATTAAAATCTGGAGAAACTAATTTCATGTCCGATATTGAAAAAGATTTAAAACGAATGAAAAAAAATCTTCCTGCCGTTAAGGGAAAAGAACGCATTGAGCCTGTCGCTGTTGATGAAGTGTTAGCCGAGGAAGCTGGGGTTTCTGGCCCTGAAGGCAAGGGAAGAAAGGCGCCTGGCGCCCGTCGTCCTACCCGTCGTCGGGAAACTGAAGTTTCGGAGTTCGTAGAGAAAGTTCTAGCCATCAAGCGTGTTACCAAGGTTACCAAGGGCGGAAAGAAAATTGCATTCAGCGCCCTTGTTGTCGTTGGCAATGAGCGTGGCCGCGTCGGTTATGCCGTCGAAAAGGCTGGTGAAGTTGCTTTGGCAATTAAGAAATCGCTTGGTAAGGCGAAAAAAAATATGTTGTCCATCGCCCTTAAGGGTACAACAATTCCGCATGAAATTATTGGTCGATGCGGGGCCGCGCAAGTTCTTTTAAAGCCAGCCGCAGATGGTACTGGCGTTATTGCCTCAGGTGCCATCCGCGCTGTTTGCGACGGGGCAGGAATTCGCAATATTTTGACCAAGTGTCATCGTTCCAACAATCCGTTAAATGTAGTTAAGGCGACATTTGATGGTTTAACGCATCTTAAAATAGCGATTAATCAATCTGGTGACAATGCTTTAGAAAAAACGGCTCAAGTAGCCAGCAGTTCTGAAGCTGGTCCAACAGCAGAAGGAATATAAAAATGCAGGCACATCAAATTCCGCAACCGCAAGGTTCACGTAAACGCCGAAAGATCGTCGGGCGTGGGCGCGGTTCCGGTTCTGGAAAAACGTCCGGCCGTGGTCATGGACGTAATCAAGGGGCCCGTTCCGGGCGTGGTATTATTCCTCAACTTGAAGGCGGGCAAATGCCGCTTTTGCGCAGAACGCCCAAAATCGGTTTTCGCCGCAAGAATCCTTTAGTATATCAAGAAGTCAGTTTGGCAGATTTGGCTAAATTTAAAAGCGGCGCTGTTGTTGATGCGGTTGCGCTGCGCCAAAAAGGTTTGATTGAAAGTCCTTATAGGCCTTTTAAGATTTTAGGTGATGGTGAACTTAAACAGGCTCTTGTGGTTCAGGCGTATGCGTTTTCCAAATCCGCTGGGGAAAAAATTGTCAAAGCCGGCGGAAAATTTGAAGTGATCGAAAAGAAATCTTTGATTGTCGAAGTTAAAAAAGTTCTTCAAAAAAAATCAGGACAGGCAGCCAAGAAATAATTCCAATTTTTGTAAAGTAATTTAATTTAAAAAAATTGGGATGACGCGAATTTTTTTTCTAATGAAAAATCCGCCTTATTGGCATCATTACTCATGCTATCAGCTTTTGCTAATTGCTTTCGGATTCCCGAGTTAAGAAATAAAATCTTTTTAACTTTAGGTATCATTGTTGTTTATCGTTTGGGTTGTTTTATTCCGTCACCCGGGGTTAACGGGGCTGTTTTAAGTTCGTATTTTGCAAAATTAAATTCGAGCGGCGGCGGGACGCTCTTTGGCATGATGAGTATGTTTTCGGGGCGTGCGCTTGAGCGGATGACGATCTTTGCACTGGGGATTATGCCTTATATCTCCAGCTCGATTATTATGCAGTTATTGACAGCGGTTATTCCCAGTCTCGAAAGATTGGCAAAAGAAGGCCAGGCTGGGTACCGCAAAATCAATCAATATACCCGCTACGGAACGTTGTTTTTGTGTTTGGTCCAATCGTTTTTTATTGCGCTTTGGTTGGAAAAACAAAATTTTGACGGTGCGGCTGTTGTCAATTCTCCGGGTTGGGGCTTTCGTTTATTGACAGTTGTTAGTTTAACGTGCGGCACATTATTTTTGATGTGGCTAGGAGAGCAGATCCAGGAACGCGGCATTGGAAACGGAATTTCACTTTTGATTACCGCTGGAATTATTTCGGCGATGCCTTCCGCGATGCATACGTTGGTGCTTTTGATGTCTGCAAAAACCGTCGGAGCCGCACAGTTGCAACCGTTGACGCTTGTGATTATGATTTTCTTTTTGATCGGTGTCATTCTTTCGATCACGATGATTACGCAAGGCCAGCGTAAAATTCCTGTCCAATATGCGCGGCGCATCGTCGGTCGAAAAGTCTATGGCGGACAAAGCACGTATATTCCTTTAAAGGTCGATACATCCGGTGTTATTGCGATTATTTTTGCGCAATCGATTATTATGTTTCCGGCTACGATCGCCAGTTTTATGCCGATTCCCGGCGTACAGTCTTTTGCATCACTTTTTACGCGCGGCGGTGCGGTTTATTATAGTGTTTATGCGCTTTTGATTGTTTTCTTCTGTTATTTTTATACCGCAATTGTTTTTAATCCGATCGATGTCGCGGAGAACATGAAAAAACACGGCGGTTTTGTCCCCGGAGTTAAACCCGGCAATGACACGGCAACATATTTAGATTTTGTTTTAACGCGTATTACTTTGGCCGGCGCTTGTTTTATTTGTATCATCGCGGTTATGCCGGATGCAATCATGGCGTCTTTTAAAGTCCCGTATTTAGTCGCCTCGTTTTTTGGCGGGACGGGAATTTTGATTATCGTCGGTGTTATGTTAGACACCATGAAGCAAGTTGAGTCTCATCTGACAATGCGCCATTACGACGGATTTTTAAAAACCGGACAGCTACGAGGCCGTCGATGAACACCGTCCTTTTAGGCCCGCCGGGCGCTGGAAAAGGAACGTTAGCGGCAGTTTTGAAAGAAAAATTTGGTCTTTTACATATTTCAACCGGCGATCTTTTGCGTGAAGAAATGAAAAGCGGTTCACCATTAGGCAATAAGGTCAAAAAATTTGTTGAGAGCGGGGATCTTGTTCCGGATCAAATCGTCATCGAGATGATTGAAAAAAAACTTACGCAAAACGATTTGGACGCTAAGGGTTATATGCTTGACGGATTCCCAAGGACGACGGTGCAGGCAGAGGATCTTGACAAGATTTTGGCAAAAATCGGCCGGCCCATTGATGTGGCACTTTATATGCAGGCGAGTCTGCCAGTTGTTTTGCAGCGTTTGACTGGACGGCGCGTTTGTCGAAAATGCGGGGCTATTTCACATGTTGTTAATCGCCCTTCAAAACGTCCGGGTATTTGTGACCTTTGCGATGGCGAGCTGTATCAGCGTGCGGATGATACCGAGGAGACGATTCGCAATCGCATGCAAGTGTATGAACAAAAAACGGCTCCGATTATTGACTACTATCAAAAGCAAGGTAAGCTTCAGACCGTGTCTGGGGATAAAGATACTGAATATATTACAAACATTGTAGCAAAAACTTTGCGCGGGACGCATGACGGCAAGTCAACAGATAAAGCTCAAGACGCCAGACGAAATTAAAATTTTACGCAAGGCAGGACATATTCTGTCTTCGATAGTTGCAGAAACAACGCGTTCTTTAAAATCAGGAATGACAACGAAAGACATTGATGCGATTGCTGAAGGGTTGATCAGCGACCATCACGTGATCCCCGCGTTTAAGGGATATCGCGGTTTTCCAGCGTGCTGTTGTATTTCGGTAAATCAAGAAGTTGTCCATGGGATTCCCGGCGAGAAGCGTGTACGTGACGGGGACATTGTCAGCATCGATATCGGAATTATTTATAAAGATTTTTATTCGGATACGGCAGTTACGGTTGGGGTCGGCAAGATCAATTCCAAATTGCAGGAACTTTTGGATGTGACGCGCCAGTCGCTTTATAAAGGCATCGAACAGGCGCGCCCCGGAAATCATTTGGGCGATATATCTTACGCTATCCAAAGTTTTGTTGAAAAGAGGAATTTTTCCATTGTTCGGGATTTTGTCGGGCATGGCATTGGAAAAAATCTCCATGAAGCGCCAGAGATCCCTAATTTTGGTTCTGCTCATACGGGCCCGCTTCTTAAAGAAGGCATGGTCATCGCCATTGAACCGATGGTCAATGTCGGGACGTGGCATACACGGATTTGTGAAGATGGTTGGACGGTCGTGACTGCTGATGGTCAACCTTCCGCACATTTTGAACATTGTTTAGCGATTACAGCGGCAGGACCGCTGATTTTGACAGAATAAACCCGAATTTTGGGATAAATATGGCAAAAGAAGATTCGATTGAAGTTGAAGGTGTCATTGACGAGGCGTTACCCAATGCCCAGTTTAAGGTCAAGCTGGATAATGGCCATATGGTTTTGGCTCATTTGGCTGGTAAAATGCGTATGCATTTTATTCGTATCATTCCCGGGGACAAGGTTAAGGTTGAACTTTCTCCCTATGATCTCTCGAGGGGGCGCATAACATACAGATGTAAATGAAAATTGAAAGTAAGCGAGTTAAACTATGAAAGTAAAGTCGTCAGTAAAAAGAATTTGCAATAAATGCAAGATCGTTCGCCGTGAAAATATTGTGCGCGTGATCTGTTCGAATCCTAAGCATAAACAGCGACAGGGTTAACGTAACGTATTTGCTTAGTGGTTTTAATGTTTCTAATTTAATTTAAAGGAAAAACGATATGCCAAGAATTTTAGGTGTTGATATTCCCCGCGAAAAAAGAATTGACGCGTCGCTGCCGTATCTCTACGGGATTGGCCGTGTGACTGCAAAAAAAGTCCTTGATGATGCTAAAATTGATCCGAGCCGTCGGGCAAAGGATTTGAGCGACGAAGAAATCGCCAAAATCACCGGGATTATTCAAAACAATTATTTGATCGAAGGGGATCTGCGTCGGGATGTCAATCAAAATATCCGTCGCCACATGGACATGGGCAGCTATCGTGGGGTACGCCATCGCAAAGGCCTTCCAGTCCGTGGACAGAGAACGAAGACCAATGCACGTACACGCAAAGGAAAGAAACCGATTTTGCAGGCTAAGAGCGCAGCAGCGCCAGCACCGAAGAAATAAAATTTTGAATAATCCTACAACAAGTACATAGAAGATAGTTAAAAAGAGGGTTGAATGAATAAAAAACCAGAAGAATCAGCAGCAGCGTCAAAAAAAGACAAAAAGGCAAAAAAGAAAAATCTTAAAGGCGTTACGTCTGGAATTGTCCATATCCAGGCGACCTTTAATAATACGATTATTTCCATTGCTGATCGTCAAGGCAATGTTATTTCTTGGGGAAGCCCGGGGACAGTCGGGTTTAGCGGCTCTAAAAAATCGACGCCATTTGCCGCGCAAGTCGCTGCCAGCAGCGCTGCCAAGCAAGCCAAAGATTTTGGGATCCAAAGCGTCGATATTTATGTCAAAGGTCCGGGTTCTGGTCGAGAGTCAGCGATTCGTGCGGTTCAGGCTGCAGGCATTATGGTTACGTCTATCCGAGACGTGACCCCGATGCCACATAACGGATGCCGTCCTCGTAAAAAACGTAGAGTTTAATAGAGAACGAAAAAAAGGGAGCAGGTTTTTATGGCAAGGGATTTAGGATCAAGTTGCAGATTGTGCCGGCGTGAAGGCGAGAAACTCTTTTTGAAAGGGACTCGTTGTTATACTCACCGCTGTGCCATTGAACGCCGGGATTACGCGCCGGGGGACCATGGAGCCAAGCGTGCTTCCAAGCTTTCTAACTTCGGTATACAGATGCGCGAAAAGCAAAAGCTCAAGAGAATTTACGGTCTCTTGGAGAAACAATTCCGTCTTTATTTTGCCAGCGCAGTCAAAAGCAAGGGTGTTACCGGGTCTATCCTTTTGCAATTTTTGGAAAGACGCTTGGACAATGTGATTTATCGGCTTGGGTTTGCGACATCTCGCAAACAGGCCCGTCAAATTGTCAGCCATGGATTTGTTTGTATCAATGACCGGGCTGTCAATATTTCATCGGTCTTGGTGAAACAAAACGACGAAATTTCTTTGAAGTTTGGCTCTGATCAAAAGGGACAAAAAATGATTGAAGCAAACTTTGAAGCATCCAAAGCACGGACGATACCGACGTGGTTAACGGCGGACATCAATCATTTTAAAGGCAAAATTCTTCGTCTTCCACAACGGGACGATATCAATTTCCCGATTAATGAACAATTGATCGTCGAACTTTATTCACGATAAACCCCACACGAAAGAATATCAGGAGGAAAACATGGGAGTAAAATGGCGCGATTTTCAAATGCCAAAAAGATTAGACTGCGATGAAGCGACCTATACGAATCACTATGGACGTTTTGTTGCCGAACCTTTTGAACGTGGCTATGGGGTCACTTTAGGAAACGCTCTGCGCAGAATTCTTTTATCTTCGATTGAAGGCAGTGCGGTAACCTCTATTCATATTGAAGGGGTCGATCATGAATTCTCGACGATTCCCGGCGTGTTTGAATCCGTTACGGAGATCATTTTAAATATCAAGGGTGTTGTTTTGCGTTCACATTCGCGTGTCGCAAAAACGATTTACATCAAGGCTGACAAAAAAGGCGAAATCCGCGCTAAGAATATTATTTGCGATGAAACGGTCGAAATTGTCAATCCCGACCATTTGATTGCAACGCTTACGCAAGATATTGCTTTTAACGTCGAGCTTGAGGTTGGCAAAGGACGCGGATATGTTCCGGCCGAATTAAATAAAAAAGACACATTGGCTGTCGGTGCTATTGCGATCGATTCTATTTTTACGCCGATTGTCAAAGTCAATTATCTCGTCGAGAACACTCGTGTCGGTCAGCGCACCGATTATGACCGTTTGATTTTGGAAATTGAGACCAACGGGGCGATTTCGCCGAAGGAAGCCTTGCTTTATGCGGCCAATATTCAACAGCGTCATTTGGACGTTTTTGTTTCTTACGGCCAGCTTCCTGAAGAAGAAGTCGAAGAAGAAGAAATCTCCGCCGAGGAAGAAGCGATTTACGAAAAGCTTCGTCTTCCGGTTTCCGAATTGGAATTGTCTGTCCGTAGTGCGAATTGTTTAAAAGATGCGAACATCCGCACGATCGCAGATTTGGTCAAAAAAGCGGAATCCGAACTTTTGGGCTTCCGTAATTTTGGAAAGAAATCTTTAACTGAAATTAATGAACTGCTTGTTGTGATGGGGTTGCATTTAGGAATGAAGGTGGATCCTAAAAAACTTAAAAAAGTTGAGCAACAGACACCACCGCAAGTCAATAATTAAGCGGTATTAAACTTAAGGTGATGATATGAGACATGGGATAGCCGGAAATAAACTTTCAAGAAATTCATCTTTGCGCAAAGCGACAATGCGGGATATTGCGATTGCGACCCTGATTCGTCAGCGGATTACGACGACCAAAGCGATTGCCAAAGAAGGCCGTAAGCTCGTCGACCGTTTGATTACAATGGGCAAAAAGAATACGCTCAGTGAGAAACGCAAAGCTTTTTCAGTGTTGTGTGATCACCAGTTAGTCAGCGATCTTTTTGAAAAAATTGCGCCGCGGTTTCGCTCACGCCAGGGCGGCTATACCCGGATTATGCAAATCGGCCAGCGCCGGGGGGACAATGCCCACATGGTTCTGCTCGAGTTGACTGAAAAAGAAGAAATTGTTAAAAAGCCAACAGCGTCCGACAAGGCTAGCAAAAAATCGAAAGTCGTTGATGTCGAGGCCCAGACGGAAGGCTCAAGCGAAACGCCCAAGATTGAATCTTCCAAAACATCGGCTAAAAAACATTTGCCGACGGAAGAAAAGTCAAAAGCTAAGCCTAAGGTTGGCATGATCAAAAAAATGTTTCAAAGAAAAGTTGGCGAAGGTTAGGCCTTAAAAAACGAGGGGAGCCCGATGGAAAAACCTGCTGTTAAAATCAATCGTCGTATCAAGGAAGTTTTGGGCTCAACAACGTTAGCGATTACAGCCAAGGCCAAAGAATTGGCGTCCAAGGGCGTTGATGTTGTCAACTTTGCAGCAGGGGAGCCGGATTTTGATACGCCCGACTCAATCAAAAAAGCGGCCATCAAATCCATTGAAAGCGGTTTTACCAAATATACTCCTTCCACGGGGACCGTTGAGCTACGCAAAGCGATTGCCGCGAAATTCAAAAAAGATAATGCCCTCGAGTATTCTCCCAATCAAATTGCAGTTTCCTGCGGGGCCAAGCATGCGATTTATAATCTTGTCCAAGTTTTAGTCGACGAAGGAGATGAAGTGCTTATCCCTTCTCCTTACTGGGTCAGTTATCCGGAAATGGTCAAAATCGCCGGTGGGGTTAATGTTTTTGTCCCAACGGATTTCGCAGACGGTTTCAAATTAACACCGGCCCTCTTAAAGCGATATATTACCCCTAAATCTAAAGTTTTATTTATCAATTCTCCCTCAAATCCGACGGGCGTTGTCTATTCAAAAAATGAATTGCTCGCCATTGCAGATATTTGTGTCGCGCATGGGATTTATATCATTAGCGATGAGATTTATGAAAAATTGATATACGGGACATCGGGATATACGTCGGTAGCGGCGTTAAGCAAAGAAATTTATGACTTGACCTTTACGGTCAATGGCGTTTCTAAAGCATATTCAATGACAGGCTGGCGTATTGGTTATGCGGCCGGCCCGCAGGTGATTATGGATTATGTTAAAAATTTTCAGGACCACTCCACGTCTAACCCTACTTCCATCAGTCAAGCCGCAGCACTCGCTGCGTTGGAGCTTCCCGAGGACACCATTGTTGCCATGCGTGAAGAGTTTAAAAAGCGTCGTACGCTGATGATGTCTTTGGTCACCGGAATCCCAGAGATCCGTTTTGTTCAGCCTGATGGCGCTTTTTATCTTTTTTGTGATGTTTCAAAACTTGGCGACTCGGATGCTGTTGCAAAAAAAATTCTTGATGATGTTAACGTCGCTGTCATCCCGGGTTCGGGTTTTGGCGCCCCTGACTTTATTCGCTTGAGTTTTGCCACTTCTCAGGAACGCATCAAAGAGGGTATTAGCCGCATCGGGCAGTGGATCAAAAAGCAAGCGTAAAAACGGATTTTAAGTTTCTGCCAACAGAGCTTCTTGAAAATTAAGAGCGATTCTTTAGTTGACTTTGCCTGTCGAATAGATTACTTTTTAGTATTGTCGTTAAAGATTGGTGATTTAATCAACATCGATAAAGGAGTCTTAGATGGATTTACGTGAATTGCTTTTATTATCCGTCCAGAAAAAAGCTTCCGACGTACATTTAACCTACGACAGCCCTCCGTTTTTACGCATTGATGGCAAACTCATTGCAACAAACAAAGATCCGCTTTCGCGTGAAGAACTTAAAAAAGTCATTTATGGCATGTTGACTGACCATCAGAAGGAGGTTTTTGAACGCGACAAGGAATTAGACTTTTCGCTTTCGCTTTCCGGCATGGATCGTTTTCGTGTGAACATCCACTTGCAACGCGGTTCGGTCGAGGCCGCGTTTCGCCGCATCCCGATTTTTATTCCGAATATGTCAGAATTGGGTTTGCCGCCGATTATTGCGGATATGGCTCGCAAGCCCAATGGCCTGGTCCTTGTTACCGGCCCGACGGGGACGGGTAAGACGACAACACTAGCTTCGTTGATTAATTTGATCAATGAAGAAAAAGAAGCCGTCATCGTCATGATCGAAGACCCCATTGAGTATGTCCATTTTAATAAAAAATCGATTATCAAACAGCGCGAAGTTTATCGCGACACCAATTCGTTTGCCGAAGCCTTAAAACGCTGCTTACGTCAGGATCCCGATATTATTGTCGTCGGCGAGATGCGTGATTTGGAAACGATTTCGACTGCCCTAACCGCTGCTGAAACCGGCCACTTGGTTTTGGCGACGTTACACACGCCGGATGCGCCGCAAACCATTGAGCGTATCATTGACGCTTTCCCACCATACCAACAACAGCAGGTCAAATTGCAGTTAGCCTCAGCACTTCAGGCGGTTGTTTCGCAGCTGCTTTTGCCCAAGGCGGATAATGTCGGGCGGGTGTTAGCGACGGAAGTCATGGTCGTTACTCCCGGGATTCGCAACTTGATTCGCGAACAGGCCATTGAACAAATTCCGACGGCAATCCAGACGGGAAGCGCGTATGGAATGAACACAATGGATAAGTCTTTGCAAAAGCTCTATCAGCAAGGCACGATTACTTACGAAACAG
>CAZWOH010000059.1:0-11505 GCA_964635405.1 uncultured Planctomycetales bacterium | reverse complement strand
TCGGATCGAGCAGAAATTGCTCGCAGTGCGGGCATTTGACGACTTTCTCGATTAACTTTTCATAACAATACGGGCATTTGAGCATAAGAAAATCCTTTGTTTAAATTATACTATGTCAATTTTAAGAATGACAAATAATTTGAAATTTTTTTGATGAATTTCAAATTGGACATTTATTTGTTGTTATCAGGCATACGCTTATGGTATAGTGGCTCAAAGATTAAATGTCCAAACTGAATTCTTTGAGGAAATATGGGCGTTGTCCACAAGTTGCAAGATGAGGTTCGGGATTTTATTCTGGCTGAAAAAAAAGCTTTTAGCCAAATAAGTTGCCGCAAATTAAGCGATGTTGTTTTTGAAAAATTTCACATTGTCGTTTCAAAATCATCGATCAGCGCTATTCTAAAATCTGCGAATTTAAGCAGTCCTGTTGGCCGACATAGTTTTTCGGTTGTTGAGCCAAAAGTTTATGTAAAAAAATCCGAAAAAAAATTTAAAATCCCCCAACATAAGAAAAACGAAATCTTTCCGGTGCCTCAAAGCACATCTTTAGAAGAAAAAGATGTTCCCGTCGAGCAGGTTATCTTAAGTCCTCACGTTTTGCCCCAAAAAGAAGCTTTGTCGCCCGTTTCGCAAAAACAAGGAATTGCCCTGCAAAATGCTGGGACGATATTTTTGAAAGCGGCGGAGTGGAAGTTGGCGGGCAAATCGATTTTAGCTAAAATACTCAAGGAAGAATTGCCTGGGTTTAATCATATTGATTTTGATGAAATTGCTTATGCATTGCTATTTGCGCAGATAAACAAAAAACAAAACCCTCGAGAACTTGAAAGTGTTTTAGCTGCTGCCGAAAATGTTTCAGACTGGGGAATAAAGTTAGCTATAGAAATAGAATCGCTTCTGCAGAGGGTCGCGTTTATTAAAATGGTCGGGCAGGCAGATCACGTTGTTATTGCGGACACAGGCAATATCAATGTCCAATCTGGAAATGTCCAATTTGGAAATAATGCTTTATTAATTCCACTGTTGCAAAGAGTTGAGAAAGAAATTGTTCAGAATGTCCATTCTGCTATTTTTACTTGTACGCACAAAAGCAATCAAGTTGAAGAGTCGGCTAAAATCCTTGCTTCCATTTTTGAAACCGCGAAAACAGAAGAAATTGCGCTTTATGATATACATCAAAGCCAATTGGTGCAAAGTAAATATTTCATAACGAAACAACGAACATTTATCTTAGCGTTGTCAGCCTGGGAAAAAATTTTCCCGCGTCTGGCGATATCTTGGGTCAATACGCCGACAGTTGATAGTTTGAGTATTCTAAACAAAACTTTTTTCTATAAAATATGCCAGACGGTTGAAATAATACAACAAAGCCATGATGCCAAAACTTCGATTTATGCTATTACGTTGAGCTATTTCCCGACGGAAAAACCTTTTGTTGTGCTTTTGACAAATGTGGCGAATGACACGCAGGCAATTAAAAATGCGGTCGAGGATTTTCTAATTGCCTGGCCAAATCTTATGGGAGACAACAATGAGAGCAAACAAACATCGGTTTTTGAACAAAATATTTTAACAATAGACCAGCTGGGCCAGGCGAAATCGCTTTTAGAAAGCGTCCAAGCTTTTAAAAAACTTATTCATACGTTTAGCCGCCAGTATTTTTTTGCTTCAAACGAACCTGATAATGCTGTAAATATTTCATATCAAGAGATTTATGAACTTCCTGGCTTTATCCTTGAGGAAAAACGCATTGAAAGCGTTTCTTTTGAGCTAGCCCCAAAGGACCTGCGCTTTACGATATTAAAAAATGCGATCAATCGTTTCAATAGCCAGGTTATTTTTGACCCCCAAGGACGCCGCGTTGTTTTGGAAATACACCCCACAGAAAACTAAAAAAATATTTTTATAAATTCAATAAATATATAGGGTTGTTGCCTTGACAGCTTTGTTGGCGGTATGTTATAGTTTAAAAGTTCATACACAGAAGCGTTAATGTGTACGCTTCCTAATTGACATTGATTTTTATTCCATCGGAAGATGGAATTTTATCTCCTAGTTTTCAAATCTCTAGGAGAGCCGTGGCCCGCAAAAAGTCGCGGCGATAGAGCCCTGTAATTGTATCCGCTTTTTGTTGCAAAAAGCCAAGGGCAAGAATCTCCTGTAACACAAAAGGTGCACGCGATGTGGCTAATCCGTAATAAAAAAGGACAAAACCTCATTGAATATGCCATCATCGTGGCGGTCGTGGCGTCGGCAATGTTAGCCATGAGCATTTATGTGTCGCGTTCAGTGCAGGCAACTCAACAGGCGATTCAAGAAGGGTACAAAAACTAAAGAAGACAAACCAAAGTAATAAAGTCGTTATCAAGGAGGAAACATAATGTTTAAAAATCTTCACCGCAAGAAAAAAGGACAAAGCACTTTGGAATACATCATCATGGTTACCGGGGTTATCGCGATTCTCATTATTTTCCTCGGCCCAAGTGGTATTTTCAGAAAAGCTTATAATGCGACCTTGCAACAGGGGACCAACGGCATGGAAGACATGGCCAACAGATTAAGAACTTCTCGTTAAGAAAAATCAGCTTAACCTTTACGGAGGTGTCACACATGTTTAAGAAATTATTGAAAAGTAAATTAGCCCAAACGACCGCGGAATACGCGCTTTTGATTGCCCTGGTTGTTGCGGCGGTTATTGCAATGCAGACTTACGCACAGCGTGCGATTCAGGCAAGAATTCGCGGCGCGGCACAATATATGGTTAACGGTACGTCCGAATTAGGAAATGCCGTTCAATACGAACCGTATTATACAGAAAGCAGTTATAAGGTTGATCGATCATCAACGGACGTTTCAATTCATAATAATTCAACGATTGGTCAAACCAAGAATGAAACCAGAACCCGTTTAGCGAATGGTTCTACCAATACCGGCTTGCATCCGAGTATGCCAACCGGTATTTAAAAGTGTTTATTGGTTAATTTTAAAGGAGGACTATCAATGTTTAAGTACCTAAGAAAAGCAAAGGGGCAGTCGACGCTCGAGACTGCTGTTTTGATCATGATTGTTATCGGTGCCCTTCTTTCGATTCAGGTGTATATCAAAAGAGGTGTGCAGGGCCGTTTACGTAGCGCCGCAGATGATATTGGCGAACAATATTCAGCCGGCAATACGAATGTTATAAAAAGAGTCACGGTCACGAGCAACACAACAGAAACGAATTCGGCGGGAGATCAAAGCACTGTTCTTCGTGCCGACGAAAAAACGATCACGAACATGAGTGTCAATCTTGTTAACCTGACGTATGAATATTGGGGTAAATAAAACCATAATTCAAGGTTGACATAACAGATAGGGAGCATGGCTTACTTGGGAGATGGCCCGTTGAAAAGGGGGAACAAAATTTCTTGAGTAAGCCATGTTCTTTTAGAGGACAGTTTAAGGTCATTGTGAGCGAGCTTTTAGGCGAGCGAAGCAATCTCGTTTTTAACTTATATTTGGCATGAGATTGCTTCGTCACCCCTACGGGGTTCCTCGCAATGATAATATTTGGATTTGTATGATTTTATGTTCATGCGTACATTAAAAAATAATCATGGTCAAGGCGTTGCGGTTGAATACGCGATTCTTTTTTTTATTATTGTCGCGGTGATTGCAGGGATGACGACTTACGTTAAACGGGCTCTGCAGGGCAGAGTTCGCGATGCCAGGCAGTATATGTACAACCAGGTCAAGGCAACGTATGTGACGTATTATGGAAATCGCCTTTTGCCAAACGGGTATGAGCCCTATTATTTGGATACCAGAACAGATAAGGACGAAACTTCAATCGCAACTCAATCTGCTGAGCCTTGGGCTGGGCATGAGGGAAAATATTCGTCAGGCATCAATTCGACGTCGACTTCGACGACTTTTTCCAATGTTGCTTCGGCAATTCATGCGGAATAATTTCTTTATGTTTAGTACGTTGAAAAAAATTACAGGCCAAACGATCGTTGAATATGCGCTTCTTGTCGGTATTGTGATTGCGCTTCTTTTGGTTGTGACGCCGATGATCAAGCGTGGCGCGCAAGGCATGGTCAAGGTCGTTGCCGATGAAGTTGGTTATCAAAATAATGCCGAACAGAAAGACGGTCACGGACTTATATCGACTCAGGTAAAAACACGATTAGACAAAATACAAAAGAAAAAAGAATTTTATGACGGGACAAAGCACAGCGTTTATACGCATTATGACGAAAGAGTCGACACAGATACTGAATCGAAGTCGGATTTGGGGCCTGCAGAAAAATGAAAATAAGGGGATTTATGTTAAAAATCTTTGGACGTCGGGGACAATCAGTCATGGAGTATGTTGTCGTTATAACGATATTGGTCGGCGCTTTGCTTGCCATGCAGCTTTATTTTAAGCGCGGTGTTCAGGGGCGCATGAAGACATCCGTTGACAGTATTGGCGAGCAATATGATCCTATGACGACAGAAACGGATATTGACCAGAGGCTTAGCGGGGTAACGACAACGACGATCCGCGTAGAGGAGGTCGGTGTTTTGGGTAAAGAAACAATCAGAGTTGACAACTCGGTTATGCTCGAGACAAAAGGCGGCAATACTCGCGTTGATGCGTACTAAAATAGTTTATGTTAGTTTTAACAAAAATATGTTTCGGCAACAATTCCAAAGGCCAATCGGCTGTTGAATTAGCCATTTTTGGCTCCATTCTTATTTTTGTCATCAGTCTTATCTTTCGGCAAGCATTAAGCGGCGGCAATTTTATGCGTGTGCAATTGCAAGCCACCCGGTACGCGATGAGTAAATCGCTGGAAATGGCGACTAAAGAAAAGCCAGGACGCAACACGGGCTCGACTTTGGTTATCGAAGATCGTCTTTCTGGAGATTTCGCAAATCGATTCGGTTCGCGAGACCGTGTTCCCTTGATTGCTAGCGGTAGCGGGACATACACCAATCAATTGTTTTATCCTATCGAAAAAGAGGATTTTGGCGAGGCGGGGGTTTTGCCGTATTTTGATGTCTGGATTAATGGCCAGAGATTTTCTTTTACGACGGCAGGTTTTGTTAAGTATGATCTTCCGACGGATGGGACAGGTTTTCCGAGCTGTGGTGAGCCGCACAAAACAGATTCGCGTTGTTTGGATGGCAGCGGCAATGTGGTGTTGCATAAAGTTGTTCAAAACTATCCGGGCAGCGGATTTAGTTCAGCAGGAAGTTTTGATGTTAACTTTGAAGGCAAAGATCAGGTCGCAGAACAGGGGACCAGCAAAGATCCTCTTGTCAGTGGCGCCGGCAGAATGGCGTTTATGTGGCAATGGCAAGATGTTGCGGCTGTTGGCGAATTATCGACGGAGGATTCTCTGGATGTCGATGGAGATTTTCAGGAGGAGCAGATTTTGTCAAGTACGGTTGACCCGGTTACCAACAGGACCGCCAGTTTCAATGTGATTGACCGGCAAGCCGGAGATCTTGATTTTACGATTGACGATCGCCAAAAAGGCGTTGAGGTCGGCCTTTTGCCGGAGAGCCAAATGTTTTCTTTTACAGAACCGGGGACGACATACCGTGTGCAAGATGGAAAATTGTTTGATGCGAAAACAAGCCGATATATTCGCAACACGAACATAAACGATCAGGTCGACATTGTTCAAAGAGTGTTTCAGTTGAGCAATAATACAGGGCGTTTTTGCAATGGGGACAACCCCAGAACATATTCAGATTCGCCGGCATGGGACGGAGAGCCAGCTCTAAATCCTGTGCAGGCATGCAATAACTGTTTTTCGGGGACGAATATTCAAGTGACGTGTTTTGATACGACAAGTAAAAAACTTTATGTTCGCAGCCGTATTGATAATAAAAATAAGCGCAGTTGGTTGACAAGAACAGAACTTTAAAGCTGAGTATGCAAAAAAAAAGAAAAATCCTGGTTTCTTTGGACGTTTGGGATATCTTAAGGAGACTGCGTTTACCCTCAAGGAATTTGTTGGGTTTGTCCACCGGTCAGACGCTCATTGAAGGAACGTTTAGCGTTATTGTCATTGTGATGCTTTTGTTCGCCATGATCAGGGTGTTCTTTTGGGTTGGAGAGGATCTCTCCAGTCGAGCGGCAGCGCATGAGCGGACACTTGTTGAAGGTGTTATGACGAGCGATATTGATGAAAATTACCGGCAAATCCGTCCTACTTTTTATGAAGGAACGCCGATGGATGCAGCGACGGTCAATAGTGCAATTTTTGGCTCAAACCGGTTTCGTTAAAAAAGGGATATTTTGACGTGTTTTGTTTGATTAACAAAATTCGGGATTCGTGGCGTAAAAAAATTACCGCATCGCTTTCGGGGCGGTCTGGTCAAGTCGCTGTTATTTTGATTGTCGTGATCGCTATTGGCCTTGTTTTTTTTGCGGCGTCGATTAACTTGACGCTGGTTTCACAATCCAAAACACTTACAATGAAAGCCGCCAGTATGTCAGCATCAAATACGGCGTCTTTTATTGCCAGCTATGGGCAGAAACAATATGTCGAGACCATGGGACGACGGCTCAGATATTGTAAATCCTATGGCGGGGGGTTCATGTCGTTATTGACGATTATTGTTTTGATTGTAATTATTATTGTTTCCATTTTTTATCCACCTGCTTTAGGTGCCCTTCAAGCTTTTGCCTCAGAAATTGCTATTGCCGCCTCTGTTAGCTTGGCGATGGAAGTAGGATCGCTAGTTGTCGCTGCTTCTATTGATCCAGGTATTAGCAAAGCGTGGAACAAAATGCAAAATGCGAATTTGTCCATGACCGGTCAGGTGATGGAGCGCGGGGTGCAAACAGCCCTGCAGGCGGCTGTGACGGATCAGGTCAAACTTCCGGATGTTTATGACCTGGATAGCGACGGACTGTTTGGGTATGAAGATCCGGAAAAAACAATTCCTAAAGATACGATTAGCCGGTTTGCCTATATTAATACCAAACGTTATTTAGACCTTTCCGCATCGGATAAAGGAGCTATTGAAGCTTTTCTTAAGGAAATGCATGAGTTGGTTCTTGGAGGGGCTGATAATTGGGGATTATGGGACCCTGTTTTTTATCCGGATAATACAACGCATGCGACTGCCGGATCGCATCCTTGTTATGATTCTAATCCGCCCGCCGAATGCGACTATTGTTGTGATAATTATCAAGGTCCGCATCCTGATCCGGAGGACTCTACAAAAACTATTACCGACGTCCCCGAAGAATGCGAGGCTATTCGGCCGACCTGTGCGAATCGTTCGCCGTTTAGAGGCACGATAGCGTATCCTTATATTTTTGATTTTAGCTATGAAAACTCGCTTAACAATTTTATGTCTTTGCGCGAGCAATTAGGACGTGATGATGAGCATCATCTTTATCATGCCAATAAAGATCAGTCAAATTGGCATTTGGCTTATCAAGAAAATTATTCTGACCCTGGCGCTATTCCTGTCGACCAAAAATTTCATCTCAAAGATACCGTTGGATATTATACGGCCCCGTTTTTTTCGTTAGCGACTCCGGATGGATGGGCTTCTCCGCCTGCAACGACACCCAATACACCTGCGCCAAAACTTTTTCCGTTTCTTTATAAAATGAAAGATTGGGGGCCAAAGCTTTCGGATGTGACCTATGACAAATATGAATGTCATTGGTGTGACACAGCAGGCGGCGCCTGTACGCCTGCCTCAGATATGGCCGAATATCCTGAAATTTCGGGCCCCGCCTATCGGATGACTTTGCCCTTTAGTCCGGCAACGGTTGTTAATAATACAGCGCAAGGATGGTGTGTTAATAAAAGCAATAAAGGTGGCGCTAATGATCCTCCCGTCGTGCCGGATTTGGTCGGCGGGCTTTCAACGGATGTGTATGTTGCAAATAATGTTTGCGCTATCAATTCAGATCCGTCGCCGGTTTATGATTTAAACCAATATACGGGTGGCTGGAAGCGTGGGGCTGACCGTTATTGCAGTCATGCCGACGGGGCTTTGTATTCGATGGATTGTCCCAAGCACGGCATTGCCAGTGCCCCTGCGCTACCTGGGACTCCAAATCCGCAATGCGGAGATACAGAAGATACTTTTAATGAAAAAACAGGAGAAACAACAGGAGGAGTTATTGCAGCGTCGGCAGATCAATGGCAAGATGATATGTTGGATGAGATTATTTATGGGGGGATGCCTGAATTTTTTGAACTTGAACGGTCATTAAGCAAAATCCGAGGGACATCTGCTGGTCTTATGCAGCTGGCAACAATATTTCCAGAATGGTATGGGATTCCAAGTGTAGGGGAAGAAACAACAGATGGTATATCAGATTGGATAGAGCCGCCTTGCCCTGATCCGGACAGCTGCACGGGCAGTTATACAAAGTTGCCGCGGCCTGGCATGCTTTGGATTTGGCGGGCACAATTTGAATGGTTAAATACAAAAATTCAAAATTGGATTTTGACGTTAAACCCTAGCCCGTCGTTAGTTGGTCCGAATGCGGCATGGTGCGTGCCTGCTGGGGCAGATGGCATTCATGTTTCGCCCCCGGGCGAATTAGCGACTTTTGACGTTAATGCAAACGGACGTGGGGATGTGGCGGATGTGATTGCGTGTTTGAATTGGAATGCGAATAATCTGCGCACTTATGCCGGGAGCGTTCCTGCTGCTATTGGCAATGCGCAAAAATTTCAACGTTGTCATGCTTATTGTAGTGCGGATACATGTAAGGATTTGCCGCGTTCTTTAGTGCCGCATTTTTATGATGAAGCGTTTTCCGGTAAACGGGCAAGTGAATTTCAGGAAGACACGGTTAATCTAAATCTTTTTAATACTTGTTTATTGTCCAGCGATATTACGTCATGTACGACTAATTGTAAACAGCCGCCATTGCCGTCGGGGGCGCCCTATAGTTTGCCGGCATTTGTTAATCCGGACAATGTGAAGATCAATGCCATTGATACAAAATGTGCAACCGAATCGACTTTTAGTGGTACGGGTTTTTGTAATCCGGGTACGACGGTTTTAAATTGTGCTGTCGCCGCCAGCAGAAATGCCTGCAAATGTTCCTGGGCTGGCAGCTGTTCGGGATTTGTGCCATGGGGATGTTCGGACAAGACGTATTATAATAATGTCACCGATGCGTTGAATTCGGCCCAGGCTTCTTGTGCGGATGGTAATTATAAACAAGTGATGCTAGACAGCGCCAAGGAAGCGCAAATTCAAGTTGAAAAGTTTAAGCATCGTCTGCAATTTTTGAAGGGCCGCTATGATGAAGCGATGGCGCTTTCGAATGATCAGCTTAAGCCAGGCATGGACCCGGCAAAGCCGGACGGGATATTGACGGTCGCCATTCAAAAACTCACGGCATTTTTGGATGCGGGAACACCTTTTGATGCGTCTCATCCTGCTGATGCTCCGGCGGAAAAACTGATTGACGCTCGCCAGAAGTATATGACAAGTGATTCCGGCGATTTGCCGGCGTTTGCGATTTATGTTTGGCAAGATGAGGATCCAGGTGGTCTCCACTGGGACTCTCCACATGGTTACTGGCACGCCGTTAAAGTCGAGGCTCGTATTCCTCGTCGCTGCACCGGAGATTGTATTGCTAGTGAGTGGCCCAAAATTTTTAGCAAGACCAAAAAAGCCCGGTTTTTTAAAAAAGGAAAAGTTTGTTATACGCTTATTAATTTGGTTGGAAGAACCAAGGCGCGGGTGATCCGTTATGATCAGGATAAAGATTTGCGCGGGCTTTTGTTCCCGGGAAAGACTCAAATATGGGATTCGCGTTTGTCGCATCCAAAGACCGGGACCCCGGATCCGGCAGGGTTACGTAAAACATGCGAAAAATTTATCGATCCGGATTTGAACGATTGGCTTCATTTGCCCGAAACGGATGATCGCAATCATCTGGGTGCGGCCTTTATGTTAAATAAAAATCCTGTTTCGGCGGCTGATTCCGAATATACAAAGTGTTGGGAGGTTGTGCATAAAAATCTATTGGCGCATGGGATACAGAGCGAAGCTTGCGCCGAATATTATTTCGCTGGCATTGAAGGCTTTAGGGTGAAGTTTGTTCCCTGCGACAGGTGGTAAAAATGAATAACAAAAAAGGGTTTTCGGCAATTGAAGTTGCGGCGACGATTGTTATTATTCTGCTGGTTTTGGTCAGTTTTCGCGGGTATATTCAACGCGGCTTTGCCGGACGATGGAAAGCTGTCGGAGATGTTTTTGGTCAAACCAAACAATATGACCCTCGCGGGTTTGGCACAGTCGGCGAAAAAGACGGGACGCTCGATTGTTTTTGGGATGAGGCGACAGGAGTTTGGGTCGACGAGGATTGTTATCAAAAAACTTGTGATTGCACTCTGCTTAAAATTGACGGGGTAACGCCTTTGTCAGATTATGCGGAGAAGTGTACCGCATGTAAAACAGGAAAATGTCGTGGCGATGCGCGGTGCGAGTAAAGATTTTTTTAAAAAAGCGATGCTGTAAATTTCAAATTTTTAGGTGAGGATGGCAATGGTTATTTTGATGGTCATGATTTTTTTGGTGACGGCGATGATCGGGCTTGCGGTTATCCCGATGGCGTATAACTTTTCTCTTTCTTTTAGTCAGCAGCGGACCCAGATGATGTCCAATCGTTTGGACCGCATGATGCCCAAAGATCAAATTAAAAAGATCCTGCAGCTTTATATTTGGGCCCCTTTGGGTGCGGGGGCTGTTGTTTATTTTTTGATCGAAGACCAGACGCTGCGGCTGTTTGGTATCGGGATCGGGATTATTATAGGTTTTATGGTGCCCGGGTTTTATGCAAAGATTTTATTGGCGCAGAATAAGAAAAAGTTTGACAATCAGCTGATCGATGCTCTCATGATTATGTCCAGCTCTTTTCGCGGGGGTTTAAGCCTGATTCAGGCGATGGAGGCGGTGGTCGATGAGATGCCGGATCCGATCAATCAGGAATTTTCGACGGTGTTAGGCGAAAACAAAATGGGTGTTTCTCTTGATGAGGCGTTAAACCATTTGTATAATCGTATGCCTTCGTCGGCCTTACAACAGCTGATTACAGCGATTCTTTTGGCGCGCGAAACCGGCGGGAACTTGCCGGTCATTTTGGAACGTATCATTTTGGTTGTGCGTGAACAAAAAAGAATTATGGGCCAAATCGAAACCCTGACTTTACAGGGAAAAATTCAGGGCGCGGTCATGTCAATGTTGCCGGTCGGGTTTTTTATGTTTATTTATTCGTCTAATCCGGGATTTTTTGATCATATGTTTCAATCTCCGACGGGACGGGCCTTGCTTGTTTATGCGGCTGTGTCGGAGGTCATAGGCGGATTTATGATTTGGAAAATTAGTACGTTTAAAGATTTTTAATCAGGAGCGAAAAGTGCTGTACTTTATTTTAATGATTTGTTTTGTTTGCGGATTTAGTTTTGTTTTGGGATTTTTTCCGCTCGAGTGGGAAAGCCGTCCGACGCTCAAATCTTTTGGCTATGAATT
>CAZWOH010000058.1:10227-11618 GCA_964635405.1 uncultured Planctomycetales bacterium | reverse complement strand
GATGATACGCACATTCTCGAAAATTCCTCAATCCGGGCTCTGGATCCAGCCCATATCCGACAAATATTTACAACCAGCGTCGATAAAGTTTATGCGCCGCTGACATTTCTTTCTTTTGCCGTTGAGTATCATTTTGTTAAATACAACCCGTTTATTTATCATTTAAACAATATCCTGTTGCATCTTGGCGTGACAGCCCTGGTGTTTTATTTTGCTCTGCAGGTTGGCTTATCACTTCGTGCAGGGTTTGCAGCCGCGTTATTATTTGGCATTCACCCGATGCATGTTGAATCGGTTGCGTGGGTCACCGAAAGAAAAGATGTGTTGTATGCATTTTTTTATATGCTGTCTTTGTCTTTTTACTGGAAATATCTTTCCCGGCGAGAGATTAAACCGTATGTTCTGACGATTGTTTTTGGTATTTTAAGCATTCTCTCCAAACCAATGGCCTTAAGCTTGCCGTTGATATTTTTTGTTTGCGATTGGCTCAAACGTCGCTCTTTTGACAAATGGATGATTCTTGATAAAGTCCCGCATTTTCTTTATATCGTCACGATTGCCTGGATAACCTACTCTTTAAATGCGCGTGTTCCCGGAGAAAATATATCTTCGGGCATTATCATCTGGATTTGGACGGCCGTTTTTTACGTCCACAAATTCTTTTTTCCGTTAACTCTGGTGCCAATGTATGCGCTGCCACAACCGATTTCATGGACCAATCCGCATTATTTAGGCTCCGTCGGCTTATTTGGAATTTTGACGATCGTATTATTTATTTTCCGACGTCAGCGTTGGGTTGTCTTTGCAGGCCTCTATTATTTTTTCTCCATGTTTTTTCTTTTTCGATATGACAATGCCGTTGATAAAAACATCGTTGCCGACCGGTTTATGTACCTGCCGTGTCTTGGCATTTGTTTTTTGATCGGTTATTCGTTCGATCAACTCCTCAAAAAAGAACACCTTCGCAAAATTGTATACGTGATCGCCATTCTTATCACGATTCTTTTAGGCGCAAAAACATTTGCCCAAACGCAACTTTGGAAGGACAGCATTCCGTTTTGGAATCACGAACTGACCCATTACCCTGACAATGCTACCGGTTATGGTAATCGAGGGGAGGCCTATAAAGATATTGGCCGATACGACAAGGCGCTTGAAGATTTTAACAACGCCATCCGCGTTGACCCAAAATACGCCGAAGGCTACAACAGCCGCGGGCAATTGTCGGCCATGCGGGGAAACATCAACGAGGCTTTGAAGGATTTTTTGAAAGTCATTGAACTAAATCCTCGTTTTGACGAAGCGTATAATAATATCGGCATTATTTATACAATGAAAAAAGACAATGAAAAAGCGCTCGTTTATTTTAAAAAAGCGATAGAAATCGATCC
>CAZWOH010000058.1:0-10127 GCA_964635405.1 uncultured Planctomycetales bacterium | reverse complement strand
TTGTGACGTTTGTCTGTTATTGGCCAACACTCAAAAGCGGTTTTGTCAATAACGACGACAATTTGCATCTTTACGATAATGCCTCGGTCCGGGCGCTCGATGGTGCTCACATCAAATCGATTTTTACAAAACCTTTTAACCCGACCTATGTCCCGCTGACGGCATTGTCCTTTGCGGTGGAGTATCACTTCTTTAAATACCAGCCGTTTATTTATCATTTTGATAATTTACTTTTGCATCTTAGCGTGACCGCTTTGATTTTTTATTTTGCCCTGCAGTTGGGGTTGCCGCTTTTTGCGGCATTTGTCGCAGGGCTATTATTTGGAATACACCCGATGCATGTCGAGTCGGTCGCATGGGTCACCGAACGAAAGGACGTTCTCTATTCGTTTTTTTATATGCTGGCCCTGTGTTTTTACTGGAAATATTTAGAAAAGCGCCAATTTACCTATTACGTGGCCACGATGATCTTTGGCATACTGAGTATTCTCGCAAAGTCCATGGCGCTTAGCCTGCCGTTGATTTTTTTGCTTTGCGATTGGTACAAAAAACGTTGTTTTAACAAATGGATGCTGCTGGATAAAATCCCGCATTTTCTCTATATTGTACCAATTTCGCTTATGACCTATCTTTTAAACGCTCGCAACCCAATCCAGCAGGCAGGGGAAGCGATTGTTTTGTGGGTTTGGTGTTTGATGTTTTATTTTTACAAATTCCTTTTTCCCGTCGACCTCGTCCTTTTTTACCGTTTTCCGAAGCCTTTTTCTTTAAGCACGCCGGAGTTTGCCATATCTTTCTTAAGCTTAGGGCTTCTTATTTATGCGATCTGGCGTTTTAGACGCCAGCGGCTTTTTATTTTTGCAATTCTGTTCTACTTTCTATCGATATTCTTTCTTTTGCGTTTTGATGACATCAAATATCTACCACCGGTTTCAAACCGCTTTTTGTATCTGCCCAGCCTTGGGTTTTGCTTTTTGATCGGTTATGGCGCGGATCAACTTCTCAAACGAATGCCGACGCCAAACCTTCGGTGGTTTGCCACAGCGTGTCTTGTTTTCATCACGATACTTTTAAGCGCAAAATCCTTTGTCCAAACATCTGTCTGGAAATCGAGTATTGCCTTCTGGAGCCATGAGCTAAAGTATTATCCTGATAATGCGATGGCCCTTGTCAATCGCGGCGAAGCTTACAAAGATGAGGGAAAATATGCTTTGGCTTTTGCCGATTTTAATAAAGCTGTTGCCGTCGATCCGGTTTATCCGGAAGGCTACAATAGCCGCGGACAAATGTACGGCGCCGGTGGACAAACCGACGCTGCCCTGGCAGACTTTTTAAAAGTTACGCAACTAAGTCCGCGCTTTGATGAGGCCTACAATAATCTCGGAATTATTTATGCGATGAAACAGGATAAAAAAAACGCGCTTTTAAATTTTCAAAAAGCCGTGGATATTGATCCCTCTAACAGCGAAGCACATTTTAATCTCGGTGATTTTTATTATGCACAAGGCAACTTTAACAAAGCGTTTGAACATTTCCAAAAAGTCTTAAGCCTTAATCCCAATTCGGCCATGGCTTATAATAAGCGCGGTTTGATTTTTGGTATAAAACAACAATATGACCTGGCTTTAAGAGACTTTAATCGCTCGCTGTCAATTGATCCGCGAAACGGCGAAGTTTATGCTCATCGAGGAATTGTTTTTGAACAAAAAAGAATGCTTAAAGAAGCGCTCGAAAATTATAATGCGGCCATCAAATTAAATCCCAGATACGCTGATGCCTATTACGGCCGAGGGAATGTTTATGCGACGATGGGACTTTTTGATCAGGCCGCTAAAGATTTTAGCAAAGCGCTTGCCATCAATCCCCAACATGGGGGCGCTCAAAAAAATCTGCAGGCCTTAAACAAAAAGCTAAAACATGGCTCCCCGGATTAAACCCAAATTTTGCATTACAACCACTTACCTGCGAAAAAATATGTCATTGATTTTAGGCCTGAATGTGGTTTGTTTCGCCGCACTGCTCGTCTACCGAAATACATTTCACGTCCCATTTCTATTTGATGACATGACACAAATTGTGTTGAATCCCAAAATCCAATCTTTGCATTGGCCATGGCAATTTTTGTTCAATAATCGCCGGCCTGTTCTTTATGCGAGCTTGGCGTTTAACGTTCATCAAAGCGGCTTAAATACGTTTGGGTTTCATGTTTTTAATCTCAGTGTCCACATTTTAACGGCATTGTCTTTGTTTCTTTTGACCGTAAAAACCTGCCGTTTACCATCAATGGGAGAAAATGTCCGTCGAGATGCAGTCCTTTTAGCCTTCGGAGCTTCATTGCTTTGGGTCTGTCATCCACTGCAAACGCAAGCGGTAACCTATATCATTCAGCGGGCTGAATCCTTAATGGCCCTTTTTTTTATGATCACGTTGTATTTTTCGGTTAAATACTTTACAACCCGAAAAATCCAGTGGTTAGTCAGTGCAGGGGTTAGCGCTCTGTTCTGTGGGCTAACCAAGGAAGTTGCGCTGGCTTTGCCTGTCGTGGTTTTGCTCTACGACCGTGCTTTTATTTCGCCTTCGTTTGGGAAAGCTTTTAAGGATCATCGCTGGCTCTACTTAAGCTTGAGCGTTACGTGGGCTGTCATGATCTTTCTCTATCTGACGACCCGACCGGAAGAGACATTGACCGCCGGGTTTGGAATGCAAGGAATCACGCCTCTGGAATATGCGATCAATCAGCCGCGTGTCGTTTTGCGTTATTTACAATTGGCCATCTGGCCTAACCCGCTGATCTTTGATTATCAATGGCCTGCGGTTAAGGATATTTCTATTCTTGCGCCATCCTTGATTATCATTGGGACGGCACTTATTATTCTGACCTGCTTATATCGTCGACATCCTGAGATAAGTTTTTTGGGGTTAAGTTTTTTTGTTATCCTAGCGCCCTCATCGAGCTTTATTCCACTCAAAGACTTGATTTATGAATACCGGATGTATCTCCCGCTTTCGTGCCTGACGATTATTTTTAGCGGCGCAATCAAAATGATGATCGACCGGTATGTGAACCCTAAAAGTCGCAATGTATTCTTTGTAATCCTCGTAGGGATTTTGGCACTCATGCTCGGAGGGGTCACGTATCAGCGAAATAAAATTTATCAAAGCGAAGAAAAACTTTGGAAAGATGTCCTTTCAAAACAGCCTGACAATGTTCGGATTTGGAATGATCTGGGCAGTGATTTATTCGCAAAAGGCAGAGACAAAGAAGCTACCGAATGCTTTTTAAAATCGCTGACTTTAAATCCAAACTCAGCGGAAGTTGCTTCAAATCTCGCCATGGCTTTAGCGGGTCAAAAGAAATTTAATGACGCGCTTTTTTATGCCCAAAAGGCTGTCGAACTTTCGCCAGAATTTGCCGTCGGGTATCATAATTGGGGTGTGGTCTACTCACAGATGGGACAATATCAGCGCGCTATTGACTGTTACCAAAAAGCCCTCACGTTAGGATTCGTAAAACCTGCTGTCTTAAAAAACCTCGCGATCGCTTTTACGAATACAGGACGCCTGCAAGAAGCCGTCAATCTGCTTAAAGAAGCACAACGTTTAGACCCTCAATCTCAAGAGATTCGTGCTGCATTAAAAATGGTTTTAAAAAACCTGAACTATAAATAAAAACGGATTTACATAGAATTCACGGGCCAAGCGTTGATTTTAACTCCAAAAGCTACTATAATTCACACGGGTTAGTAGCTAATAATCACGTTCCTAAAATTTTCAATCTTGCCAAAGGAGCTTAAATGACTTCACAAATCCGACGCAATATTTTCGCACTGAATAATAAGTACCAAATGCAGATCATTTTTTTAATCACAGCCCCGCTGTTTGCGATTAGCGCAGCTCTGCTGATTGTTGTTTATTTAATGAATACTCAAGTCAGTTCTCTGATTTTAAATAAATCCTATATGCTGGTTGGCCCTTGCATTGCCCAATGGTTTTATGCGACGATTTGTTTTATTTTTATTTCCCTGTTTGTTTTTATGGTCCTGGCTTTTAAGATCGCCTATGATTTGGTCAATCCGTTTGGCCGATTGATTTTAGAAATTGACGAAATCCTCATCACCGGGGCCAAAAGAGAAATCGCCGTCCGTCCCGAGGACGAATTAGCCAAAGAAGTCGCCGATCGAGTCAATCAATTGATCAAGCGGATACAAACAGAATAGACCTTTTTCAAAGATACAACTTTTAACACATTACAATAACCCTCAGATTAAACAGGAGAAATCAATGCTTGAATGGAAAGATGAATATAATACAGGTGTTTCTGAAATCGATCTTCAGCATAAAACACTATTCGGCCTGTTGAGGGATTTAAATGACAGCCATCAAAAAACAGATTCCCAAAAACAGGCGAAAGAATGCGTCAAATATTTAGATGATTACATCAAAATGCATTTTAGTTTTGAAGAAGGTTGCATGCATGCCAGCAAATGCCCGGCGGCATTACAAAACAAAAGCCAGCATCAAGCCTTTATCAAAGAATATTCTGCGTTGCGCGATGATCTCGAAAAAAATAATTTTCCGCAAGAAGGGGCTCAACAACTTTCGATGATGATTGCCAAATGGTTTATTAAGCACATCTTGTCGATTGATATTCAGTTAAATTCTTGCATGCATTAAAACAAAAAGAGAACATAAAACACGTTGGGAAAAAGTAAATCCTGCCCAAACGAGAGGATAGCGTGCTCCAACTGCGAAAAATACTTTTTTACCTGTTTGCTATTTTTTATGTCGTTTTGTGTCCGATAATTATTTTAGATGCGCTGGGGATTATTATCACTCCGGGCCGGCAAAAAATGATGAGTGCGACAGGTTTGATTTCTGTCAGTACAATCCCTCAGGGCGCGGACATTTCAATCAACGGCAAACGTACCGGGAAAAAATCACCGGCACTGCTCAGGGACCTTCATCCGGGCTTGTATGATGTCTCCATTTCTTTGTCTGGCCACAAAACCTGGAACAAAAAACTCAGCGTCCAAAAATCCGAGGCTGTGGCGCTCGAGAACATCCTTTTGATCCCCGAGCTCTGGGAAACCCAAATAATCAGTAACCAGCGCTTCGATCGGCTGATCCCAACAGAAAATAATACATTCTTTATGCTCACGCAAGGGCCTGCCCTCAAAGATTTGCGGATTTACCGCTATAAAGAAAATCTGATTGAACAAGCCTCTTCTTTTACAAATTCTTCTTTACCACATGCCCAAAACCTTGAATCGCCTTTTGCCTCTGATCCCGTTTACGCAGACGCAAGATTTTTGTCGGTCAAAACCATGCCTCACAGTGCGACGATTTTTCTCTCCTGCGTCCTGCAAAGCATGCCGCTATATCTCTTGGGCCGTGTCAATAGCGGGAGTTTACAGCTCGAGGATATCTCCTCCGTAATCGATAATAATCTCGAAGACATCCAGTGGGATGAAAATGATAAAAATTTAATTTTCTATAGTCCCACCAAAGGACTTTACTGGTTTAATCGGGCAGAAAAACAACCCCAACTTATCACTGAGGCGACGAAGGGTTACAGCCTGTTTGATCATTCGGCTTTGGTGGTGACAGCCGACAATCAATTCTTACGATTTAATGATCCCCGCGCCGAGAAAGAGCCTTTAACTGGAACTCTGCCCCAACTGCCTGCCGAATTTCGTACTGCCGAAAAATTCATCGTCCATCCGTTCTCGGAAAACCTCATTCTTTTTTTGAGCCAGACAGGATCTCTTTTATCCAACAAGGTCCCTTATTTATTTGCCAGCGAAGGCATCCGCGGATTTAGTCATGAACTTTCGCACAACCGTATCATTGTCTGGACAAAAAACAAATTGGGGATGATTGATTTTACAAAAACATCGACCGAAGGGATTTTTGAAACTGGACCAGCGATTAACTGGTTATCCGTTGGCGGCAAGGACATCCAACAAGCAACATGGGTCAACAAAGGGACGCATATATTTTACCGTGACCGGGACCAGATTAAAATCACTGAGTCAGAAATGGCAGATAAACCTTTTATCGGCGATGTCGTCAGGACAAATGACGATTTTTTGTATGACAACGATACGGGACTTGTTTATTATATCGACGACAAAACACGGCAGTTTATGGCCACGACCATTCTCCCTCGACATGAATTTATTGTATTTAAGATTCCCGAATATCTTCATAAAGGGGAAAACTTGCCATGAGATTTGTGTATTCAAAAGAGAATCTGGACAAACGCGAACAAAAGCTCCAACGGCTTTTTGAAATGATCCCCGGCGTTGTGAGCTGGACAGTCCTTTTGGCCATATTGTTTCTTTCTTTTGTAAAGCCCCTTGTCGCTTCGATTGTCGCCATTGCTTTTATTTTTTATTGGTTTCTGCGGCTCATTTATATGACGATTTTTCTCGTCCTTTCCTTCGCCAAGTTAAGAGTCGAATCAAAAATCGATTGGTCGCAAAAAACCAAAAGCGAAGAAGCGCTTTTAGCTCAAGACGATTCCCGACGGCCCAGCATGGATCAGATATATCATCTGATTATTCTTCCGGTAGCCAAAGAGCCACTCGAAGTCATTGCGCCTGCGATTCAAGCGCTGGCCCTGCAAACTTTTCCCGTAAAACAGTTCATTGTATTTTTTGCCGTTGAAGAAAAGTCCCCTGAATCGACAAAACAAGCAGTTGATCTTTTGATCAATCAGTATCGGGATAAATTTTATCGTTTCCAGTCGGTCATCCATCCAGCGAATCTCCCGGGTGAGGCGCGCGTTAAAGGTGCTAATGCCACTTTTGCAGCAATGCAAGCGGCGCATTTGATTTCTGAAATGAAAATACCCTATGACCATGTTGTCGCGTCATGCTTCGACGCTGATACCGTTGTTGACCATCAATATTTTGCCTGCTTGACCTATTATTTTTTGACAACTCCGGACCGCTTAGCCGCAAGTTATCAACCTATTCCTGTTTATAATAACAACATTTGGAATGTCCCGGGATTTTCGCGGGTCATGGAAATCGGTTCATCCTTCTTTCAATTGATTGAATCGACGAATCCCGAAAAACTGGTGACGTTTTCCAGCCACAGTATGAGTTTTAAAGCACTGGTGGAAATGGATTATTGGCCGCGGGATATGATCTCTGATGATTCGGCCATCTTTTGGAAAGCTTACATCCACCATCACGGAAATTATAAAGTTGTGCCGATGTCAATTACGGTTTCGATGGATGCGACGATTGCCGGAAATTGGGTGCAAACAGCGCTCAATATTTACAAACAGCGACGACGTTGGGCGTACGGGGTCGAAAACTTTCCCATTATCATTCGCGGCTTTCTTCAGTCACCTCAAATCTCCTTATATAACAAAGTCCGCCATAGTTTTAAGATGCTCGAAGGCCATGTTTCCTGGGCGACATGGGGGTTTTTACTGACAATTTTAGGATGGCTTCCTGCGCTTCATGCCGGACGGGAATTTCAAAACTCGATTATTTATTACAACCAACCGCACATAACCGGTACCATATTTCGATTGTCAACTTTATCTTTAATGATTTCCATTTTACTCAGTTTGGCGATCTTGCCTAAAGCTTCGACTCAATTTGGTTGGCTTCGAAAAATCGGGCATATTTTTGAATGGCTTTTGATGCCATTTGTTATTGTGTTTCTCAGCGCTTTACCGGCTTTAGACGCTCAAACGCGATTGATGTTAGGCAAGTACATGGAATTTTGGGTGACGGACAAATCGCGAAAAATTTACAAGCAGTAGGTTAAGGACTCTCCATACGCCAGACGCTTGCAAATTCTGTTAAGGGATGATAATTGTATATAACACTATGAAAACCAAGGGACAAAAACAATCGGGCTTTGTCCTTAACTTTGAATCGGAGCGCCATGACCAAAAATTTTACCCTCGTTATCGGCAACAAAAATTATTCTTCATGGTCACTGCGGCCATGGATTTTATTAAAATACTTCGACATTCCCTTCAAAGAAATCCTGATCCCCTTGTATGAGGGATCCTATAAAGAACAAATCTTAAAATACTCCCCTCAAGGCAAGGTCCCCGTTTTAATTCACGGCAAACTTGTCATTGGAGAATCGTTGGCGATTTGTCAGTATCTGTCCGATCTTTTTGTGAAGAAAAAAATGTGGCCTGCTCAATTGTCTGACAGGGCTTTGGCCTATTGGATATCCCAAGAGATGCATGCTGGATTTTCAAATCTCAGGACTTATATGCCGATGAATCTACGAGGGCATTATCCCGCAGAAGGGATGAGGCCTGAGGTTGATGCCGATATCAAACGGATATTTCAAATATGGGAAAGTTGTCGACGCAGATTCCATGCCAAAGGACCATTTCTTTTTGGCCATTTTACTGTTGCGGATGCGATGTTTCTGCCGGTCGTCACCCGCTTGCGGACCTATGGGGTGGACGTGAAAGGTTTGTCTAAAGCGTACGTTAAAACAATGCTGGATCTGCCGGCTTTTAAAGAATGGGAGAAGGCGGGGGAGGCTGAACCTTGGGTCATTAAACGATCTGAAATATACAATCCAAAATACAAAGCACAAGATCAGTAATAAAAAGCAGAAAATAATCGAAGCATTTCTCAGTACCCCAAAAGTGTTCAACCGCCTAATATGGTTGTCCATAGATGACTATCTACGGACATTAAAAAATTTTCTAATTAAAATTTACGCAAATAGACGTTGAGGCAAAATTTACATGTCTGAAAATAGTTTAAAATCCGTATCTGGCCGTTTTGTGGGTAAAGGGGTTTTTCCTTATCAGATGGCCTTTACCTTATTAATTCCTTTTCGTAATCTTTTTCTGTCACCTAAGACTCTGATTAAAAGGCTTTATTTAAAGAACAACTTGAGGGTTCTTGAAATCGGACCTGGACCAGGATATTTTAGCGTTGAGGTCGCAAGAACCATTTCGCATGGACTCCTAGATCTGTTTGACATTCAGCAGGAAATGCTTGATTTAGCGCGCCGGCGCCTTGATAAGCACGGCTTATCAAATGTTCAATTTCATCGTGCAGATGGACGCAATTTCCCATTTGAAAACAATCTTTTTGATCGGATATTTATGGTGACTGTACTTGGTGAAGTCCAAAACCGTGAAATATATGCCCAAGAAATAGCTCGGACACTTAAATGCGATGGAATAGTTTCAGTCTCTGAAATGAAAGGTGACCCTGATCAAATGACGCAAAAAGAGGTGGTCGCTCTTTTTGATACCGTCGGACTTGAATGCTATCAAAAATTTGAAACTTTTTTTGGGACCACATTAAATTTTAAAAAACGAGATATTTGAGAGAAGAACCAATTCTCGTTCCAAGACTTAACGATTAATTAGCATAGTAAAAAACAGAGCAGCGCCGCAATAGGCAAGTCGTGTCTTCCCGAGAAATACTGGGGACCGTTTCTCAACAACACTATAAAAATTTCAAATTTACACCAGCAGTGTCCCCAACCGCCGTCGAAAGACGCCGTTTTACTTTAATGAAGGTTAATTGTATAATTGAGGCCTGAAAAAAGCAGGACAGGCCAGAACATGAAGGGACAAGCTATGGGTAAGAGACATCCTAACATCACGAACATCAATGAAGTCGAAGCGCGCGTTGTCGAAAAAGGCAACAAGTTCGCTTTTAGCGCAAAACGTTTGGCAGCACCCAGCGGCGGCTTTGCGCTGGGCTGTGGTTATTTTGAAGTGCCGCCGGGCCGGAGCGCTTTTCCGAACCATTACCACTGCGCCAATGAAGAAGGCATTTTTATCATCGAAGGAACGGGGCAAGCGCGGATCGGCAAAGAAACTGTGGCCGTCGGACAGGGCGACTATATCGCTTATCCTCCGGGACCAGAATTTTCGCATTCGCTACAGAATACCGGACAAGGCACGCTCAAATATCTTTGTATTTCTACAATGCTTACGACAGAAGTTGTCGGCTATCCTGACTCTAAGAAATTTGCCGCGGTCGGATGCAGTGACCCCAAAACCGGGCCTCTCGGAGCCAAAGTGCGGTTTATTATCAAAGAACAACCTTCGGTGGATTATTACGATGGGGAGAGTGTAGAATAAAAAAATTGAGACAGCCGAGAACGTTTCC
>CAZWOH010000057.1:0-11689 GCA_964635405.1 uncultured Planctomycetales bacterium | reverse complement strand
CGCACACAATCTGTTCATGCCGGCGTTTATAAAGATAATAGTTACAATTCGGTGACGACCCCGATTTATCCGACTTCGACTTTTTATTTTGACGCTTTAGGAAAAAACAAAGGCTACGATTATACCCGCAGCGGCAACCCCACCCGCAGCGCGCTCGAGGAGAATATTGCTAAATTAGAAGGCGGCATCGGCTGCTCGGCAACGGCAACGGGGATGGCTGCGATCACGGCGGCACTGTTTCTGTGTAAAGCCGGCGATCATATTGTGACAGGGGACGATATCTATGGCGGCACGTACCGGCTTTTTAATCAGGTTTTGCCGCAAATGGGCTTGTCGTTTTCGTTCGTTAATATGCGCGATTTGGCCAAAGTAAAAGCGGCTATCACACCGAAGACCAAAATGATTTGGATCGAAACGCCGTCGAATCCGCTTTTAAATATTGTTGATCTTGACGCTGTGATTAAACTTGCGAAGTCCAAAAAAATTTTAACCGCCGTGGACAATACTTTCTTGTCGCCGTATTTTCAGCGCCCATTTGATTTTGGCGCGGATTTGATTGTGCACTCGACGACAAAATATATTAACGGCCATAGCGACGTCGTTGGTGGCGCGATTGTTTATAATGACAAGGCGCTTGGAGAGCGGATCCGTTATCTGGTTAATGCGTTGGGTGTGGCAGAATCGCCGTTTGACGCGTGGCTGGTTTTGCGCGGGGCTAAGACGATCAGCTATCGAATGGAAGCTCATCAAGCCAATGCGCTGAGCATTGCCAAATTCCTGGAAGGTCACAAAAATGTCAAAAAAGTTTATTATCCCGGTTTGATCAGCCATCCTCAGCAAGACTTGATTCGCAAGCAGATGAAAGGTTTTGGCGGCATGCTCGCCTTTGAGCTGGACACGAAGAAAGTTGAACTCAACAAGTTTTTTAAGAAATTAAAACTTTTTTCTCTCGCCGAATCGTTAGGCGGGGTCGAGTCTTTGATCGAACATCCCTGGTCGATGAGCCATTCTTCGATGGGCGAGGCTGGGCTTAAAGCTTCGGGGATTACGCGTGAAACGATTCGCGTCTCGGTCGGCATTGAAGACTATAAAGACCTGATTGACGATCTTGCCAACGGGCTTAAAGGAAAGTAGTCTTTCTGCTTTAAATTCAGGCCGCGCGGCCTGAATTTAAACGTTCCCGACAAGCTTAAGATTTTTTCTAATGAAATTCCCATAGATAAACCCTCCTGTTTTTGTTATCATGTCTGCATGCGAAAATCGTTTTTATATTCCCACATCCTTTTAAGTGTTTTTTTGCTTCTGAGTTTTTGTTTGTTGTGCGGTTTTACCGCGCAAAGCGATATTGAAACCGCGATCATGAACAAAGATTTTGAAAAAGCAAAAACTTTGGCTGAAAGTTTTCTTGCCGAAAATCCTGCTAGTCCTCAGATCGCCCAAGTTCGCTATTATTTAGGAATTAGCCAGCTGGGATTAGCAGAGTATAAACAAGCCAGAAGCGAATTTGAGAATGTTTTGCATTCTTCCCCGACGGATAATCTGTATGACAAAGCATGGCTTGGTATTATCGATTCTTTGGGGATGGAACAAAATTTTGAAGAGGACCTGCGGCAGTCCGAACAGTTTTTATCCAGACGTCCGCATTCGGAATTTTTGAGCGTCATTTATTTGAAACTGGCCCGCGCTAATTTTAAGCTTTCGCGCTGGGACAAAGCGCAAGGGTATCTTAAAAAGATTATCCGTGATTTTCCAAAAAGTTTTGAAGCGCACAGCGCGCGCCAGCTCTTGGAAGAGAAACGGTATTTTGCTATTCAGGTCGGTTCTTTCCTTGACCAAAACCGGGCGATAGCTTTGGCCGACGAGCTAAAGCAAAAAGGCGAGTACGCTTATCTTGTCGAAACACAGGACAAGGAAGGCCGTGTATTTTATCGTGTGCGTGTTGGGCAGTTAAAAAGTTTGAATGAAGCCAACCGTATGCAAGAGCATTTGAGCAACCAGGGTTACCCTACCCATATTTATCCTTAACAACGCGTGGATCGTCAAACCATAATTTTTTTAGTCGGCGCAACAGCGGTTGGAAAAACGGATGTTGCTCTGGCGTTGTCGCGTCATTTGCCTTGCGAAATCGTTTCGTGTGACTCGATGCAGGTTTATCGGGAAATTTCGATTGCGACAAGCAAGCCTTCCTTAGACGAACGTAAAAGCATTGCCCATCATTTGTTGGATGTTGTTTGCGTTGAGGAAAAATTTGATGTGGCGATGTTTAATAAGGCGGCGCGTTTGGCTATCGATACGATTATGGCAAAAGGAAAACATCCTCTTGTCGTCGGAGGAAGCGGGATGTATATGCAGGTTCTGCTCGACGGGATTTTTGAAACTCAAGGGGTGGACATGGATTTGCGCCAAAAGCTGCAAAAGATCGCCTCAACACAGGGCCCCGGTGTCCTGTATCAGCAGTTGAGAAATATTGATCCTCAGGCCGCATCCAGGATCCATGCCAATGACAGCCGGCGCATTGTCCGGGCTTTGGAAGTTTTTGAGTCGACAAAAATCCCGATATCAGAGTTGCAAAAAAAACGCTGTGGACTTTGGGGGCATTGTCCCGTCGTGATTTTTGGACTTGATCGGGAACGTGAAAAGCTCTATGAGCGGATCAACAAGCGTGTCGAAAAAATGTTTTCTGACGGTTTAGTCGATGAAGTCAAGGCGATTCGGGGCCGGAAATTGAGTTTGACTGCCAGCCGGATGATTGGCGTAGGCGAAATTTTGGCCTATTTAGACGGTCAATACGATCTTGCGGCCGCAAAAGAATTGATAAAGAAAAATACGCGCAATTTGGCCAAACGGCAATTGACGTGGTTTCGTAAGGATAAGCGGATTAACTGGCTAGAGGTTAATGACAAAGACAACGCCGAAGATCTCGCCGGACGAATATTAAATATATTAAGGAAAACATGAAATCACTCGAAAAAGTTTTGTTGGTTGTCGTCGAGCTTAAAACAGAGCGCAGCAATTGGACTTTTGACGATTTGGCTCTTGAGATGGAAGAATTAGTCAGCGCCTGCTGTGGCGTTGTCGTCGACAAAGTTTTGACACGGCTTGACCAGATTACCCCGAGTTTGTTTTTAGGCGAAGGCAAGGTCAAGGAAATTACCGATCTTTGCGTCGCCAAAGATATTAATACGGTGATTATTAATCATGATTTAAAGGGGAATCAACAGCGTAATCTTGAAGAAGCGATTGGCAAAAAAGTCATTGACCGCACACAGTTGATTTTAGACATTTTTGCCCGACGGGCTAAAAGTCAGGAAGGCAAAATGCAGGTTGAACTGGCCCAGTTGGAATACCTTTTGCCGCGCTTGGTCGGACACGGAGTTGAAATGTCGCGTTTAGGCGGCGGCATCGGCACGATGGGCCCGGGCGAAACCAAACTCGAGATGGACCGTCGTAAAATCCGTGAACGGGTGGATCGTTTACGTCACGATTTAAAAGATGTGAGTCAGGAGCGTTTGTTGCGGCGGAAAAAACGACAGGACGACGGGGTGCCGCTTGTTTCGCTTGTCGGTTACACCAATGCAGGTAAATCGACTCTTTTAAACACCCTGACTCATGCCGGGCAGGTGACGCACAATGGACTTTTTACAACGCTGGATTCTTTGTCGCGTCAATTGGTTTTGCCCAATCACCAAAAAATTGTTCTTTCGGATACCGTCGGGTTCTTGCACGAATTGCCGCATCATTTGATCGAATCGTTTAAAGCAACTCTGGAAGAAACGGCCAGTGCGGATTTGCTCGTTCATGTTTTAGATGTCAGCCACCCAAAATTTCGCAATCTTTATGATTCGGTCATGGCGGTCTTGCGTGAGCTTGACGGCCATGACAAGCCGATGATTACTGTTTTAAACAAGATCGACCAGTTAGGCGACAGAAGCGTTGTTTCGCAAATCAAACAGTCGTTTAAAAATCCAGTTGCCATTTCGGCGTTAAGCGGAGAAAATATTTCTGGTTTGTTGGCTGAAATTGAACATCAGCTTGCTTCTTTGATGGAAACCATCGAAGTTGCGCTGCCGCTTGATCGTATGGACTTGGTTAATCTTGCGCATAAAGAAGGGCATGTCCATGCGATCACCTACGACGCTGATGCGGTGCGATTGTCGGCTTCATTGCCCAAAAAATTTGCAGGACTATTGCAAAAATTTAGCCTCAAAATTTGAAGGGAGAACTTTATGCAGTTTGATAAATTTACGGTCAAAAGCCAGGAAGCAATCCAGACGGCTTACCAAATTGCCCAAGAGCGTAATCATCAACAGATTGAACCGGTGCATCTTTCTTGCGCTTTGTTAAAAGATGAGCAGGGCTTGGTTGTGCCGATTTTAGAACAAGTCGGGATTTCCTCTAAGGGATTGTTAAATATTATCGACGGTGAAATGCGGAAACTCCCGCAAGTTGAAGGCCAAGCGCCGTTTATTTCCAATCGCTTAAGTAAAATTTTGACCGACTCGCAAAAAATTGCCGCCCAAATGAAGGATGACTTTACCTCGCAGGAACATATCTTGCTGGCTCTTTATCGGGACAGGGAGACAACTGTAAGTCAGGAATTACATCGTCACGGCATTGATGAAGAGGGCCTTTTGAAAATTTTAAAAAATATCCGCGGCGGACAAAACGTGACGGACGCTAACGCCGAAGGAAAATATCAGGCCCTTCAAAAGTACGCGCGGGATTTGACGGATTTGGCGAGCAAAGGGAAATTGGACCCCGTGATCGGCCGCGACGAAGAAATCCGCCGCGTAATACAAGTGCTTTCCCGTCGGACAAAAAACAATCCGGTTTTAATCGGCGAGCCGGGTGTCGGAAAAACAGCCATTGCTGAAGGTTTGGCCCTTCGGATTTTTTCAGGGGACGTACCGGAAGGCCTTAAAAATAAAAAAGTGATGTCTCTGGATATGGGGGCATTGGTGGCGGGGGCCAAATTCCGCGGCGAGTTTGAGGAGCGTCTAAAGGCGGTCCTTAAGGAAATCGAATCGAAAAGCGGCGAGGTCATTCTTTTTATCGATGAGCTCCACACGATCGTCGGCGCAGGTGCCGCCGAAGGTTCGATGGATGCATCAAACCTTTTAAAACCGGCTTTAGCGCGCGGAGCGTTGCGCTGCATTGGCGCTACGACACTTGATGAATATCGCAAACATATCGAAAAAGACGCGGCCCTTGAGCGGCGTTTTCAACCGGTCATGGTCAATGAACCAAGCGTGGAGGACACGATTGCAATTTTGCGCGGGCTTAAGGAACGTTATGAAGTGCATCACGGCGTGCGGATTCAGGACTCGGCCTTGATTGCGGCGGCAACAATGTCTAATCGCTATATTACGGAACGTTTTTTGCCGGATAAGGCCATTGATTTGATTGACGAGGCTGCGTCGCGTTTGCGTATTGAAATCGACAGCATGCCCCAAGAGCTCGACGTCAATGAACGGCGCATCCGCCAGTTGGAAATTGAGCGGCAGGCGTTAAAAAAAGAAAAAGACGAGCTTTCCGTCGAGCGTTTAAAAAAATTGGAAAGTGAATTAGAAGAGCTCAAAAATGAAAACAAAAAATTGCGCCTGCGCTGGCAAGGGGAAAAGGATGTCATCAATAAAATCCGCGCGATCAAGTCGCAAATTGAGTCTTTAAAATTAGAAGAGGCCAAGGCTGAGAAAGTCGGTAATTTAGACCGTGTCGCGGAAATCCGCTACGGGCTTTTGGTCAATTTGGAAAAAGATCTCGTCGTCCAAAATAAAGAGCTCTCCCGATTGCAAAAAACAGGATTGCTCTTAAAGGAAGAGGTCGACGAGGAGGATATCGCGCAGATTGTTTCTAAGTGGACGCAAATTCCGATTACAAAGCTTATGCAAGGGGAAACCGAAAAGCTCGTCACGATTGAAAAAGTCCTCAAAGGCCGCGTCGTCGGTCAGGACCAGGCCATTGAGTTGATTGCTTCTGCGATTCGCCGCAGCCGCACGGGTTTAAGCAGCCCCAATCGTCCTATCGGGACTTTTTTGTTTGTTGGCCCCACGGGAGTTGGAAAAACTGAACTGGCCAAATCCCTGGCGTGGTTTTTGTTTGACAATGAGCAGGCGGTCATTCGCATCGATATGAGCGAATATATGGAAAAACACAGTGTCTCGCGGTTGATCGGGGCGCCACCGGGTTACGTCGGGTATGAAGAAGGCGGTCAATTGACTGAAGCGGTCCGCCGTCGGCCGTATGCGGTTGTTTTGTTCGATGAGATCGAAAAAGCGCACAGCGATGTTTTTAACGCGCTGTTGCAAATTTTAGACGATGGGCGGTTGACCGATGGACAGGGGAGGATTGTTAATTTCAAAAACACGATTATTATCATGACCTCGAATACCGGGTCTGAGGCGATTGCGGACATCGAAGACAAAAAAGAAATCGCCCGTTGCATTGATCAGGCGCTTAAAAGTTCTTTTCGTCCGGAATTTTTAAACCGGATCGACGAGCGGATCATTTTTAATCGTCTCTCGCAAGAGGATATTACCAGGATCGTCGATATTCAGATAAAAAGCCTTGCTTTGCGTTTGGCAGATCGTAATATATCGATTGAACTTGATGAGAAGGCGAAAGAAATTTTGGCGCACGCCGGATATGATCCGGTTTATGGGGCTCGGCCCTTAAATCGTGCGATACAAAAAATGGTACAGGACCCGATTGCGCTTATGCTTTTGGACGGATCGCTTAAAGAGAAGGACCATATTGTCGTGACAGCGCTTAAAGGGGTTTTGAAATTTGAGGTGACAAAACGTTTATGATGCCGCTTGTTATTATTACGTTTTTGCTTTTTGTCGGAATCATCTTTTATTTGGTTAAGCATGTCCCGACGACAAAAGTTGCGCGAAGCGAGTATTTAAAATCCATGGCGCATTTTTTTGAAGGGCAGCTTGTGCCTATCTTAGAGAATGACAATTCTTTTCGGATCCATTTTAAATATCGCGGCTACGACTGCGTTTATGAAGATATTGAACTTGCCGGTTTGCGAGCAGAGACGACGACGTATTTAGGATATCTGAAAATCAAATCAAATCAAAAATTGACTCTTATTTTTTCTGAAAAGGTCCGTACCCAGATTCGTTCGAATGTTCAATCGCTTGAAGATGTGAGTAATTCACGTTGGGGGACCTTGCAAGGACAGGTGCGATTGCCCAAGGAGTTGTCGGAGTTTCATGCTTATACGAATAATCCGGATTGGGCCAACCGTTTTTTTGATGATCCCAAAATTTTGAAAATGTTTAAAAAATATAAGAGCCGTGATGTCCGCGGCCATCCGCTTTTGTCTTTACAAATTAATGAAGGTGTTGTCGGGTTAGAATTTCATTCGCAGGGTTATTCAAAGCCGCCGCTTTTGGAGCTCGAGCATAATGTCACCGCAGCTGAAACGTATCTTCAGGAGTTGATTCTGATTATTTCGGCTCTTGAGCGCGATAACAAAAAATCCTAATAAAAAAGCTAATTATTTTACATAATTATAAAGTGTAAATCTATATTTACACTTTTGTATAATTAGTGTCAATTTATATTGACATAATGTTATTATTGTGGTATTCTTTGACTATGAAAAAAGATATAATTATTTCTACGGAACCTGAGATATCGCAAGCACTTAGGGATATTAATCCTTTTTGGATTCAAAAAGATTGGTTTCAGCTTCCCTTAATGCGCCGGTATCCATTTTATATCGCAATAAGTTACCTTAAAGAACTTGGTTCCCAGCGTGCTATATTTTTGAGAGGGTTTAGGGGGGTCGGGAAGTCAACTTTATTAAAACAGATTGGCACTTGGCTTAAGGACGAAGACAAAAATGAAGCAAAAAATATTGTTTATATTGATTTTGAAAAACGACCTTTGCGGCAAATTCCTTGGAATGTTTGGTTTAAAGTTTGGCAAAAAGAATTTGAGCCTCAAGAGGGGTTAATTTATTTTCTTCTGGATGAAATCCAATATAGTCAAGGCTGGGTTCAAGAAATACGTTCGCTGCTTATTAATCCGCGATATCGTATTGTTGTCACCGGTAGTGCGGCTGTTGAGATTCAGGCGGCACTTAATCAGGAAGTCCGTCGCTGGATATCGGTCCACGTTCCGGCATTACTTTTTCATGAGTATTTGTTTATCTTTCATTCTCAGGAGTATGCAAAAATTGAAAATGACATACTCCAAGGACGAACGATTTTTGATAAAAAGATTTTTGACACGACAGGAATGAGTTTTGTTTTTGATCGCGTAAAGGACCATTTTAAATCCTATATTTTGTGGGGAGGATTTCCGGAAGTCGCAAATACAACATTGAGTCTTTTTAAAAAACAAAAAATTCTTGCAGATGTCGTTGATAAAGCGCTTTATCAGGATATGCGAACTCAGTTTTCTCGGCAAGACATTGAAAATCTCAGCCGACTTCTTGAATATGTTTGTCGTAATCCCGGGGTTTTATTAGATAAATCTAAAGTATCTCAAACGCTTGCGGTTAGCCGTCCGACAACTGCACGCTATGTTAAAGCGTTAGATGACGGAGATTTTATCCAAAATTTTGGCCTCTATAACAGAGATGGCAAAAAAAGTTTGAAAGCAAAGCCAAAAGTTTATCCCGCAGATGTTTCTTTAAGAAACGCTTTGTTAGGACGGACAGAACTTGTATTAAATCAGACGGATGAGATGGGACACATTATAGAGGCTATGATAGCGACGCATTTAAATGCTTACGCGCAAGCGCAAGGCGGACAAGTTGGGTACTGGCGTAAAAAAAATAATGAAGAAGTCGATTTTGTTTATCAAAGAACAGACGGGAAATATTGGGTCATTGAATCAAAATACGGACAACCCGATATGAAATGGATAAGAGCATTAAAATTATGGCCAAAATCTGAGAGAGAGCGAGTTTTGTTTTGTTACTTGGTAAATCGTGATATGGATCAAAGCGGCGCTCAACTTTCTTTGACCGATTGGCCTTTGTCGTGCCAATTAAATATTATTCCAGCGCCCGTGTTCCTTTATTTTTTGAGTCGAGAAATATGGATGAAGACAAGCGTCAAAGAAAATAGGCCCATCGCTACAACGGCAAGGACAGAGGGAGTTAGTGGTAAAGCAAATATCGAAGGCAGTCCCAATATAACCGGATCCAGTGCGGACATAAGAACGATCAAAAAAACGATATCAGGAGAATAATTTTATGCAAGTTGACAGCGCCATATTAGCGGATTTTGTCCAGGAAAATCACGGAAAATTATATATTACCGGCGGAGGTATTGAAATTTTGTTTGCGAATACCGTTCCTGTTCGGCATTTATCGCTGGGAATCGCTTTTCGGTTAATTTTGAGCCCTGCGGAATTGGGGCGTTCTCATCAAGTAGAGATTTTGCTGGTTAATGCTGATGGCGGACGAATTGCTGCAATTAACGCAAAAGTTCAAGCTGATCGCCCACAGCAAGGGGCTGGCGGATGGCCGATGAGCATTCCGTTAGCTGTTAACATTCCGAATATTGAATTTCCGGCTTTTGGTGATTATCAGTTTGATATTATAGTCAATAACTTTTCTATCAAAAATATTCCATTTCGAGTCGTTGCGGCCACTGCAGTTTAACAACTTTTGAAATGTAGGACATTTTTAATTTGGATGGGACAGAAATGTGGGCAAATGTTGACAAAAAATCTTCCTTTGTTATAATGTCCCACAAATTAGCAATCTTTATGAATGAGTGCTAATTCAGTGGGGAGGGGCGAAACCATCATGAAAGAAGCCATTTACAAAGAACGAAAAGACAGGATTTTGGGGATCGTTGTCAATTCTTACATCAAGACAATTACTCCGGTCAGTTCCAGTTATATTGTCGATGTTCATGATTTGGATCTTTCGCCGGCTACGATTCGCAATATTTTGGCCGAATTAGAAGAGGACGGCCTGTTGACGCACCCGCATACATCCGCCGGTCGTTTACCGACCGAGGAGGGGTATCGCTATTACGTCGACAACCTGATGAATGAAATCCAGCTTTTGGAAGAGGAAAAATTCCGGATCAAGCGCGAATATGAACAAAAGATGCGTGACTTGGAAGCGGCTCTTGAAAAGACTTCGCAGGTCATTTCCGATTTGACGCATTATACGAGCATCATTTCCGTTGACGGCTTAAGCGGAAAGTTTTTTTGCCGGGGCACCAGTTATGTCGTGGAATATTCAGATTATCAGGATGTCAAAAAAATCGGCTGTATTCTTGCCGCGCTTGAAGAAAAAGAGAATTTGCTTTCGGTCATTAACCGTAATTTAGAGCAGCGGATTAAAATTTATATCGGGCATGAGCTGGCTTGTTCGGATATCGAACAATGTTCGCTGGCTGTTTCCTCTTATAAGATGCACAGCGGGCCGAGTGGGCGCATTGCGATTTTGGGCCCAACCCGCATGGATTATTCGCGGGTTGTTTCAACGCTCAAATATTTAACAAAACTGATGGAAGAAATTGTTTAAAGGATTTGAAAATGTCAGAAATTAACGAACAACAAAATAATAATCAAAACGAGACTGTTTTGCCTCAGGAGCCGGCGCCGACGGTCAGTTTAAGCGTTTCGGAGCACGAAAAACTTCTCAAAGAGCTTGCGGAGTCCAAGGAAAAATATGTGCGTTTGGTCGCCGAGTTTGACAATGCCCGCAAGCGCGCAGATCGCGAGCGAAGCGAATTTGTCAAATACGCCAATGAAAGCCTGATTGCGGATTTTTTGACGATCATGGACGATTTGGACCGCGTTGTCATTGCGGCTAATGCCAATCATCAGGATTATCAGGCTTTTTTAAAAGGTGTTGAAATGGTCATGGCGCGTATCCATGAACTTTTACGTAAAAATAATGTCAAGCCCATCGAGGCGCTGGGCAAACCGTTTGATCCGCATGCCCACGAGATTTTGATGCAAGAGCCGTCGGACAAGGAAGAAGGAACGGTGATCGAGGAGTTGCAAAAAGGGTATTTGTTTGGCGAGCGCATTGTCCGCACATCCAAGGTCAAAGTCGCAGTTAAAATAGAAAATTAAAGATGCTGGGCGCTGGAGGTTGGTAATTTTCTAACCACTAACCACCAGCCACTAGCGACTAAATAATTAGGAGGATACAAAAAATGGCAAAGGCAATTGGTATTGATTTAGGGACTTCTAACTCCGCCGCGGCGGTGTTAGAAGGCGGCCGACCGGTTATTATTCCGTCGGCAGAAGGCGCGGGGGTCGCGTCGGGCAAGGCGTTTCCGTCGTTTGTGGCGTTTACCAAAGACGGCCAGCGTTTAGTCGGGGAACCGGCACGCCGTCAGGCGCCGATTAATTCGCAAGGCACCATTTACGCGGCCAAGCGCAAGATGGGAACGAGTCATAAATTTACGGTTTTGGGTAAAGATTATACCCCGCAGCAGGTGAGCTCTTTTATTTTGCAAAAGATCAAGGCCGACGCTGAAAAATATTTGGGCGACACGGTCGACGAGGCGGTCATTACCGTCCCGGCGTATTTTAATGACAATCAGCGTCAGGCCACCAAGGATGCCGGGGAGATTGCGGGCCTTAAAGTCCTTCGCATCATCAATGAACCGACGGCCGCGTGTTTGGCGTATGGCTTGGACAAGGCAGGCAAAGAACAGAAGATCATGGTCTTTGACTTAGGCGGCGGGACCTT
>CAZWOH010000056.1:7200-11716 GCA_964635405.1 uncultured Planctomycetales bacterium | reverse complement strand
GAATTTCTTCGACGTCAATGGTCTGCTCAACGTAAAATTTGAGCGAACGAAACATAGTGTGTTACCTTAAATAAGAAATGATTTACTTGTTTCGTTTTTCCCACAGCAAGACCAAGGGGGCAGCCACGTAAATACTTGAATAAACCCCTGTGGTAAACCCGATCAAAAGGCAAAGCGAAAACGCGTGCAAGACTTCCCCGCCGTAGAGAAAAAGCGGAATGACGACGAGAAAGACGGTCAAGGACGTTAGGATTGTCCGTGAGAGCGTTTGATTGATGCTTAGGTTAATGATTTCGCGAAGGTCGTAGCGTTTGGCCTTGGCCATGTTTTCGCGGATACGGTCATAAACGATGATTGTGTCGTTAATCGAGTAACCGGCGATGGTCAAAAGCGCGGTAACAACCAACAGGTCCACTTGGTAGCCTAAAAAGACAAGAATACCAAGTCCAACCAACACGTCGTGCAAAAGCGCGATGACGCCGGCGGCCGCAAAGTCCCAATGTTTAAACCGAAATGCGACATAGACTAAAATCCCGCCCATAGCGCAGAGGATCGCCAAAAGCGCTTGCTGACGCAGATGTTTCCCGACGATGGGTCCTACCTTTTCGATACGCAACAGCTCGCAGGGATTGTCTTTCAAATTTTCTTTAAGCGCCTTGTCAACAGCGGCATAGGTGTCTTCGGCGGTACGGATCATGACATTTTGAGGAGTTTGGTCAAGCCTTTGAATGACCGCTTCCTTAATGTTGGCTTTTTTAAGAACATCGCGAACGGTTTCAGAAGAAATTGGATTTTTAAACTTATATTCCTGAATTTGTCCGCCCGCAAAGTCAATGCCGTAGGCCGCGTCTTTTTTGGAAATAAATGAAACCATTCCGCCGATTGTCACGATTAAGGAAAGCGCAAAACAAAAATAACGGATGCTGATAAAATCAATTTTGGTGTTTGTCAAAAGCCGCATCATTGGCAGACCTTTGAGCCAATTAAAATGCAGCAGAACCATCATAATTGTCCGTGTCACATAAAGCGCGGTAAACATACTTGCAATAAGACCAATCGACAAGGTGATAGCAAAACCTTTAATCGGGCCGGAACCGAATTGAAAAAGCATAGCGGCGGCGATTAACGTCGTCAGGTTAGAGTCAAAAATCGCGCTAAAGGCGCGGTTGTAACCGTTGGCAATCGCCGTCGAAAGCGGCCGGCCGATTTCCAACTCTTCGCGAATACGCTCATTAATAAGCACGTTGGCATCGACGGCCATACCGAGAGTCAAAATAATACCGGCAATGCCCGGCAAAGTCAGCGTCACCGCAGAGCCGCCGACCAAGACGTTTAAAAGCCCTAAGGTTCCCAAGATTAAAACAAGATTAAAGGCCAGCGCAACATCCGAAATAAAGCCTGCCAAAAGATAATACACAAGCATAAAACCAACGACGAGCGAAAGCCCGACAACGGCGGATTTCATGCCGGCATTGATCGAGTCTTTTCCCAAAAGCGGCCCGATGGTCCTTTCTTCTTCGACGCGCATCGGGGCTGGAAGAGAACCGCTGCGCAGAGACAAGGCCAAGAGCGAAGCTTCATCAAAAGTAAATTGACCGGTGATTTGGGCATGACCGTCTAAGATTGGTTCCTGGATATTAGGGTGGGACAAGACTTCACCGTCTAAGACAATAGCCAGTTGATTACCGACATTTTTACGCGTTAAGTCTGCAAAATCTTTTGCCCCTTGGGCGTTAAAGGTGAGTGAAATGTGCGGTTCATAAAAACCTGTTGAGGACATATCGACGCGCGCATCGCTTATTCCCTCGCCTTTGACTGAAGCTTTCGCTTCGATCAAAACGGGCGAACCCTTACCCTTGACATATTTGAGTGCGTATCCGTCGGGAACTTTGCCGGATAAAGCTTCTTTCAACAAAGAAGGATCGTCATTGACCAGACAAAATTCAAGTTGGGCGACTTGGCCAATCATATTTAAGGCTTTTTCGCGGTCCGTGACCCCGGGAAGCTGGACAATGATTTGGTCCTCGCCTTGGCGCTGGATGACGGTCTCCCCTGCGCCTAAGCTGTCAATGCGGTTACGTAAAATTTCGATGGCACGAACAACTGCGTCTTTTTTCGCATTTTCGGGGAGTTTTTCTAATTCGACTTTAAGCACCAGATGCATGCCGCCTTGAAGATCGAGCCCTAGGTTAATGCGTTTATTTAAGGGGAAGGCAAAATAGATCGATGCGGCCAAAACAGCCAAGATAATTAAAATTCTCCACTGCAGTTTTTTGTTCATGCGCGTATTCCTTTAGGATTTATTTTTTGCTTCGATGGTTATGATCGCTTCGCGGTCGACTTCGATTTTGACATTATCGTCCACTCTAATAATAACGGTTTTGTCCTTGAGGTTTACGACCGTGCCATGAATGCCGCCTGCGGTGACAACTCCGTCATTTTTTTGCAGTTGAGCGACGGCTGAGGCATGATCAGCTTTTTTCTTTTGTTCGGGCCTAAGGACAATAAAATAAAAAATCGCCGCCATCAAGGCAAATGGGATCAATTGCATCAATGGATTGGCCGCCTGCTCTGGTGGCATAATGTATTCCTTTAGTTAAAATTACTTTTTATTGGCTTTTTTGTCTTGTTTGACCAAAGATTTGACCGTGTCGGTCATGCGAGCGCCTTTGTCAATCCACGATTGCAATTTATCATGGTCAACAGACAAGGTGGCGGGTTTTCTCGCCGGGTCATAATACCCGATCGTTGCCAAATTGCGGCCTTGGCGCGCGGTTGTGCGGCTGATGGCGACAATGCGGTAATTGCAGCGTTTGCTGGCAGGTTTGCCGGCTTTTTGTAAGCGAATACGAACTTCCATTAGTGTTGCTCCTTTACTGGTTAATAATAAGGCAGTAATATACTAAATTTTTGGAAATTAAGCAAATTTTAATTTTTTCACTCTTTGTTACGTCCGGGGGCACGAGGCATCGTGCCCCTACGATATTTTGCTTAAGCGAACTCTTTATGCGCGGACTCGATGGAGAGGATTTGGGCTCGGGCTTTGTTTTTGGTCTCTTCAAATTCTTTTTGGGGGTCTGAATCCGCGACGATGCCGGCGCCGGCTTGAATATAAGCGTTGCCGTTGGTGGCTACAATCGTGCGAATTGTAATGCACGAATCAAAATTTCCTGAAAAGCTAAAATAGCCGATGCAACCTGCATAAGGTCCGCGGCTTAAGGTTTCAAGCTCGTCGATGATTTCCATTGCGCGGATTTTGGGCGCTCCCGAAACGGTGCCGGCGGGAAACGTCGCCTGCAAAACGTCAAAGGCATCTTGCCCTTTTTTAAGCTTGCCTTTCACATTGCTGACAATGTGCATGACGTGCGAATATTTTTCGATCGACATAAATTCTGAAATTTTGACCGAACCTAACTGGCAGACGCGGCCCAAATCGTTGCGGCCCAAATCGACTAGCATGATGTGCTCGGCTTTTTCTTTGGGATCGTTTAAAAGTTCTTTGGCCAGCGCCGCATCCTCTGCATCACTTTTTCCTCGTTTGCGCGTACCGGCAATCGGGCGTGTTTCGACGATGCCATCCTCGCAGCGGACTAAAAGTTCCGGCGAGGACCCAACGATTTGGACGTCGCCAAAGTGCAGATAATACATGTATGGCGAAGGGTTAAGGCTGCGCAGCATGCGGTAAATGTGAAACGGGTCGGTGTTAAGTTTGACTTTAAAACGCTGCGAGAGGACGACCTGAATAATGTCGCCGGCCGTAATTTTTTTCTTGGCTTCTTCGACGATGCGGCAAAATTCTTTTTCACTAAAATTGGAAGTCGCGTCAGACACCGTCTGACTACGTTTTTCTTTGGTGTCTTTTGAAAGCGGCTTTTGAAGTTCGACGGCCAGCGCCTCGATTTTAGCCACCGCTTTGCGGTACGCTTCTTTTTTTTGTGTTTCGGTGGCTTTAGCTGGCAGTTCGACGCAGTCAACGACCTTGATCTTGTGGTTTAAGTGGTCAAAAATAACCAGCGTCTTAGCCAAGACCAAAAGAATGTCAGGAAGTTTTAAATCATCCTGTGGTTTATTGGGGAGGTTTTCAAAAAACCTCACGCAGTCATAGCCGATATACCCAACCATGCCACCGCAAAATCGCGGCAAGCCCGGCAGATTGACAAATTTGTAGCGCGACATGATTTGACGCAGCGTTGTCAGCGGCGTTTTGTCAATTTTTTGGGTTTGCGTGTTTTGGCGTTTAGAGTCAAAGCGGGTAATCGAAATCGTATTATTTTTGCTCTCAACAATAAGTTCTGGGTCCTTGGCCAAAAAAGAATAGCGCGCGACCTTCTCTTCTCCCTCGACGGATTCCAAGAGAAAAGAAAAAGATTTTTTAGTCCCGTGACGTTGGCCTTCTGTCAGCTTGTAATACGCGGACACCGGCGAGTCAAGATCGCCCAAAATTTCTTTGTAAACAGGAACAAGATTGCCCTGTTTGCTTAACTTCAAAAATTCTTTTTCGGATGGTGTGATCATA
>CAZWOH010000056.1:0-7100 GCA_964635405.1 uncultured Planctomycetales bacterium | reverse complement strand
TTAATTTCCCGATAAAAACAGCTGCGCTGCATCGTGTGGCAGGCGGCACCGATTTGGACGACCTTAATTAAAAGCGTGTCGCAGTCGCAATCGTAATAAATGTTTTTGACGGTTTGAAAATGTCCCGAGGTCTCGCCTTTGACCCAATATTTTTGACGCGAGCGTGACCAAAAACAGGTTTTGCCGACCTTGATCGTTTCTTTGAGCGAATCGAGATTCATATAAGCCATCATGAGCACTTCGCTGTTTTCAATGTCCTGCACAATCGCCGGGATTAGTCCGTCGCTATTAAATTTGAGTTTGTCTAAATTCGCTGGAGTAATTTGGATTTTTTCGGCTTCTGTCATTTCGCTCATTGTCGCACCTCGATGTTTTTTTGTTTTAGAAAATTTTTAACCTGTGGCACTGTTAGCTCCCCGTAATGAAACACCGACGCGGCCAAGGCCGCATCTGCGCCTGTTTTTAAAAAGACTTCGGCAAAGTCCTCGATTTTTCCTGCTCCGCCGGATGCGATGACCGGAATGTTGACCGCTTTGCAAACCGCATCCGTTAAGGCCAGATCAAAACCGTTCTTTGTTCCGTCAGCGTCCATGCTGGTCAAAAGGATTTCGCCGGCCCCGCGCTCTTGTGCTTCTTTGGCCCAAAGAACAGCTTCTTTGTCCGTCTTGACCCGGCCGCCGTTTAAATAAACGTCCCACTCTTTCCCAACTTTTTTGGCGTCGATGGCAACGACAATGCACTGGCTGCCAAAACGATTGGCCGCATCGGTAATCAGCTGCGGGTTTTTGATCGCCGACGAATTAAGCGAAACTTTGTCCGCGCCTGCGTTGAGTAATTGACGGATATCGTCAATTGACCCAATCCCGCCGCCTACCGTTAACGGCATAAAAACTTTTTCGGCGGTATGTTTGACGATATCGATTATGATTCCGCGTTTTTCGTGGCTGGCGGTGATATCGAGAAAGACAATTTCATCCGCACCCTGTTTATCATACGCCTCCGCGACAGACACTGGATCACCGGCATCACGCAATTGCACAAAGTTGACCCCTTTGACAACACGTCCGTCTTTGACGTCGAGGCATGGAATGATTCTTTTTTTAAGCATAGATTATTTTAGTATCAAAATTATTTTTATTAAAAAATTGTGTCATTGCGAGCGATGCCGTACGGCGAGCGAAGCAATCTTGTTTTTAAAAGATAAGATTCGGGATTGCTTCGTCGTCTCGAATAATTGATTGACTCCTCGCAATGACAGTATTTGTCACTTTTAGGTCACCTGAATCGTTAGCGCCTAAAGATTATTTTAGAGTCGCTAATCTAATCGCCTCTTTTAAATCCAATTTCCCTTCATAAATCGCCTTGCCGGTAATCGCACCTAAAACGTTGCGCGGTTTGATGGCCAATAATTTTTTGATATCGTCCAAATTCGCAATGCCGCCCGATGCGATGACCGGGATTTTGACGGCACTTAAAATTTCACTCAGCGCTTGCCAATTGGGTCCTGTGAGCATGCCATCGCGCTTGATGTCGGTATAAATCAGACACTTGAGTCCAGAGGCTTCGAGCTCTTTGGCAAAATCAGTGCCTTTGACCTGCGTCGTTTCGGTCCACCCCTTCTGAGTGACAAAGCCGTCCTTGCAGTCAAGGCTCACCGCAATTTTGTCACCAAAGCGTCCAAGGATTTTTTTTAAAAATGGCTGATCAGCTACGGCGCGTGTTCCTAAAATAGCGCGCTTGATCCCGATGGAAAGCAGTTTTTCGATTTCAGCTTCACCACGCACTCCACCGCCCATTTGAATGGGAAGTTTAATTTCTTTGGCGATTCGGGCAATCGTATTAAAATTTTTGATTTCGCCGCCCTGCGCGCCGTCAAGATCAACAATGTGCAGCCATTGGGCGCCGGCGTTCTGCCACTGCCGTGCCACATCAAGCGGGTCAAGGGAATATTCGGTCACATCGGAAAATTCGCCTTGCCGCAGTCGCACGACTTTGCCATCTTTAATATCTATCGCTGGGAATATGATCATAGGATGTGTTACAACCTTACAAAATTTTCTAAAATTTTTAAGCCAACCGTTTGGCTTTTTTCGGGGTGAAATTGAACGCCAAAAAGGTTTTTGCGGGCAATTGCTGAGGCATACGTGACCCCGTAATCGGTTGTCGCGGCAATAACGCTTTTGTCCGTCGGGTCGACAAAATACGAGTGGCAAAAATAGACATCAGCCTTTTGCGCAACTCCTTTAAAAAGCGGACAAGTGTTTTGCGAAACGGTGATTTGGTTCCAGCCCATTTGCGGGACTTTGAGCGCTTCAAAACGTTTGACCTCACCTTTAAGAATCCCTAAGGCTTTGACCTCACCGCCTTCAAAACTTTTTTCAAACAAAAGCTGTAATCCTAAACAAATTCCCAGAAATGGCTTATCCTGAGCAATCGTTTTTTCAATCGAGGCGATCAAATTTAAGCTTTGTAGTTTTTCCATCGCCGGCAAGATGGCGCCCACGCCGGGCAAAACGACTTTGTCGGCTTTTTCTATTTCGGTTACATTTTGTGTAATCACAGTTTTGGCCCCGGCTTTTTCTAAAGCCTTTTGGACGCTGCGCAAATTTCCCATGCCGTAGTCGATGATAGCAATCATAATTTTATGTGTCATTGCGAGGAGCGAAGCGACGAAGCAATCCTATCCTTAAACATAACCTAAAAGCGAGATTGCTTCACCCCTTCGGGGTTCGCAATGACAGATCAATCGATAATTCCTTTTGTCGAAGGGACTTCCCCTTGCCTGCGCGGCTCGATTTGTGTGGCACAGTCCAGCGCCATACCTAACGATTTAAAAACTGTTTCTAAATCTGTGTGCAAATCTTCGGACAACCCTTCGATTTTGACGTTGAGCGTTGCTCCCAAATTATGGGCAAAAGATTCTAAAAAATGGTCCAAGTCGCTTAAAGCGTAGCCGTCTTGCGGCTTTACAGAAACTTTGTTTACGTCGGGACAACGAAAATGATAATAGCCTCTGCCGCTTAAGTCAATGACCGTCTGACCGACGGTCGATTCCATCGGGGCAAAAGCTGACCCAAAGCGCCGGATTCCGGTGCGGTTTTCGCCCAAAGCTTTTTTAAACGCTTTGCCCAACGCAATCCCAATGTCTTCGTTGGTGTGGTGAATATCAATGTGCGTGTCGCCTTTGACGCTAAGCTCAAGATCAAAAAATCCCCAAAAGGCAAAAAGCTCAAGCATATGATCCAAAAGGCCGATCGGCGTTTTGATTTTTGTTTTGCCGCTGCCGTCGACATTAAGGGTGATTTGGATTTCGGTTTCTTTGCTTTTGCGTTCGAACGTTGTTTGGCGCATGGTCATAAGGACATTCCTTTAATTAGTGTGTGAAACGGACTTTGATCGAATCTGAATGTTTTTGCAAGCCTTCGATAAGAGCGACTTTTTCAATTGGCTCGCGGATTTTTTCGAGGGCCTTTTTGCTGTAGGAGATCACGTGACTCTTTTTGGTAAAGTCCGACGTGCAAATTCCCGAAAAAAATCGTGCCGTCCCCAGGGTGGGCAAAACATGGCTGGGCCCGGCGGCGTAATCGCCCAAAGCCGTCGGACTGTACGGCCCTAAAAAGATTGCACCGGCGTTGCGCACTTTTGCGGCGATACTTTTGGGGTTACTGGTTAAAACCTGCAAATGTTCCGGCGCGATACGGTTAGCGATTTCAACGGCTTCGTCCATATTTTTGGCATAAATTCCAAAGCCCCCTGGCACCCTTTGGCGTACGATACGCAAAAGACTGCGCGAGTTGGTGACAAGAATCGAAAGCCCGCCTAAATGTTCCATCTGCGCCTCTAAATCAGCAATGACGTATTCGGGATTGCTTGAACGGTTTGCGATGACGACTAATTCCGACGGACCGGCGAGCATGTCAATCCCGACGGTGCCAAAAAGTTGGCGTTTGGCCTCGGTCACAAACATATTGCCCGGCCCGACGATTTTGTCGACTTTCGTGATTGTTTTTGTCCCCAGTGCCATAGCCGCAATCGCTTGCGCTCCGCCGACTTTATAAATTTCGTTGACCTTCAAAAGATTGGCAACCGCGAGAATATAAGGATTGATATGTCCGTTTTTGTCCGGCGGGGTTGCAATCACGATCCGTTTGACACCGGCGACCTTGGCGGGAATGACGGTCATATACACCGTCGAAACCAAAGGCGCGCTACCGGCGGGAATATAAATTCCCACTGAATCTAAGGGTAAAATGTTTTCGGTAAGCAAAATTCCCTCTGCCTGTTTGACGCGGCAAGGCTTGGGCGATTGCTTTTTATAAAAGCCGGTTACGTTGTTGATGATCTGCTTTAAATTCGCCACAAAGTCGCTGGTAATGTTTTGGAAAGCGCCGCTGATTTCACTTTCAGGAACTTTAATATCCTTGGCTTCCAGTTGGGCATGGTCAAACTTTCGAGTGTAGCGCACAATAGCGGCATCGCCGTTGACTTTAACGTCCTCGAGAATTTTTCGGACCTTTTCCTCGACGTGACGCTTGTGATTGGTCGTGTAGCGGTTGTAAAGGTTCTGCGCGCTTTGGCCGTTTTGCTGGATGATTTTCATAGTTTCACAATTTCGCTAAAATGATTTCCCTGGCTTTTTCGATCGCTTGATTTAAATTTTTGTTTTCTTTGCTTCCGGCTTGCGCCAGATCCGGACGCCCGCCGCCATTACCGTTAAAAATGGGTGCAATTTGTTTAATGATTTCGTTGGCATTGACTCGACCGACAAGATCAGATGAAACCGCAATTAAGATATTGGCCTGATCAGCAGAATCGTTGGCCAAGATCAAGACGCTAGACCCCAACTGCGGATGGGTTTTTAAAAAATCTGAAACTTTTCTTAAAAACTCAATCGAAGTATTCGGAAATTTTTGGACAACTACTTTTGTTGCCGCTTTGCCTTGAGCTTTTACCAACAGATCGTCGAGATCGTTTTTGACAAAGGTATCAAATTTTTGTTTTTCGAGTTCTTGAGCCTGTTGTTTTTGCTTGAGTTTTTCTTCTTCGCGCTGTTGTTTTTCAAGTTCTATCTGTTTTTGTTCCTCTTCAAAACGTGTCGCAAAGCTTGCGGTTTTTGCTTCAATGCGCCGTATCCCCTGCGCGACCGCCCCTTCGCTGGTTAATCTGAACTTTTCGATTTGGGCCGTCGAATCCAAGTGCGTGCCGCCGCAAAATTCCTTTGAAAAATTCCCTATCGTAATGACCCGCACGCGTGAGCCGTATTTTTCGGCAAAGAAAGACAAAGCACCCAGTTTTTTAGCTTCTTCGATGTCCATTTCCTTTTTGTCGACGTGATCATGCGCTTTGATTGAGGCGTTGACAAAATTTTCGATTTGCGTCTTTTGGTCGGCGCTTAAGCTTCCCGGATGCGTAAAGTCAAAACGCAAGCGGTCCTCCGCGACCAGCGAGCCCTGCTGCTGGACGTGGGTGCCTAAAACTTTGCGCAGGGCCGATTGCAAAAGATGGGTCGCTGTATGATTTCGCATGATAGAAAGCCTGCGTGTTTCATCCACTTCAGCATGGATAGGATCGCCAACACGGACCAAGCCCTCCACAACTTTTCCGCTATGCAAGTAAACGTCATTGCGCTTTTGTGTGTCCTCAATACGAATTTTAGCAGTCCCGGTTAACAAAAATCCGCTGTCCCCGATCTGTCCGCCGGCCTGCGCGTAAAACGGTGTCTTGTCCAAAACAACTTCGACGGTATCTCCGGCACTGGCTTCATGGACTTCTTTATGAGAAATAAAAATCTTGAGCGCTTTGGCTTTGCCGCTTAAATGCGTGTACCCGATAAACTCGGTTTTAGGAACATCTAAACGCAGATCATCGTCCACAAAAACATCCCCGAGCATTTTGCTTGAAGCCCTTGCGCGGTCCTGCTGTTGTTTCATCAGTTGATGATAAACGTCCAGTGCTTGTTTGTTCTCACCGCTGGAAACGCCAACCAAAAGTGCTGTCGAAATAATCGTCGACAAAGGCAAGCCGTAGGTGTCATGAAATCGAAAATAGATTTCTCCGCGATCGGTTGCGTCGGTCGCTTTTTGGATCTCGACGGTAAATTCCGGCAGCCGCTGTGTCCGCACTGCAATAAACGCTTCTTCGGTTTTTTCGATCAGACGCATCAAGTCGCTTTCTTTTGGCGCAATTTCAGGGTACTGCGTTTTAAAAACTTCAATAACTGCCGGCACAAGTTTGTAAATGCTGGGCGTCAACCCTCCGGCGCTTAAAACAAGGTTGGTGCTGTCATTGATTAGCCGTTTGACAACACTGCCTCGCTCTTTGTTTGATGGGATGACCCCGTCGGAAATCGCAAAAACAATCGCGCGGATATGGTCTGCGATGACAAGTTCATCTTTCAAAGACAACTTGATCGTCTCTGAGCAAATGTCTTTGCGTATCCGTAAGCGAATCGGCATAAAAAGATCCGTGTCGTAGTTGGTTTTTTTGCCTTGAATAACCGCGACCAAGCGCTCAAGCCCCATACCGGTATCGATGTTTTTGTTGGGCAAAGGTTCCAAGACGCCGCCGTCTTTGCGGTTGTATTGGGTAAAAACCAAATTCCAGACTTCGCTAAAGCGGCCGCAGCTACAATCCGGATCGCATTTTTCTTTCTTTTCACAATCGGGATTGACTCCATAGTCAAAGAAAATTTCGGAACACGGGCCGCAGGGACCGTTGGGGCCATTAAGCTTGGCGTTCGACGGCCAAAAGTTGCTTTTGTCGCCGAGCTTGACTAGTTTGTTGGCTGGGATTTTGATATGTTCGAGCCAAATTTTTTGCGCTTCGCTGTCCTCATGATAAATAGAAACCCAAAGTTTTTGGGGTGGAATTTTAAGCACTTGTGTCAAAAATTCCCATGCCCATTCGATGGCTTCTTTTTTAAAGTAGTCGCCAAAAGAAAAATTGCCGAGCATTTCGAACATCGTGTGGTGAAACGCGGTAACACCGACTTGGTCCAGATCATCGGTGCGCAGGCATTTTTGGGACGTTGTTGCGCGCGTAAAGCCGTCGATGTGGCCCAAGAATTGGCGTTTAAACTGCTGCATGCCGGCGGTGGTAAA
>CAZWOH010000055.1:0-11740 GCA_964635405.1 uncultured Planctomycetales bacterium | reverse complement strand
AATACTTCTTTCCCAACTCCGTGTCAGGATTAGTTAGTGATGCGGCCAACTGCTTTAACACATAATCCTGTTCAAGCATCACCTTTCCCATTTCGGTCTGGCCCAGCGCGTCGGGGATGATGCGGTCTTTTTCATAGGGCGATAAGTTGACCCACGCATCCTTGTCGGGAATGGTCATCGAGGTGAGAAAATATTTGATAAGCTTGGTGCTTTCGTCTTTGAGCAGATCGTTGCCAATCTTGTCCTGACCGCGGTCAACGATGAAATCAAACAACAGAGGATTTTCGGGATGCACCGTCATGCCGCGCAGGATCGGTGGCTGAAAAGAAGCTGTTAACCCAAAGTTTGAAATGGGGGTAGTCTGGCTTCCCGCAGGCCCCACGACCGTAAACAGGCTAAAGCAGATCACCACAACGGCGCTGATCGCTTTTCGGTAAAAAGATATGTGTTTGCAACAAAAAAGGCGAAACATAAGACCTTTTCAATAATAAAGCACAAATTAAATTGAAAATTGAACTAAGAACAAACCTATTCTATTAGAGAAGAAAGACACACGCAAAGAATAACACAATTATTGCAGGGAAAAAAGGCCCGGCTCTCTTGTGAAGAACCGGGCCTCTATTTTTAAGGCTTATAGCTTGACCACGTTGGTGGCTTGCTCGCCCTTAGGACCTTTTTCGATTTGGAACTCGACTTCCTGACCTTCAGCTAACGTCTTGTAACCTTCACCCTGAATAGAGCTGTGGTGTACAAAAACATCGTTGCCGGATTCGGGAGTAATGAAACCATACCCTTTTTGGTCGCTAAACCATTTGACTTTTCCTTTTGCCATTTGTTTGTTGCCTCCTTTCCCCTACATTATAGTAAAGCGCTCAGGCCCCTCGCCCTGCTTATGTTTCAGAATACCTGAACACTAGACCAACATGACGGGGAAAAGATTAGGAAATTAAAAAGGCCGCAAAGATCAAATCCTCTCCTTGCGGCATAAGAATCACTAATCTTTTGTTTACTACGAGTTGCAGTATACACAGCAGCCCAAAGTGTGTCAAGAAATTATTTTGACAATTTCTTTTACGGCTGTTTATTAAACATTTTGCTAAACACGCCCGAAACGTCCATAATCGACGTCGTCTGCTGTCCGACGGGATAACCGTAAATTTGCAATTTGTCAGAAAGGTTTTCTGCAAACTTAAGGGCGACCACATTCTGCCCGCCGCCTAAAGCATCTGCCAAAAGTTTTTGCCCCTCAGCATTGGCTTTCAAACGGGCGAGATTACCGGCGGCTTCTTGCTCAAGCTTATAACGGTTCGCATCGGCTTCAATCTTAGCCGACTGAGCCCGTCCTTCAGCCTCTTGAACAGCTTTTAATTTACCGCCGCGCGCTTCTGCTTCCTGACGTTTGGCTTCTTCTTCCTGCGCCAGCGCTCTGTTCTTATTGATCTCCACCTGCTGGCCGGCTAATTTCTTTTGCTCAATCGCTTTTTGGAAATCCGAGCTAAATTGAAACTGCCGGATCAAGGCATCATGAATATGAATCGCAGGGTACTTAACCAACGCATCAGTCAACTTTTGTTTGATTTCCTGTTGCATGGTGTCGCGAACTTTTCCCTGATAAATTTCTTCGGCTGAAAAACTTCCGATGGCCAAACGCGCTTCGGAGCGGATTTGCGGCAAAAGGATTTGATCTTCGTAATTGCTACCGACCTGCTGATGCAAAAGCGGAACAGACTGTGCGTCAAGCGCAAAAATAATCGTTAAGTCGACTTCGACATTCTGACCGTCGTTGGTCTTAAGTTCCAAAGTGTATTTTTTGGATTCTTCGCTGGATAATGTGTCGGAAGGATAGGCGCGGGCCGCGACTTTGTAAATGACCATGTCCGTAATCCAGCGGTTATAAAAATGGTACCCGACCCCCAGAGGCTTGTCGCTCACCTTCCCGGCGACCTTGTTAATTTCAACCGCGACTTCCGTCGGATGGACATCGATCCAACCAAAAGAAACAACGGCAAAAATAATAACCCCCAAAAAAGCTAAAACCCCCAATAAACGCATTCTCATATCCCCTCCGGTTTTAAAATGATTTGTTTCTCCTAATAAACTATTGAAAAATTCCCGCACACGGTGCATAAAATCCGGGCGTTGCATAAGATACTGGACGAGATTGACGATAATAAAAAACGTAAAAAATAAAAAAACGACCATCGAAAATTTCATACAACATCTCCTCTTGAAAATTTATTGTCGGGCATTGTAACACAGATTTCGCAGGTCAAAATAATTTTTCTAATGCCTTGCCAGTTATTTTGAATCCAAGTCTTTATTACTTAACTGGATAAAAACTTCTTTGGTCTGGGAAATAAACTCCGAAGGTTGAAGAACTTTAACCGGATACACAAACGGAGGTTTAGACAATGCAAAAAAATCCGGACTTGTTCTAAAATCATTGCGAAATGCCATCGTTCCAATAAAACCCAAAGCCGTTAAAACCACCGGCACCATAATCGACGAGATGACTTTAACTCGCTTGTTTAAAGCTGTCGCAATGCTTAGCTGATAAAAAATTAAAAGCGCCAGCGAACTTGCTGCCAAAAGGATACTGATGATCCCCTGCATAACACTTGACGCAAACGCATAGCCCAAATATGCACAGATATTGCGAATGGGGACCATCGCGATCGCAAAAAAACATAGCAACGTCAACTGTTGCCCAAAGCGCGGTGATTGATTAATCAATCGTCCGACCAAAGCCCATATCCCGGCCAAAAAGCAAATACCCAGAAAAACAACAAATTCATAAAAAATAAACTGGCTGACCTCCATGGGCTCATACGGATATCGTCCCGCTAATTCAAAAAAATACAAAACAAGAAAACCGATAATCGCATACCATAACGTCAGGCTCTTTTGGGGATTAGGCGAAGTTTCAAGAACTATTTTTTTTGTCATGGCAACCGGATGATCCGGTAAAAAAACACGGATTTTTGTGTGGCCAACGACAAACATTTCACCGGAAAGAATGTGCGCCGAGCCAAGGATTTTTTGATGTGACATCAAAAAAACCCCGTTCTCGCTGTGGCAATCTGTGATTTCGATTTTTCCATCCGCAGAAATACCCAACATCGCATGCTCTGGGCTGGCATACGGATCCTGCAAAATCACGTCATTGCCAAAACCCCGTCCGATCCGCACACACGCCTGCTCAAAAACACGAAGCTCGTGAGATGCTGTTGACGGCGACATTATTTCGAGAATTATTTTTCCCATTTGATCTCGTTAAGAAATTTTAATAAAAAGCTTTTGCCCTGAAGCTGGCTTACTCCTGAAATAAAAACATTGATATCCAAGCCCTTCGTCCACATGTCCGTTGAAACGATTTTCATCGTCATATCATAAAGCCCTTCGTACATTTTATATCTGCGTGCGCAAAAATCGACCCGGCAAGGATGTCCGTCGATATTGACAAACTGCTGGTGGCATTCAAAGTTACTCAAGTCTCGCTCGGCACCGTTTCCAAACTCGTTTTGCTGATATTTTTGATAACTCTCAAAAACATTATAAAAACGCACAGGATCATTGCCGCGGGCTTCATACCAATTATAATTAAAAAGAATACTCCCCGTTTTCAACGTGCTGGAAATATAAATATCATCTTCCGTCGAACAATTCATATACGTTCCGACAAGAAAATACCGTTGGTTATCTCCGCTTTCCCCCCAACAGCGTAAAGTATCCGAAATCTGCCCCGGCACCTGGGCTGTCCCGATCCGGCTTTTGTTCCACGGCAAAGCTAACATTTTTCCTATTAAGTCATGCCCCTCTAAAACCAAATGCTTTCGGATAACGTTGCGCCAATCGGGGCCGAAAGTCCGGTTATGATTAAGCTGCAACTCTTCGTAAAGTTTTTTTAAATAATCGACCGGCACAAAAAAACTAATTTGATCCCCAGCCGACGAGACATTGATACCCAAAACCCGTCCATCCTGTCCTAAAGCCGGGCCGCCACTCATCCCAGGATTGATTGAACCAGAAAATAAAATTTTGGGATATCGGCTATGCTCCAAAAGTCCGTTAAACAACCCTTCGACGATAATCAAGCCCAAATCATAAGGATTCCCGAACGAAAAAATCTTTGTGCCTTTTTCTAACTGAGAATTCCCCAAGTCCAAAAACTGTGGTGAAGGCCTATTGACTTTAAGAACGGCAAGGTCATGCACCGGGTCAATGTTAAGGATTTCCATCGGTTCTGTTTTTGCATTGGGAAAAATAGCTTCGACGTAAAAAAGATTGCGAAAGTTGACGGCATCCGCCACAACATGATAATTTGTCGCCACCAGACCATCCGCCGTAAAAAAGAACCCTGATCCTAAAGAAGATTTTTCTTTTGACCCACGAGAAATGACGCGTACCTGTAGAATTGCGCCGTTATATTTTTTATACATTTCAACCGCTTCGGGAGTCAAAGGATTAGCCCACGCAAAGCAGGATGAAAAAATGAAAACTGAAAATATCGAGAACTTCGCGATAAGAGATAAATGTTTCGGCAAAAAAATCTTCATAAAACGATTCTTTCTTAAGAACTTTTTATTGCAAGATAAACCGCACCGTCACATCGGGTGCCTGTTGCTTATGCCGCGGTTTTTGATACCACAAAAATGCGACAAGCTGGCCAGGATAATAGTCTTGGAAAAAAAGAGTTTGAACTTGGTCCCCCGGCCCTGAATTGTTACAGCCTCCGGTGTAATGACAACTTTGTCCTCGATGGATATAATCTCGCAGCTTGTAAACATCATTAAAAGCACTCTTGCCGGGGTCAAAAGCCGAAACCCCGAGGGACTTTTGACTGTCAAAATAAATATACGAAAACCCAAAATCACGGGCATTGAGTGCATCGACGCGCAGTTTTGGCTCACAAAATTTTCCGTGCAAAGCCACACACTGCGAAAAATAACGGCTGACCTCATAAACCATCACCAACTCTTTTTTTGACGGATACCATGTCGCCGACACAGGCGGATGAGGTTCTGCAACAAAACACACAGGGTCTTTATTAATGAACGCATTTGCCGCATCAAGCATCAAAAGCAAATAAGGATTTAAAACAAACCGTGATTCCTCCGACGGCCCTTCGATACTTTTTTCTCCAGGGCCGATACAAAACTGCCCCTTTAGACCCCACCAAGGCAGGCCATCCACAATCTGGTCAAATACTTCTGCAGAGTGTTGATATGTTCCTTCGATCAAGTCCTGATGTTGTAAAACAGCCTCTTTACGCAGCGCCATGATCTGCGCTTTGGTCATCGAATCAAATTCTATGGGAGGATTAAAAGAAAGAGGGATTTCTTTGGGGCCGGTCCACTTATCGCCGGTGATAAGAGAAAAAGCCCTTTGATCACCGGCATCTACCGTCAAAGGCGCCGCTAAAATTCCCAAAATAAGGAAAATCGCGAAACGTTTCATGGGTTTAAAATAGCATCACGACAAGAGACTGTTAAGGAGAATTAAGATTTTTTTCAACGACAAAATTTCCTTACCTCTACTTCACCAAAACCGTTTGCAGAAAATTAAACAAATACCCGATTATAATTATCGCCGTCGTCGTAATGCCAAAGAAAATCCCAATGAGCCGCAGGTTCATCGCGCGACGTAACATAATCGCCTCCGGCATGCTCAACGCCGCCACCGCCATCATAAAGGCAAGCGCTGTGCCCAGCGGAATGCCTTTTTGAAAAAGAACGACAGCAATCGGCACAATCGCCGCGCAACTGCCGTACATAGGAACACCGATCAAGACGGCAATCAGGACAGAAAAAATTCCCGTTTTGGCCATCACACCCTGAATCATCTCTTGCGGCACATAATTATGAATGACCGCGCCGATACCAACACCAGCCAAAACCCAACCCCAAATCTTGTTGACAATGGCAAGGGCTTCGCGAAATCCAAAAACCATCCTCGCCTTAAAATTACCGACGCTCGCCTGCCGTTCTTCGGGCGAATAGTCAAACGCAAAATCCGGTTCCAAATATTTTTCCAGCTTTAATTTTCCTAAAACTACCCCTGACGCAATCCCGACGAAAAGTCCACTTAAAACGTAAGCAACCGTAATTTTCCAACCAAAAAAACCCAGCATCAGGACCACGAGATATTCATTGATCAAAGGCGAGGTCACAAGAAAAGAAAAACCGATTCCCAGCGGTATCCCGGCCTTAATAAAACTTAAAAAAAGCGGAATCGACGAGCACGAACAAAACGGGGTGACCGCACCAAACAGCGCAGCAAATACGTACCCGATACCGCCCTTTTTTTCCATCCACACTTTGACTTTTTCTTGCGGCAAAAACGTGCGCAAAAAACCAATCGCAAAAATCATCACAAACAATAGCGCAAGAATCTTGATGGAATCATAAATGAAAAAATTAATCGTCTGGGCAAAAAGCGTCGCCGGATCCAAACCCAAAACCTGGAAGGTCAACCAATCCGTAAACCTTAACAGCATTTGCCGCCCTTTGATTTATTTGAAGAACAGCCACAGCTTTCCTTGGATTTTTCCTGCATTTTTTTGTCCAGCTGGTCAAGCCACTTACCCAACAAACTCTTTTTCTTGTGAGCAGTTTGCCCCTTATCTGTTTGGCCCATAAAAACTCCTTTGCTTCATGTTGATTTTAAAAATGAAAAATGCGCGATAAAAGCGGCATAATAAAAAGTGTCACCGACAAAAGAACCAAAATCCCCGTCGTTGTCCAGGCGATGACGTTTTGGAAATGATTATTAACATGCTCGCCCATGATATCTTTATTATTGACCATCATCACCATCGAAATTAAAACCAGCGGCAAAAATATCGCATTGATGATCTGTGTCCAAATCGTGATTTGAATCAAAGGCGCGTTGGGGATCAAAATAATCGCCACACCAAAAGTCATAATCGACGCAAACAATGTATAAAATTGCGGCGCTTCTTCAACTCTTTTGTCAATGCCCGCTTCAAACCCAAAAGCCTGACAGATATAAAAGGACGTAGCTAACGGCAAAATCGTCGCCGAAAAAACAGAAGCGATAAAAAGACCAAATGCAAAAACTTCTCCTGCAAAAACGCCGGCCAAAGGTTTAAGCGCCATAGCGGCATCTTTGGCCTCGTTAATGGCTATGCCGTTTTGATGCAGCGTTGCTGCACACGAAACAATAATAAAAAAAGCGACGACCACGGTCGCCATACAGCCGACGATGACATCGACGAGCGCCCATTTATATTCCTCCGGTTTGGTCCCCCGCTCGATGACCGCCGACTGCATATAAAACTGCATCCACGGGGCGATCGTCGTTCCGATAATGCCTAAGACCAAAATCAAATAATCTTTTTCCAGGCGGATGTTGGGCTTGACAACGGCCGCGCCGATTTCTCCCCAGTGGGGATGGGCCATGACAGCGGAAACGATATAAGACAACAGGCAAAAACTAAACAACAAAAATATCCGCTCGGTGATTTTGTAATTGCCCTTTGTGACTAAAAACCACACACCTAGTGCAGTTAAAGGCACCGAAATATATTTGCTGACGCCAAAAATCTGTAAACTTCCCGCCACACCGGCAAATTCGGTGGCCGTGTTTCCGATGTCCGCGAAGAACAGTCCCAAAAATAAAAAGAACGTAAATTTGACCCCAAAGTTTTCCCGGATCAAATCGGCTAGGCCCTTGCCGGTAAAAATCCCCATGCGCAAATTCATTTCCTGTACGACGATAAGCGCCACAAAACAGGGAATCAAAGTCCAGATCAGATCATAGCCGTACGCCGCACCGGCAACCGAATAGGTCGTAATCCCGCCGGCGTCATTATCGACACTTCCGGTAATGACTCCTGGACCTAAAATCGCGGCAAAAAATAAAATATTTTTGACCAGCGGCGTGTCACGGATCTTTTCGAAAAGTTTGGTAAAAATTTTCATAAGTATCTAAAGCCATCGCTTCCTATGTTACCGGATTTGAGAAGTCCCTTTTAGGCTCAATCGTTTCGCGCCTCTGTGGCGCAATTCGCCTTCAAAAGGCTTCACAAATCCGGCTAATTAATCTCGGACAATAATAAACGATAACTTATCTCTTAGAAAGGATTATTTCGCGAATGCAGAGAACTTCTTTTTCCCTTTATGGGACCGATAAGGCCAGTTCGGGATTTTTAGCTGGCGTCGCCATCCCCAAAAACATTTCGACACTATTTATTGGGACGACCTCGATAATCAGCGGTTCAAAACGGTCCGCCGGCATCGTATTGAGCATACCCGGATCGAGCAAAAATCCTGCCTGCGGCAAAACCGCAGACGATGCAGAGACCTCTGTTGTGACATTCATTTTTAGCATACGAGGATTTAAGTCAATCCCGCCGGGGGCCTGCAAGGAATAATTTGTTTCTCCTTCGTTTTGAAGCGAAGACGATGCCCGTTGACTATCATTTGATCCTGCCTGTTCCAAGGACGCAACTTCTGTGTTAATCTCAGCCGGTGACAACCCCTGCTTTTCAAGTTGATTTTTCTGGGGGGGAAAATCTTTAAAAGGATCCGTTCCTCTTTCTACAACCGGCTGAGAGCTTGGCATCGCGGGGATAGCTGTTGAAAGGACACCTGTCCGGAAATGTGTTTTTGAGCGGTCCCAAATCTGGAATATTTTTTTTCCCAACCGAAGCGTGGTCGCATACTCATACGCGGCTTGTAAAAAAACCTTTCCTGCAATATGCCGCCCGTAGACATCAAAACTATGCTGATAAAATTCCAAAACCCGCGGACTAGGCAGGTGAATATTGTGAACCCCGATATTCATTTTATGATGCACGGCATCGGGAACACTTCGGTTGTCCTTGCCTCGAAAAATCATAAAAATTTCTGCTCCCGCCTTCATAAACTGCCCCAAAATCCCATTTTTGACCGCAGCCGTTTGCTGCGTGCTTAAAGCAACCTGCTCAGCAACTTGCGAATCATACGGCATACCAAATAGCGCCATAGTCCCGCGGGCAATACGAGGCAAGAATTCAGCGGCCAAAGTATCTGTCGGGTCTGTGCTTAGCACATGCATATGCATAGACGCAGGCGCTTGAGACCCAAGCTTAACAGCATATAATTCTGCTGACTTTCTGACCAGCAAGGATGGGTCATTGACAGCAAGCGTTGTTGTACCTAATCTCGCCCAACGCGGACGATCACTAAAGAAGCGATAAATCCACGACGTAAACATCCATTGAAACGTGACGGCAATGGTAAAATCCATAAGCCGAGAAAAAAATCCCAATGCCTCGGAAACCGGCGGAAGCGGCGCACCAGAAAAATGTTCAACAATATTTTGTATAGGCGCGCCCAACATAAAGATGCCAAAAACAAAAATTCTAAAAATCAGATTATTGATCGGAGTTTCCAGCAAGGCCTTGCCCAGATGCTCGCCTTTTTTGACCAACATTTGATGAACCTCTGTCTCTTGAGCCTGTGATTGCGCATTAAAACCCACCAGACGCTGTGGTTCACCAACGATCAGTTCATCACGCAAACGTTCCAATTCGCTTATCTCCTCATTGGTCATAGTCATGCCAAAAGGCTGCCGATGCGGGTACATTTGCCTAAAATGTCTGGCCAGATAAATGACAAGTTCAATTTCATTGATCAAAAGCATAAACTCACCGGCGCTAATGGCCTCCGACGGAAAATAATCTCCGGTATAAAAAAGACGTTCACAAAACGGGGAATCTGGCAAATATTTTTGCCCGAGCGCAAAACCGATCAAAGTATCACTGCGCGATGTGTCGGCAAAAACACGGTCCGGCATAATATGGCTTAATCGCGCAATAAGATTTTTGCTGGGCGACGTCCCGCCGGACTTTGAAGTCACCATCGCCACACTCCGGCGGCCAACACCGTTTTTGCCGTCCAAACTTAAAGCGGCGTTAGAGGACAAATTAAGGGTGCGCATTTTAGGGAACACAACCGCATAAAGTTTGTTGAGCACATCCCCCAAATTTTCAGAACTTTCATATCCCATGCTGACTGCATCAATTTCACCGGCCCCGATCAAGGCGCCTTGCTCCCCTTTTTCTATAGACTCTGCTAACCATTTTTGGAAAAAATCAAAATTATGATTAACAATCAATTCACCAATCCTCTTTAATTCCGCATAAAATCTTGGCTGCAGGGAAAGCTCAAATTCTGCCTGAATCTCAGGCAACTGATCTTCTGTGATTTGACCGTCAATCATTTGACGCGCCAATTCATCGGCTTTCTGTTCAATGATACGGTCAACATAATCCCTCAGATAAGGGATAACACTATCATTTTGGACCTTATGCAAAATCTCAGCCTTGGTCGCCCGGCCTTGGGGTGTCGAAACATCGATGCCATTATCAATAATAACCGTCAAATTACTGACAATCTCTCCTTGAATCCGGCCATAAACCAAACTATTGGATTTCAAATAGGTTTCGAGATCCCGCGAAACAAATTTGTCCAACATGGCTTTGGCGCTGCGACGAATATGAGATTGCGGGTCCTGCCATTTTTGATGCAAGTCATCTGCTGCAGACGGAGTTTTTTCAAAGTCCTCGGTAGTTTTATTCCTTGGATCTTTATATTGCAAAGGCGGACGGTAATACGGATTATCCTCAGTCTGTGGGTAAGAATTATCCTTAATTTCTTGTAACGATAAGTAGCGTCTTTCGGCAAAAGAATAAACGTCCAAACTAAATAATGGTCCATCTTCATTGTCATAAACTGTGACATCAGCCATCTGACCCGGCGACTGCGAATCTAAAAAAATAATATTTTCCAAAGGCGGTTTGGGACTATGGTCATACATCATCGCGGAATGTTCAGAACTAAACTCAACGTATCGTCCTTTTATGCTGTAGCCAAGCGCTAAACCTTGTCCATTAACATATAAAGTAAAACTGTCAGGATGCAATGAATCTTTAATCTGGACCCCGAAAGTTCCTTGCGCTGTTTCTGCAAATTCGCGGACTGAAGTTGCACGATCACCCACAAAGAAACGTTCTACCAAAAGGTCCACAAAAGTCCTTAATGTTTCATCGTCCTTATGCCGCCAATGCCGGATCAACGTTCCTTCTTCTGTGGCCTTTGTTCCATTCTCTATTTCATCACGCAAACTTTTAAATCTTTCGAATAACTCTTCCCGAAAACTTTGCAATGCTTCAAATTGTGGCCTCCAACGCTCATCAGCCTCAACCATTTCTTCTGTTACCCATAGGTCAAAATAATTTTTATCTTTATTAAACAACCCTGGCCGCGATAACTCTTGTGAATGTAAAACAAATACCTGTTGAATCACTTGTTTAATCGAGTCTATTTGCTTTAAATCCATCACATTGTCAACCACTTCCTGTCGATTGCGATGTATCGCGTTGGTGTACGCATATCTCAGCGAGGCCTTCCAGTTTCCCTGTGTAAAACCAAAAAGAATTTGCAGGGCAATCGGCGGGGAATCCCCATTAACAATCCGATGCGGTTCTTGCAATTTTCCATCTTCATCACGTTCTTTAACCCACTGATACGCGTCCCCAAGCTCATATTGGTAAATCGCGGCATAATAATCACGCAACTGCCTGGTATCCAACTGCTGGCCAAAAACACTCACTTGCAAATCTGACTTTTGCAAGTCCTCCCAAAGCTCATCATACTGAGCTTCATTAAGTTCGGGCGGCCGGGTTACACTGCCATCCTCATTGCGGACTAAACGTACTGTTGTCTGCGAAACC
>CAZWOH010000054.1:0-11745 GCA_964635405.1 uncultured Planctomycetales bacterium | reverse complement strand
AATTAGGACATTTCTATTTTGGTAGAACTAGGACATTTCTAATTTGGCTTGACATACGGCACATTTTCTCCTTGCCTATAAAAACAATCCATACTACAATAGCGTCTTATTTAAGTAAAACTACTTACAAGTTTCACCATTCAAAAGGAAATCAATTTATGCCCCATAGTGCTCAAAAAAATACGACAGTCGAGGAAATCGAGATACAAGAATGGCTTACGTCGCTGGAATATGTCCTTAAACACGGCTCTAAAGAGCAGGCGCAGCGGATTTTGCAGCAGCTGCAGATTAAGGCCCAAGAAGCCGGCGTCACTCTTCCCTTTGCCGTTAACACACCCTATGTCAATACGATAACCCCTGAAAAACAGCCGCCCTATCCGGGCAACCGCGAAATCGAACGGCGCATCAAAAGTTTGATCCGCTGGAACGCGATGGCCATGGTCATCCGCGGCAATCAGGCCGAAAACGGCATCGGCGGGCATATTTCGACTTTTGCCTCGTCGGCAACGTTGCTCGAGGTCGGGTTTAACCATTTTTTTCGCGGGCAGACCAAAGATTTTTGCGGCGACTTTGTTTACTTCCAAGGCCACGGTTCGCCGGGGGTTTATAGCCGAGCTTTCGTCGAAGGCCGTTTGACCGAAGAGCATCTGATTAATTTCCGACGCGAACTAGCAACAGGCGGTGGGCTTTCGTCTTATCCGCACCCGTGGCTTATGCCGAATTTCTGGCAATTTCCGACCGTCTCGATGGGTCTGGGACCTATCATGTCAATTTATCACGCGCGCTTTAACCGCTATCTTGAAGACCGTGGACTTAAAGCCAAAGATGATCACAAAATTTGGGTTTTTATCGGCGACGGCGAATGCGACGAGCCGGAAACGTTGGGTGCGATCACCATGGCTTCGCGCGAAAGATTAGACAACCTTATTTTTGTCATCAACTGCAATCTTCAGCGCTTGGACGGGCCGGTGCGGGGCAACGGAAAAATGATTCAAGAGTTGGAAGCGATTTTTCGCGGAGCGCAATGGAACGTGATTAAGGTCATCTGGGGCAGCGATTGGGATCCGATTTTAAACAAAGATACCGAAGGCCTTTTGGTCAAACGCATGGGCGAAGTCGTCGACGGACAGTACCAAAAATATTCCGTTGAAAGCGGCGAATATATCCGTAAAGATTTTTTTGGCAAAAACCCCAAACTTTTGGATATGGTCAAGCCGCTGTCGGATGAAACCCTGCGCAAGATGAAACGCGGCGGGCACGATCCCGAAAAAGTCTATGCCGCCTACAAGGCTGCTGTGGATTTTAAAGGCGCGCCCAGCGTTGTTATTGCCAAAACGATCAAAGGTTATGGTTTAGGCGAAAGCGGCGAGGGCAAAAACATTTCGCACCAGCAAAAGAAACTTAACGAAGATGAGCTCAAAGAATTTCGCTCGCGCTTTAATATCCAGATTTCCGATGAAGACGTTGCTAAAACGCCATTCTTTCGCCCGCCGGAAGATTCACAAGAAATGAAATATTTACGAGAGCGCCGAGCGGCTTTAGGCGGCCATGTTCCTTCCCGACGGGCAACGAACACCGCTTTGCAAACGCCTTCAGAAGATCTGTTTGAAGAATTTTATAAAGGCACCGAAGGCCGAGAAGTCTCAACAACGATGGCCTATGTGCGGATTTTGACCAAACTTTTAAAAGATGAAGCTTTAGGCAAACTGATTGTCCCCATTATTCCCGACGAGGCGCGCACGTTTGGAATGGAAGCGCTGTTTCGCCAATGCGGGATTTATTCGCACGTCGGACAGTTGTATGAACCGGTCGACAAAGACAGCTTGCTTTACTACAAGGAAGCTATCGACGGACAAATCCTGGAAGAAGGCATTAACGAAGCCGGAGCTGTTTCTTCTTTTATCGCCGCCGGGACCGCTTATTCAACGCAAGGGATCAACACGATCCCCTTCTACACCTATTACTCGATGTTTGGGCCCCAGCGTATCGGGGACTTGATCTGGGCCGCGGCGGATATGCGTTGCCGCGGATTTCTCGTGGGTGCTACGTCCGGCCGCACGACGTTAAACGGAGAAGGTCTGCAACATCAAGACGGGCACAGTCCGCTTATTCTTTCTTCGGTTCCGACGTGTTTAGCGTATGATCCGGCTTTTGCGTATGAATTAGCGGTCATTATCCGCCACGGGATTTACCGGATGTACGAAAAGCAAGACAGTGTTTTTTATTATCTTTCGATCGGCAACGAAAACTATTCGATGCCAGTTATGCCCGCCGGCGTTAAAGACGGCATCATTAAGGGCATGTATAAATTTAAAGCGACGGCCAAAAAAGGGACAGCTCTGCGCGCCCAGCTTTTTGGCAGCGGGGCGATCATGAACCAAGTCTTGGACGCCCAAAAGATCCTCGAAGAAAAGTACAATGTCGGCACCGACGTTTGGAGTGTCACCAGCTATAACGAAATCCGCCGCGAAGCCCTCGAAGCGGAACGATGGAATACGCTTCATCCTTTAGAAACGCCGAAAGTGCCCTACGTGACCAGTTTACTCGAAAAAGAAGACGGTGTTTTTGTCGCCGCCTCTGATTATATGAAAGCCATGCCTGACTCGGTCAGCCGCTGGTTTCCGCGCAAGCTTGTTTCGCTTGGCACCGACGGGTTTGGCCGCAGTGAAAGCCGGCGTGCCCTGCGCGACTTTTTTGAAGTCGACAGCCGTCATATTGTTTACGCGACTTTAGGCAGTTTGTATAAAGAAAAAAAGATTGGCGCCGACGTCCTTAAAGCCGCGGCCAAAGACTTGAGCATCAACCCGGATAAACTCAATCCGATGATCAGCTGATTCTCGGCAGGCAACAGGCATGCCTGTTGCCTACCATAAAACAACAAAGGATTTTTTTATGCTGACTGAATTTAAAATCCCCGAAGTCGGGGAAAATATCACCTCAGGTACGGCGGTACGCATCAATGTTACCGTCGGACAGACGGTTAAAAAAGACCAGCCGCTCTTGGAACTTGAAACCGACAAAGCGACCATCGAAGTCCCTTGTTCGGTCGCCGGGGTCATTAAAGAAATTTTAATCAAAGAAGGTTCCAAGGTCAAAGTTGGTGAAGTCGTCATGCGCATCGATGCTGGCGCAAGCGCTCTGTCAGCACCAAGTCCGGCGCCAACCGCTTCGCCAAGCGTTTCGACGAATGTTTCTGCGGCCGTTGCTGTTTCTCAACCGGCAGAAAAGATTTCTGCGGCAACCCAACCGGCACCAGTGATTGTCCAAACTGCGGCTGTGCAAATTGATGTTCCCGCCGCCCCTTCGGTACGCCGTTTAGCCCGCGAACTGGGTGTTAACATCGGCGAAGTCTTAGGCAGCGGGCCGGGCGGGCGCATTTCCAAAGAAGACGTTAAAGCCTATGCCAAACGTTTGATTACCGCAGGCCCAGCGACGGGGGGAACAAGCGCAACCGCAAGCATTCCTCTTCCCGACTTTAGCAAATACGGCGCTATCGAACGAAAGCCGATGAACAATATCCGCCGCAAAACCGCGGAACATCTTTCGTATGCGTGGAACACCATTCCGCACGTCACCCAATTTGACAAAGCGGACATCACCGAATTAGAAAAACTGCGCAAAAAATTCTCAAAGCCGGACCGCAAGCTTTCGATTACGCCTTTTCTCATGAAAGTGACCGCCGCCGCCCTTAAACTTTTTCCGCAATTTAACAGCAGTGTGGATATGGCCACAGGCGAAATCATTTATAAAAATTATTTTCATATCGGCGTTGCCGTCGATACACCCAACGGCTTGGTCGTTCCCGTTATCCGTGACGTCGACCAAAAAGGGATTATGCAGCTTTCTGAAGAATTATCCGCCGTGGCCGAGCGTGCCAGAGAAAAGAAAATTACCATCGAAGAGATGCGCGGTGGGACATTTACAATTTCAAACTTAGGCGGCATAGGCGGCACCGGGTTTACACCGATTGTCAATTGGCCTGAGGTCGCTATTTTAGGGATTGCCCGAGGAAGAATGGAACCTAACTACGACAAAATCAATCATTGCATGCCGGCCTTGATGCTGCCGTTGTCGCTCTCCTATGATCATCGGGTTATCGATGGCGCGGCAGGAGCAAAATTTTTGCGCTGGATTACGGAAGCGATTGAACAGCCGTTTTTGATGGAGTTGGACGGAAAATAAAAATCATTGTTCTGTATTTGTCTGCGAGCGAATTGGCTCTGAGAAAAAGTTTTTGCGGGAATGCTTTGTCCACCACTGTCCGACGACCGTAAGGGAGGAGTTTGGTGGACTATGACCGAAAAAACTTTTGCGCTTTCAGAGCCTTGAGTAAGCAGACAAATACAGAACACTATTAAAACGAAAGATAACTTATTATGAATCAATCTTCACACACTCAACTTGTCGTCATAGGCGGCGGACCCGGCGGCTATGCGGCCGCTTTTTTAGCCGCAGATTTAGGCATCGAAACAACTTTGGTCGACTTGGATGTCAATCCCGGCGGCGTCTGCCTGTATCGCGGCTGTATCCCCTCTAAAGCGCTTTTGCACGTGGCCAAAATCCTTTCCGAGTCCCGCGAAGCCAAAGACATCGGTATCGAATTTGCAAATCCAACGATCCATTTGGACAAAGTCCGCAGTTGGAAAAACAAAGTCATTTCCCAATTAACCGGTGGACTAGGCCAGCTTTGTAAACAGCGCAAAATCAAATTCATTCAGGGCCGGGCCAGCTTTTTAAATTCTGATACCTTAAACATTCAAAAATCCGACGGCAGTACAATGCCACTGACCTTTGACCATGCGATTTTAGCAACCGGCTCAACGCCCGTGACGCTTCCCTTTGCGCCTGCCTCCCTACGTATTTTGGACTCAACGACAGCCCTTAATCTTGAAGATATCCCCAAAAAACTGCTCGTTGTCGGCGGCGGATATATCGGTTTAGAACTGGGGACTGTTTACTGCGAGTTAGGCAGTCAGGTGACAATCGTTGAAACCATGCCGTATCTTTTGCCCGGTTGCGACCGCGATTTGGGGGTTATCCTCGAGAATCGCATGAAAAAACATTTTTCTGCACTCAAACTTGAGACGAAAGTCATCAAAATCGAAGATATGTCCGACGGCGTTAAGGTCAGCTTCCAAGACAAAGCCGGAAACGTCACAAGCGAAAGTTTTGACAAAATCTTGGTTTCGATCGGCCGCAAGCCCAACTCCAAAAACTTAGGGTTAGAAAATACCAAGGTCACTTTAACCGACCGTGGCTTTGTGCAAGTTGACGGCCAAAGGCGCACGACCGACCCTAAAATCTATGCGATTGGCGATATTGCCGGCGACCCGATGCTCGCCCACAAAGCGTCCCACGAAGGGCGTGTCGCCGCCGAGGCAATTGCCGGGCATAAAGTGGCTTTTGAACCGATGGCGATTCCCGCTGTTGTTTTTACCGACCCGGAAATTGCCTGGTGCGGGATAACAGAACCAGAGGCGATTGCACAGGGCAAAACGATCAAGGTCGTCAAATTCCCGTGGGGCGCCTCGGGGCGCGCGGTCACGTTAAACCGCACCGACGGGCTGACCAAGCTGATCATCGACCCGCAAACCGAGAGAATTTTAGGGGTTTCGATTTGCGGGGTTGGCGCAGGCGAGATGATCGCCGAAGGCGTTCTGGCCGTGGAGATGGGAACACTGGCTACAGACTTAAAAATGTCGATTCATCCTCATCCGACACTTTCAGAGACAATGATGGAAACCGCAGAGAGCTTTTTTGGCCAAAGCACGCACATCTACCGGCCCAAAAAAGCGTAACCTCTTTTTGTTTAACGACTAAATGTCTGTCGACAATCTCAAGAAAATATTTCTTAGTGTTGTCTTAAACATTCTGTTGCTCACCAGCATTAAACAACCTATGGCGTTTGTTTTTGGGATAGGCGTTGCGGCTTTGCTCTTTACAAAACCGCTTCGAAAATCGACAAAAAACTTTCGAACGTCCTGCCATTTCGTAAGCATCGAAATTCGGTTGGGGATGCTGACGGAAATAACGGCAATTTTTGACAACATCGATAAGCCGCCGCAAGAGAGAATTCTGCTGTATGCTGATCGCTGGCTGATCTCTTTTTGGGATTCTTCTTTTATGCGGTTTTAATCGGTTGCTGGTAGGTTTGCTGCGCTGTTGGACGTTTTCGGTCCGCAGGTCTTTGTTTTGTCAAGAATTCTGGGCATCTTGATAGAATAAATTTAATCCGGCGCAAGACGGAAGTGTTATTTTTCTTATGCCATTTCAAATCCGTTTGCCGGAATTCCGATTGCACTGCTCGTTGCGTGCGTCTACGGAATTTTTCCGACGCTTGCCTATTTTCTTACCCGGCACATATTCGGCCATCGAAAACCCGTCACGCTCATAGTATTTGCGGCGACTGGCTTAGCCCTTTTTTTGCAATGGGCTGTTTATAGTTTACTAACTTGACTATGCCGCACTTAAAAAAATACTTTAATAGCGGATGAAAGAATCCAACTGTTATTCAACATTTTTTAATTCCAGGGCAATCTGGTCCCTGATAACGCGAAGTTAGTCTTTTTACCTCGAATTGAACGCTCGCGTAAAACACTCGAGTTCAAAAGTATTCTTGATACAACTCGACAACTTTATTGGAAATTTTTTGTTTGAGACTTAAATTTCCCTCTTCTGCGGCTAAACGTCCGCGGGCATACGATAACCCCGACAACGCTAAACCAACAGCCGCACAATACTTAGCGGCATAAGGTAACCGTTTCGTCGTAATATTAATTTTGCCCACCTTAACCGGCATTTTGGCCGCTTGCTCAATGCGCTCCTCAAGCCCCGGCAAAAGCGAACCGCCGCCAATCATGACCATCCCGGCTTTGATCTCATTTTCCAAATTTGAATTTTTAATCGCCTGCAAAACCAAGTCAACAAAACGCGCGACCGCCGGTTCCAAGGCTTGCGCGATAATTTCTTTTTTGATCGGCGTGTACCCGTCTGAATTTTTTATCAAAATTTCCTCATCACTATGCCCTTGAGAACTTAGGGCAAACGCGTAAGATTTCTTTATGTCTTCGGCCAGTTCAAATGGGATGTCCAAACGATTGGCGATACTTTGCGTCAAATGCTCTCCGCCAAGCGGAATGTTAACGACATATTTCAAAAATCCATCATGAAAAATAAGGATATCCGTCATAATCGCACCGACATCAACTAAAACACAACCCTGTCGACGGTGATATTCGCTCAAACACGCCTGCGAGGACGTATACGACGTATAAAAAATATTAGCCACATCAAAACCCGCCTGATTGACCGCTTTGACCAAATTTTGCATTTGAATATGTTTCACTAACAGCAGTAGCGTGTTGATCTCGATTTTCCGGCCGTATAACCCGATCGGATTAAGCGCCGTTTTGACGTCATCGACTTTATAGTACTGGGCAATATTATGAAGAACATCTTCCTCAATGCCAGCCCCTAAAATCTTGGCTTGCTCTTTGACCTTTCGAAGGTCATTGGTTGAAATCACTTTACTGCCGCGCTCTAAAAGCGGAATAAGCGCGCTGGAATAATGCTTCTGGAGCATCTCGCCGCCAACGCCCAAATAAATCTCCTTAAGCTTGATCCCCGTCTTTCCCAAAAGACCCCCAATGGTCAAATGCACACATTCGGCAAGCTCGCTTAAATCGGTGAGCGCTCCGTTCTTAAACCCTGCGGTTTTCATTTCATAAACACCTAAAAGTTCTGCAGGTTGATTGTCCAAATCTTTTATCAGAGCGGCTTTGACGCTCAGCGATCCTAAATCGAACCCGCAATAATATTTTCGTGACACAAAATTCTTGAGCATACAGACCTCGTCGAAAATTTTTTCAATTATCGTTTTTATCTTTTAGTTTTTTATTAATAATCGGTTCCTTAAACCGCAAGTCAATATAATTGATCTCTTGGGGCTTGATCTTGCCCTGCGAAATCACGATCCCCAGCATCGTAATTTTTTGCCCGATTTTGTCTTCAGCCAAAAGAATTTTCATCCCATTGACCAAGACGCATTGGATCTGCGAAAGATTTGTCAAATCCAAACTAACGACCGGCATCGATTCTAAATGGGCATTTTCCTTGATATTTTTAATAATCGCCGTCGCCAAAGCTACATCCCCATGCCGCAGCGGTTTACCGACGAGCGCATTTTGTTCCAAACTCAAACCGCTGATAATCGGCAATTTGTGATTGGCCCCAACGCTAAGCGACAGGACAATCCCGTCTTTGTCGATCAAAATCTGCTGACGCTTTGTTGAAATCACCGCAAACGGATCGCGCCGAATCGCATCAACGTAAATCCGGTTTGGAAATTGCCGGTAAATCCGCAAATGATCAATCTGCGGATATTCCACCTGCAAACGCCGCTGGACCGCATAAAGATCGACGTCAAAAATACTTTGCCCAATCAACCGGTCCAATGTGCGGGTGCGGATAAACAGTAGCGACTGGTCGGAAACAACTTCACGGATCTTAAAAATCGGGGACGTGCGCAAATAATAATACATGCCCTGAACAGCGCTAAAGAACACAAAGGCAATGCAGACAATAATAATAAAATACTGCAAAATGATGACAGCAATTTTTTGTCCAGAGGACTCATTTTTTTTAGCCACGTTAAACTACTTTCTGACGAACACGCCGTGCGCAGGCAAACCCCGCAATTTTTAAACATAGATCGGTAAAATTTAACCCCCTGTGCCCTGCGGCCATCGGCAAAAGGCTCGTCGAGGTAAATCCGGGAATTGTATTGATTTCCAAAAAATAAGCTTGATTGTTCTGGTCAACAATAAAATCGGCCCGCGCCATGTCACGGCAACCGATGAGCTGAAAAACTTTTTGCGCCATCGCTTGAATATGACCTGTGGTATTTGCATCAATTTCGGCCGGGACGATATAATCGCTCATGCCTTTTTGGTACTTTGAGCTAAAGTCAAAAAATTTTCCCCTAGGTCGTATCTCAACTAAAGGTAAAGCGTCTGCCCCTAAAACTGCGGCTGTAACTTCCTTGCCTTGAATATAGCGGTCAACCAAAATCCGTTCTCCAAACTCAAAGGCGGCATCTACCGCCGGCAAAAAATCCTGGCTGTGATGAACAATCGTAATCCCGATGCTTGAGCCTTCGCAGGATGGCTTAACGACGACGGGACAACCGCCAAAGTTTTCCAAAAACTTTAACGCATGAGGCTGGTCTTTTTTGTCGAGAATAAAAAAATCCGGGACTTTGATCCCCGCTTTTTGAACAAGCATCTGCGTCAAGGCTTTATCCATCGCCAGCCGGCTTGCCTGCGATCCCGAACCGCTGTAAGCGATACCGGCCTTTTCAAGAATCGTTTGAATTGTCCCATCTTCGCCAAATTTTCCGTGCAGGACTAAAAAAGCAATGTCAATCTGGGCTAAGGCGATCTGCGCTAAAATTTCATCCGGGTCCGTCGTGGTGATCTTTAGCGCAACAGCCTCACAGCCGGCATTCGTCAAAGCTTCAAAAACAGCTTTGCCGCTCTTTAACGAAATCTCGCTCTCCGAGGAACATCCGCCCATGAGGACCCCGATACGTCCTAACTGTGCCGCTTCGATGTGGTTGGCTGTCATTCTATTGTCTTTCCAAAACCGTTTTTGTTTGCAGTTCTTTCAATAACTCTTCACCGCTACGATAAATGTCACCGGCACCGAGAGTCAAGACCAAGTCCCCCGGTTGGACGATGCGCGCCAGATGCTCGACGATATTTTCTTTTTTCAAATACAGCGCCTCTGTTTTGCCGGTTTCCAAAATTTTTTCCATCAGGATTTCCGACGAAACACCAGCAATCGGCTCTTCGCTGGCCGCATAAATATCCGTCAAAATCAAAACATCGCTCTGGCTTAAGGCTTTGACAAAATCTTCCATCAAAAATTTTGTCCGGCTAAAACGGTGCGGCTGAAAGACGGTAATCAAACGTTTTTGCTTAACCGAATGGGCCGCCTTGAGCGTTGCAATGATTTCCGTCGGATGATGGCCGTAATCATCGACAATTTCAATCCCATTAAAACTCCCTTTTCGTTCAAAACGCCTTTTGACGCCAGAAAAACTTCGCAAACTCTTCTGAATAATTTCCGGATCAATTTTAAGTTCTAACCCCAACGTAACGCACGCCATTGCGTTGAGAATATTATGCTGACCGGGAATCGTCAATTCAAAGTGCGGCAGCTTTTGGTTTTTAAAAAGGCAGTCAAATTCCCAGCAGCAGAACTCATTATTGACAAAACGCATCGTTTCGGTGTGCAAGTCATTGACCGGCGAAAAGCCATAGGTCAAATACTTGCGTTTGCTTTTTAAAAGGATTTCCTTTAAACGCGTGTCATCGCCGCACCCGATCAAAAGCCCGTCGGGCAAAGTCCGCGCCACAAATTGCTCGTAGGCCTTGACGATATTTTCCCATGTCTGATAAAAATCCAAATGTTCAAAATCAATATTTGTCACGATCGAATAACGCGGGGCAAAATAAAGAAATGAGCCGTCGCTTTCATCAACTTCGGCAACAAAATATTTTCCGCCCCCTAAATTCGCGTTGTAAGATGCGCCATTAAGAATTCCGCCGACCGCGGTTGTGGGATTAAGCCCGGCGGTGAGCAACAAATGCGAAATCATCGAAGTTGTCGTTGTTTTTCCGTGCGCGCCGGCAATTGTGATGCCGATATGATTGTCCATGATCTGCGCTAAGAGCTCAGCGCGTTTTAGAATCGGTATCTTTTTTTGACGGGCAATCTGCAGCTCAGGGTTGTCAAAGCCAATCGCTGATGAATAAACAACATAATCCGCATTCCCGACGTTGGTGGCCGCGTGGCCCATAAAAATTTGCGCTCCTTTTTTACGAAGCAAAACAGAAAGCGCACTTTCTTTTACGTCTGACCCGCTAATCGTATGGCCCTTGTCGAGCATCAAAGACGCTAAAGTCCCGACGCCAACCCCGCCAATCCCGATAAAATGATATTGCATAAAATCTTATTCTTTGCTTTGTGATTTAAGATATTCGACCCAACGGTCGTTTAAATCCTCAATATTACGAAAACGGCCGTAATTCTCATCTAAAGCCTGCTCAAAATTAATCCCCTGGCTTAATTTGCGGCAAAAATTTTCAAAACGCGCCTCCCCTAATTCAACGACCATATAATACACAATACTCGCACTTTCGGCATAAAAAATATTAATGATTTCTTTGTCTTTTTCCTGGCTTAATCGCTGCGCGGTCAATTGCGATAAAGGGATAAATTGCCCCTTGTTGATCGCTTGGCTGACAACTTTATTGGCTCCCCAGCGTTTGGCTTTTTCCTGGTACATTGCAACTCCCTCGTCAAGCCAAACGGGGACCGGTGTGTTGCCGATAAACTCTCTGAAAATAATATGTGCTAATTCATGCGGGAGCGTTGAATCAAAAAAACCGGCCGCCGACGGAAAAGTCCGGATTTCCTTCTGCGCAACAATCGCCTGACCGGCCGACCACTCCATATTTTTTGCATGCGCCTGATACTCTTGTTGGTCATCATAAATATAAATCGCCGCCCGCTCGTCTGTCATCCAGCCCTTGTAACGGATAAACCCTAAATTGCGCGGGATCTCTTCATACAATTCCTGGGCGGTTTCGGAAACATTCTCCACAAAATCCAGCGGTGCATTTTTATAATAAATCACGAAATACCGCGAGTCATACTTCTTCCATGACTCGCCTTCTGCGC
>CAZWOH010000053.1:8780-11798 GCA_964635405.1 uncultured Planctomycetales bacterium | reverse complement strand
ACTGATTTTCTATTTTTTAACGCCATTTTTTCCCCTCATTCTATGTTAATGATTCAATATATTCTGACGTAAACAATGCCTTAATAACAACATAATTTTCTAGTTCCGGTGTCAAGAAAGTTATGCCACCATCCGAAACCCATTTGGTCCACATGGCAACACCATTCAAGCTTGGATCTGCTTCAAAATCTTTGATAATCAATATCAAGTCTTCGTTTAAATCCTTATCCGCTGTGGTCCTGGAAATTGCGTCTGACTCAAGCGCGTAGATACGCCTAGTTAACGTTATTTCGAAATTTCGCTGGATCGTGACTTTGTTTGAAAGTAGCTTTTCTGTGTTAAATCCACCTAAAACTGAAATCGACCAGCCTTGTTTAAGACAGGTTTCTGGGTTTTTTTCGATTCTGTAAGCGTTTGGTAAACGAATGTGATTTGGAAGTACTGTCCCCACCCTAGTCACTATTGCATCGATTAAATTGCTGACTGTAGTTGCCATTATCTACTCATCCAAGCTGTATCTTGCAGCCGTTCTATGTCGTCCAAACTCGCATTTGCGTTGGTGTCGACATTGAAATATTTGATGTCCATTGCCGCTTTATACGACCTGAAAGCTTCGGCCCTCTGGTCGTCATAAGCCGCGCCCATGCCGCGATAGATTATAGCAGCGGTCAAATGTATAGAAGGCAAACGAAATTTTTCTGGGTCAAGTATTTGATTCTTTGACCAAATAATACCCTTACTTTTTAGATCCTTGATGATTTGATCCGCAGCCGCAAGGTGTTGATCGTTCCAGGTTGTCTTTCCTGCTGCGTATGCCGTTTTAATTTGAGACTGACTCAGTTCCGGATATTCTGCACTTAAGTCTGTGTCGTTAGAAAATTTATGTCCAATAAATTGAAGCGCCGTTGTATTTTTCCAATCTGCACTGAACGAAAGTCTTACCCAATATAGATTATAGATTTTCAAAGTTGATAGATCCGAAATTTGTTCGGTCGATTGTTGTGCGGTCCATGCGCTTGCTGTCCTATCTGGTACCCACGAAATATTACCGGACTTCGCAAGCGCGACCCCACTAACGGAAGTTTCGTCAATTATATCGACCATTGGAATCCACGAGTAGCCATTCCAAAGCTCTGCGGACGATACCGCAGACGCCTGGTCATTGACTGTGCTCACTTCAAACCATCTATGATTGAATGGTAATTCAGATCCTATAAATAGCTTATCTTCAGCAGCAACAAAATCAATTGTTTTAGTGCCTTCAAGATAGTTGTTCATCTCGATTGAGATATCAGTAAGCGTCAAATTATTTTTCCAAATTACTCTATGATTAAACATTTAAAACCTCTTTACTCTCAAGATCCTATTTGCCATGGAAAAACACAAGCTCCTAAATCTATGTAAGAAATATCTAAACTGAGGGTGTCGACATAAGCCTGGGCAACTCCAGGTAAAAATAATCCAGGCCCTATTTCGAACCTTTGGGCGCTTCCATAGGTCCAGATTTTAAATACGTTTTGAGTGGAGCTTGGTTCGTTGATTGGAACATCCACCGGAGCACCATTGGAATTTGCTTGGTACCATCCATTATTTTGATTTGAATTGTCAAAATCTAAAATGACCTTCTTGAGGGTGGTGTCTGTCGAGTCCCAGAGTTCTATTGGTCCCACCTGGATTCCGCCTCCGTCATTGCAAAATTCATTAATGTAAACGTATGAACTGTATTTTATAGCCTTAACAAAACTATGCTCAGGCACTCCCAACTGCTCCCAAGTTAAAGTCTTATAAATCTTTGTGGCAAGAGTTCTAGTTGTTCCGGTGTTATTAGAAATAAAACTTAAAAAAGCTCCGTCGCCCAGTTCCCCATAACTCAAATCGTATAAAATGCCGCCATAGGTAGAAATTTTAACATAATTCCAATCAATTGCTGGAGTTGTTCCATCATCAGAAAGTCCAGTAGCCCAGGTTATAGTTTTATTAATAATCGGCATTAGGCGGGATAATCCTCATTAAATTGTTGATTCATTTGATCTAACAATCCTTGATTAACTCCGAGAACGTCATTCATTCCATTAACTCTTGCTTGTTGCTCAGCTATGTGCAATTCAACGTGTGGCTTAATCTTTAACTTCAAAGCCTCCTCACTTAAAAGCGCATCGTTTTCAACAAAATAAGCTATTATTTCGTCCTCTGTTTTTTTTGGATTTGTAACTAGTTGTTTTCTTAAAACTATTTTTTGAAGACTACTTAACATTTTTCACCTCTAAACAATTACAAACTAATCCTTTTGGAGCTGTATCGACAATACAGGTTATGGGAACGGAGTTCCTCATTATATAGCTAGCAAGAAAAATAGAAAAGAATCCAACTAGAAAAAATACTATTAACAATAAGCTCCTAATTTTAAAAACTTCTTTCATGACTAAATCTTACTCCGTGAATTTCAATGGTTGAACAGGTATCCCGTCGGCTGTTTCATAAGTAACATTTCCAGCCTCATCAACTTTTGTAATAACTGAACTTGCGTCGAATTGTCTTGGAGGAATAACAGTCTGTTCAACAATTGTTCCCGAATGAGTGTCTAGCTTTGATTCTCTATCTGAAAATTTCCAAGCTCCTTTGGAATCAACAAAGCCAGTAACATGCTTTTTTTCTCCTAAAGAGTTATACCATTGGTCAAATTTTGTTTGAGCAGAGTTTTTAGAATCTTGGGCCGTAGCTCCATCTTGAAAATCACGATTTTCAAATACTAATGGGTTCATTTTATGTTCCTCCTAATCCTGTCATTGTTTTTGGAAAAAAATAACTTGTCGGTGCATATGCAACAGCATTTTGCCAACTTAAAACCGAAGTGGGCGCGGATTCCGTAACTGTGATCGAGGTTGGCAAAGCACACTCTACATGAGTTCCAGAATTTCCAGACGCATTACAACCTATTTGATATTGTAGCGAAAGCCCTGTTCCAACAGCCCCTGGGGTCGTCAAACAGCTAAGCCTTGAAACGGCGTCTATGTAATT
>CAZWOH010000053.1:0-8680 GCA_964635405.1 uncultured Planctomycetales bacterium | reverse complement strand
TGTAGACAAAGTATTAGTCATTGCAACGCTATTGTAAGTAACACCTGTAGCATTACCGGAAACCGTTGCACAAATTACTATTAAGCCTCTATCATCCCCCGCATTACATGTATGCGTCCATGATTTTGGAGGAGCAGATTGAGCACCAGATTGAGAAGTTGTGTCTCTTCTGATCATGACATTTTCTCCGCTACTACGTATATACGTAAATCTGTAATCGAGGTGCTGCTTTGAATCGTCCAGTTGTTCCCAGCCGAGGTTTGTGGAATAGGCACGGGATAAGTAAAACCAACGATCATTCCCGCAGGCACTTGCCAACTGAACCGAATTGTTCCGGCTGTGGCATCTCTAAAATCAACTCTCGTTGAAACGTTCGATGTGTTACTTACAACTAGGTGCCGAATGTCACAGAAGGTACTGGCCACAGAATTTAAAATTGTAGTTTCAGTTGTACTTGCGGAAATAGTCGTTGTTTGAGTTACTATTAAATCTCTTTGAAGATGTGGCAAAACAAGTTGTCGTCCAAATTTATCTGCCGTCCCGTTAACCCTTTGACCATCTGTAACAGCGGTAATTAAGCTCGTAGTTTTTCCAACAAAACCAACCTTAACAGGATTACCAGAATCACTTGCAGCACTTGCGACGTTACCAACAACTTGAGCGTTTAAATTACTTGCAGTTGCTTGAGCCGCAGTAAAACTTCCGGCCCCTCTAACAACTAACCCCTCGTCTGAAGCTCCTGGAGTGGTATTTGTAACTTTTGTTATAAGCGGAGAGCCGGCAGTACCAAGTGCTCCACCAATTTGAACAGGAGCAACAAGACCTGTCAAAGTAAGTTCATCTATATTATTAGATGATAAAAAATCAATTGTTACAGTAGTTGTAGAGCCTGCGGCGGCCGTATTGTCAGTAAATGCAGCAATAAAAAGAGGCGAGTAAAATTTAGGAAGTTTATTTTTGTGAACAACTAATAAGGTATCGCCTTGATAAAGCCTTGAGGCATCTGCAACTATTTCAATTCTAAAAATTCTAGCAGTTGCAGGAGAAGTTATAGTCAAAGCGCTTGAAGTCAAAGTATCGGCAGCATTAGGACCACTTTGAGTTACAAAAACACAGTTGGTAATTGTTGTAGAAGCCGCTGTGAATTCAACATAAGCTGCGTTGTTACTGCCAGATCCGCTAGTAGTTGTAGAATCAAAAAATCCTATTCTAAACCTTTGGTTAGCTATTTTTTGCGATAGCTGTAAAGAAAAATTCATGACCATCGGAGAATAGTCAACATCATGAACGCATTCAAAATGACCGCCGCTAGTAGTACCAGTCGTCACAGTTAAATTGTTTGAACCAATCGTGTAAGTTGTTCCGCTTGCCGTTGAATTTTTCCAAAACGTTCTATGTCCTGTTCCAGCGCCACCTGTACCAGTATAAACATCATCAAGAACCGCCGAAGTATTAGAAAGAACCCCCCTAACCTTTATCCATGCAGTAGTCGCATCGGTTGAAAGCTTTACGTACATATCTCGAGTCAATTCAGTTAAAAAAGCCGTGCCGCTTCCACTTATTGTGTCAGAACCATTAGTGAACGTAACGGTGCCAGTCAGATTTTTTTCGAAAGTAGTCGACGGGTAATTGCTAGGCGCAAACTCATCTCTAAAAGAACCCTCGTCTGTCGTCACTGGACCACGAGTCATTAAATTTTTATCTGAATCGACCTGCAAGTTATCCGCTGCACCTCTTGACGATTGAGTCGTCAAATACAAGGCGGGTTCAGGCCAAAACGCATCCGAAGTTTTCGCGAAAATTTCCTCTTCTAATTGATTAGATGAATTTACTTGTGGAACTTTTAAAACATCTCCAGATGTTTGGCCCAACATGGCCGTTCCCGTTGGCGTTGCGTTGGTGGTTCCTTCTGCGTATTGAGTCCCGCCAAAACTTGTGATCTGATTTCCCGACCCGTTCAAAATTGCCACGTCTTTGGCCACCGAGGACCCTAATTGGCGCCCTGTAATGCCTATTGATCCACCACTTGCAGGAATTCGATCGATTACCCCAGGTAACAGTTCACTATTGGCCCCTGTGTCGGCGTCAAAGACAGCAGTGCCTTTAGGCACGACGAGTGTACCGTCTGCGTTAGAATTTCTTACTAAAATTGCTGTCCCTGTTGCTGGAGAGGTTGTGCTTTGTTCTACGTATTGAGTGTCCGTTGCGCCTGGTTCTGTCCCTTGAATATGCACGGCGACAGCCGTCTGTCCTCCGTCTTCAACAAATTTATCCGCTTCACGCGTAGAAATGTTTGGACTTAAAGCCATTCACTACCCCTGAATAAAAAAGGAACCTGGGCAAGTCGGACGCCCCTCAAGAAGCGGCTCGCCCAGGTGTGTGCGCAAAGTTTAAATCTTGCAGAGCTGCAAATAAATTGTGCATTTCCCTGCGGTCATATCGGCTGTAGCCACGTCACCAACCACAAAATCAGTCGCAGCCACTGGGCTCATAAACCCCTCACCCGCCGTGATGTTTCCTTGGATGCTGTCAGCGGTAAGCGTTGCGACCGCCGCAGCAGCAAGAATACAATTTGTGTCGGACGTCAAACCTAACTGCAAGGTCGCCGCTCCACCGCTCGTGAATGCGGTGTTAACGTAAACCCAGCTTGAAACCAAAATTTGTTTAGTGTCAAAGCTTCCGAGTTTGACGTCATTTGCAGCTGTCATATCGTCCGTTGCAAAATCATAGACTAATTTTTCAATCGATAGTTGGTTACCCCACGGTGCCCCTTTAATTGCTCTATATCCTGATGTGTTTACCGTTGCCATGTTTACTCCCTTTTATTTTTTGTTTTTTTCTCAATCTTGGCCTCAGTATAAATCCATGCAACGTGTTTTGTGCCTATTGCATAAATAGACAATACCTCGGTCGCAAGCCGAATCGTTTTTAACTTCTGTAAAAGTTCTTGCGCGGAGTCCCCTTGCAGAAACTCCAGCTTATCCATTTTGTTTAAACGGGCATTGAGCCCAAATTCAGCACTACTCATTAAGCAGCGAGGACCTTAATGTGTTTCTTTGCTCCATCGATGCCAAGTGCGGCGCCGAAGATAACGTCACAAGAGATCACATACCCAAATTGCTTGTTGGAATGCAAACTAGATACCTGAATCGTAGGCTCTTTTTGCATGCAGAGAACCATAAAATCTGGGTGAAACAAAAGCGCAGTGTCCACAGATTTCGAATTATCCTCAATGAGGTTAAAACCGAAACGCTTAGAAACCACATTACCACCAACGACGGGCATGTCGTTGACATAGTCTGCGCTTGTGAGTGTCGATGCGTTCATAATGTCGCCATAGTAGCTAGGATCAAGAAGGCCGTACCATGGCTTGTCCTTACCCCATTTTGCTTGTCCAGCTAAAATCCTGCAAGATGCCAATTGTGCAGCGTTGAAATCAGTAACGGAATTGATGAGGTGGTCAGGGTTTGAGGTCGATGGACTAACTAACGAATTCAAATAAGTGTTGATTTGGTTATTTACAGAATAAACCAAAGCTTGTCTGATCGGTGAATCCGCAGCACCCAATTGGGTTTGAAGCTCAACAAGGTCTTGGATCTCATAAGCTGCAACAGCGCGCTTGTCGGCTGTGACCGTGATTCTACTTGTCGAAAGTGTCTCGCTAGAAAAGCTATTGTCTGTCGATCCTAGCAATTGTCCTGCGGGTGCGTTCACTTGAGATACATAGACTCGATCATTTAGTTTTTTGATATCTCCCTCATATTCTCGATTGACAAGACTTCCGAGCACCATCGTTGCTCTGAGTTCGTCCATCAATAGAGGACTCCATATTTGCTGCGCCTGATTGCTTACATCGGCTAAATTAGTTACGCCCATTTCTTACCCCTCCTTAAGGAATATTTTTTATTTATTGAGAGAAGACATGACATCTGAAAGACGCTCTTTTTTTTCTTTCAAAGGTAGTCTTGCCCATTCTTCTACGGTTATTGTTCCTTTTCCAGGTTTACCGGCTGAAGTCGCTGGCGTTTGCGTACTACGACCTAAATCTAATGCCTCGGGGTATTGCTCCTCGAAAGCTTTTACAACTTCCTTAACTGAATTCAAATCGGGCTTACCATTTTCATCTAAAACGATCTTGTCCGTTTCAATTAGTTGCCAGAATTTCTTCTTAATGGGCGCAGTAGTATTACTTAAAATTGCGTCCATTTTCAAAGATTCTTCGAAAGTCTTTTTTAGGTGAGTATTTTCTTGCCGCGTCTTTTCTAGCGAGTCTTGAAGTTCCTTTTCGCGACGTTGTTTGAGTTCCAAAAGTCCTTTAAGATTTCTAGCCTCTTCTAACTTTTTTTCCTCTTCAGCGTCACGAGACAGTTTTTGATTTTCTAGTTCTTTTGCTAGTGCCTCAATCTTATCATCGAGCTTTTTCTTTTCGGACAAAAGCTTTCTATGCGTTTCGTAAGAAACTTTATCCTCGCTTACCGGCTTTGTCACAGTTTCATCCGTTCCACCGGAATCAGATTTTTTAACGTCACCGACGTCTTTTGTGCTCATTTTAACAACTCCCGTTTTTGTTTATTGTTACTTAAAGAAGTCTCCAAGTTTTTTTTTCAAAAGTAAAGATATAAACTGTTCTAATTGCTTTATTTCTAACTTCGTAAGCGGCATGAAAGGTCTAGTTATTGACGCGAATTGAGCGACCTCCAAATTGGTAAGCTCCGAATCCGACCTATTACCATCTGGCCCAATTTGGGCTTTGCCATCGCTTACGCTTAAAGGTTTTAAGCTATCGAGCATTTGTCCGGTGGCAGTTAAATTGCTTCTTTTCGCCGTAGTTTGGTAATGAAGACTTAGGCTTTTTCTTCTTTTGATATATTTTTCAGAAAGAGGGGCTAGCTTTTCTTTCGTTTCGCCCCTAGATCCCCACCCGAGTCTAGTCCTCTTTTTAATTATTTTAGATGCTTCCTCTCCGATCATTCTCATAGATTCTGGACTTGAAAGTTCCTCAATAGCTTTTTTTAGCGCCTGTCTAAAACTTTTTAGATGATCAGCCATTTTCCAGCTCTAAATCTATGGCCTCGATTTGGTCGGCTACGTCCTCAGCATTAGGGTCAAGTGCATTGATTTTGTCTGCTCGCTCTTTCGCCAAATCCAAATTGTCCACCGGATATTTCTTCAAAATTTCCTGTAATTTTTTGGGAGAAATCCCCAAAAAGTCCCTAGCTTTCTTTTTATTTGGTCTATCGCTGCCATAAGTTCCAAGAATGTTGCCTTCCACCTGACCTTCTAAACCTGTGTCCTTATATCCTATTTCTATTTTATCCCTGGACACTGTTACGACATCAAGGGCGGCTAGCATGTCTCCGGTCAAAGTCAGGTTAACCGTGCCTGCATCACCCGTGTATTTTTCTTTAAAATTCTTGTAAGGCTTGGTGTATTTAGGAAAATTTCTTTCATTTTTATCTTTTCCATCTTTAGTACGAGCGCGCACATATTCAAGGACTTCGGTCGCAAGCGCTTCTTTAACTTCTTTAGGTAATCTTTTAGGCACGTTGACCAGAAATGTCTGTTTTTTCGCCATTATTCACCATTAGCAGAATCGCTTGGCCCATTTTCTCCCTTTTGCCCCCCACCAGTTGAGTCATTTTTAGAGTCCTCGTTGAGGTCATCGGAGATTGAAATAGTACGCTCACGCTCAATCTCTGAGATCAACTGTTCAATTTCAAAATCAGACATATCTGGGTTAAGTTTTTTAAGGGCGAGCGTTCGCGTAGTAAGTCCAGTAGATAATTCTTTGATGACTTGATCCAATATATCGCCTCTACTGGTGAACGGTTTTTGTTCTGGAAAAGTAACGGCAACACTGCACCCTGGGCTAAATAGGTTTCTTTTCGGGAATTTTGGATCTTTTATAAAATTAGGATGCATGTTTTTTATAATTAAATCCCAAAGTCTTTTTTCTGCATCAATAAAGTATGGCACTTGATTTGACCTGTCTTCTGACGTGTCCATTTCGTCGATTGCCTTGGATATTCCACTTGCGGCATTTTCTATGTTCAAATCGCCAAGGCTCCCAGGCTTCACGTTTCTAGATTGAAACCACATGGACATTTGAGCTTTGATTAAATCTAGAACCTTATCACTATCAACGTCGGGTTTTATCGTGCCTATTTCGGGCGGCGTATTCGTGGTGGGATCACTTTTAAATGACCAAAACGCATTCGGGGCCATCTTTAGATTTTCCGAATCGATGTTTATGCCGTAAATGATAGAAAAGCTTTGAAACATCACCGCATAGTTTAAATCAGAGAGCAAAACAGGCAAAAGCTTTGTCATTTTTAAAGTGTCGCTATCAATTGTGGGGATAACATCATGACGAGAACGGTTAATATAAATCATTGGTATTTTCGAGACGGGATTAATCATCTCTAGTTGATCTATTTCGTCGGAGTAGCCCGTTATGATGTCGCCGTCGTCGTCAATAACATAAATGAAGTCATCGGAATAAACGAGCCATGCGTCCGAATCCTCACCGTTTTCGTATTTGTGTTTCCCTAGGTATTTTAAGATTTTAGTTGGGTTAGTTGGCTGAATCCTATCATTGCTATAAGCTAAAAATCTGTCACTCGGATTTACTCGCAGATGAGGCAAGCCGTTATATAAAAAAGGCTCGACTAAAGTATTTTTAAATAAATTAAAATACTCATTCGCTAAACCCATGACGACATTCACGTCCATTGTGGTCACGTACCAATCAAGTAATGCCTGATCTGCGTCGGTCCCGTTTACTATTGTTCTCTGTGGTGGCTTTGCGTAAATTTTTGACAATTTAGAAATCAATCGCCTCATAACATTGATCGGGGACACACGATGTTTAATTTGATCGAAAGCCCTTTGATTTAACTGGGCTTGCAAATCTTGAAGTAAGTACTTCAACAAATTACCTTCGTATATTTCGAACAGTTCTAGGTTGTGATCTAAGATAGGGGCGCATTTTTTTATATATAGCGATAGATTTTTATTTTCATCTTGAATCATTCAATACCTCTTTAAAGCTCGATTGTTGTTTGTTTTTGTCTCGAATTCAATAGATGTTTATAGGAGATATAATATCCTGCTGCATCGGCCTTATGACCCATGTTGTTTTTATCTGATGGGAATCGTCCTTCAAGGCCTTGGGCTGAAAAATCGTTAATGAGTTCTCGACATGCGGGATCTATGGTTACCCTAGAAATGCCGTTAGCATTTTTTAGCCATGCATTAGTGTGGTTGACTCGATCAACAATGGGTGGATTGTCACTAGGAACTTTCATTGAATAATTAAACCCATAAGATTTCAACATTTCTTCAATGTAGTAGTAATCCGAACGGCCCGTGTTTGATTTCCTACTTTTTCCGGTGGCGTCGCCCATAACCTCGATTCTATTAGTGTCCTTGTATTGTTTGAAGTCTTCGCAAAATTGTCTAACGGTTGCAGTTGTGGAAGAATTTTTTAAACTGTACTCTTTTTTAAAATAAATCATTGGTATTGTTCCATCATATTGAACGACTAGCAGTGACGTAGGATTCACGTTAAAATCGAGAGTTATATCAATCGTAAGATTGTCATTTATTTGAGCACATGGTTTTAAATGCTCAGCCTCTTTAAATTGATAATATGCTAGCCCTTCAAAAGAAACCCATTGAGCTTCATATTCTTGAAAATAAGAGAGTTCGTCCAGATCATTCTTGGCGCTGAGTATTTCTTCTTGAGGCAAGAAAGGATTGTCCCGACTTGTCCATGAGTGTTGTGCCCAGTCTTTCTTTGAAAGAGTTTCTAAATAAAAGTTGTAAGCATCGGAACCTTTCCCGTCTGGAGTGGTCGATGCGACTGCGCGACCTTTCACATCCGTCAAAGTAGGCCGCACAGCTCTCCAAATTTCGTTCAAGGGTTTCGAGTAATAAGCCAATTCGTCTAAATACACCCTATGATTTCTATGACCTCTTATGCGCCTAATCTTTTCGGCACCGATGAGATAAATTTTTCTGGCTCTTGAAAGTTGAAAGGTTTGGTCTGCTATTTTTGCTTTAAAGTGCCAGCCGAGTTCGCCCATGCGAGATTCTAATATATCCCACAGTAATTCTTTTGATTGTTGGTGTGTGGGGCCGATGTAAAAAATATCGGTAAAAGAAGGCATTTCAGGAATACTGCTCAACAAATCCTCGACGATACCAATCGTTTTACCACCGCGACGCCCGACGAGTAAAAATCTGTTTCTAGTTTTATCTTGAAAAAATTTTCTTTGAGGCTCGTGCCATATCTGACGAGTGTCAGTCATTTTTTCTCAAATGACGAGGCACCAAACTTTCTGGCGCATCGTATTTTTCGGGCTGAGTGTTTTCAACGCTAGCGAGTAACTGATAATCGTTGTGACCTAAGTAGTAAGTTGCAAGGTGAAGCATCATTTTTTCGTTTTTTTCATTCAGAGCCATGTCCCACATGTTCCTTAGTAAACCAGCTCGCAACGGAGCGCGTCTTTCTTCTGCCCAGTCGAGAAAATTTTGCTTAAATTGTTTTTTTATTCTTTTAACTAAATGTTCCGGTGTAACTTTGAGACAATATGCAACGTCTCTTTCTTTTAGTCCAACGCGGACGAGACGTTCAGCTTGCTCCCAGTCAATGATGATGGGCGGTCGCCCAGCTTTT
>CAZWOH010000052.1:5013-11798 GCA_964635405.1 uncultured Planctomycetales bacterium | reverse complement strand
CGCGCGCGGAGTAACTGCCGCCACCGGCGGCGGCTGGCGGGGGGGAAGCTGGTATAACGGAGCGAGCAATTTGTTTTTGACTAATCGGACCGTGGCAACCGGTGGGGCGGCGACACGCGACAATATCAGCGGCGGACGGTGTGTGAGGACGGCGCCGTAAAAATAATCAACAAAAACGAAACTGTTGCCAAAGAAAATTTTTTTGTTATACTAGTGCACTATTGCGCTTAAAGCACTTGGAAAAAGTGAATGAGCTTTTTAAGCGTAAGTCAAAATGGGCATAGGGCCCATAAAAATTAATCGTAATTCACTTATATTCACTTGTTCAAATTTTGGATAATCCTATAAGTGCCAGACAAACAGGAGAAAGTATGCAAGACGAAGTTTTAAAGAAGTTGCTCGAATGCGGTACTCACTTTGGTCATCAAACCCGCCGTTGGAACCCCAAAATGAAACGCTTTATTTTTGGCGATCGCGACGGAATTTATATCATTGACCTCGAAAAAACCGTTCATCATTTAAACGAAGCCAAAGATTTTGCCCGCGATATCGCGATGAAGGGCGGATCGATTTTGTTTGTCGGGACCAAAAAACAAGCGCAAGACGTTATTAAATCCGAGGCAGAGCGCGCTGGCATGCCATACATTAATAATCGTTGGATGGGCGGGCTTTTGACGAATTTTCAGACGGTTCGCAAATCTATTACAAAAATGGTCAAGATCGAAAAGATGATTGAAGATGGTTCAATTAATAATTTGACCAAAAAAGAAGTTGCGCTGTTAACAAAAGAAAAAGACAAATTAGTCAAGGATTTAGGCGGTATCCGAAATCTCATTGACCAACCCAAAGCGATTTTTGTTGTTGATTCCAAACGTGAAGAGATCGCAATTAAGGAAGGCAATCGTTTGGGCATTCCGATTATCGGTTTAATCGACACGAATTGTGATCCGGATCTGATCGATTATCCGATTCCCGGAAACGATGATGCACTGAAATCGATTCGTTATATTATGACAGTCATTACGGACGCGATTATTGAAGGCCGTCAAGAATTTGCGCAGACCGAATCTGTTCGCCGCAAAAAAGAGAGCGTCCCTGAAGCTACGGTCGCAAAAGCTGAGAATACTCAAAATCAAGAAGCAACAACTGAAAAATAATTGAAATAGAAAGATAATATAGGGAAGGTAAAATGAACATGACCTCATCATTAGATGCAATTAAACAATTGCGGGATTTGACCTCCTGCGGAGTTATAGAATGCAAAAACGCCCTTGAAAAAGCGGGCGGCAATATGGACAAGGCCAAAGAAATTTTACAGCAACGCGGAATGGAAATGGCCGCTAAAAAAGGATCGCGTGTCGCCAAAGAAGGACGCATTGAGTCCTATGTGCACATGGGCAACAAAATTGCGGTTTTGGTTGAAGTCAACTGCGAGACGGATTTCGTCGGACGAAACGAAGATTTTATCCGTTTTACCAAAGATGTTGCGATGCACATTGCGGCTATGAATCCAAAATATGTCAGTGAAAAAGATGTTCCTGCGGATGTTCTTTCTGGCATTTCGGACAAAAAAGCGTTTTTGGTTGAAGCTTGTTTGCTTAATCAGCCGTTTGTTCGTGAACCGGGCAAAACAATCGGTGAATATTTAAATTCCATTATTGCGAAAATTGGAGAAAATATTGTCATCGGACGTTTTATCCGATATAAGGTAGGGGAAGTTGAAGCCTAGTCAACCGGTTTATAAAAGCATTCTTCTAAAGTTAAGCGGCGAAGCCATGATGGGCAAGTTCGAGCATGGTATTGATGCCGAAATGTGCGCATCTTTGGCGGGTCAAATAAAAGAAGTTGTTAATTTGGGGGTTACGGTTGCTTTGGTTATCGGAGGCGGAAATATTTTCCGCGGGCAGGTCGCTTCCAAAAGTTTTGGTTTGGATCGCTCGGTTGCCGACTATATGGGAATGCTGGCAACTGTTTTAAACGGTCTGGCGCTTCAAAATGCTCTTGAAAAATTAGGTGTTCCAACTCGTGTTATGTCCGCTATCCAGATGCATCAGGTCGCTGAACCGTATATTCGCCGTCGGGCCATTCGCCATTTGGAAAAAAAACGCGTGGTCATTTTTGTTGCTGGTACGGGAAATCCGTTTTTTACGACGGATACGACAGCTGCATTGCGCGCCGCCGAGATGGAAGCGGATGTCATTATGAAGGCCACAAAAGTCGACGGGATTTATACCGCTGACCCGATGGTTGACAAGAACGCAAAAAAATTTCCTGAGTTAAAGTTTATTGATGTGCTTAAAAAGAAATTAAAAGTCATGGATTTGACCGCGATTAGCATGTGTATGGATAATAATGTGCCGATTGTCGTTTTTGATATCAATAAACCGGGCAATATTAAAAGAGCGGTCTTGGGCGAAAAAATTGGAACCATTGTTCATTAAAGAAGGGCTTCTCGTATGATCAAAGACATTGTTAAAGAAACAGCGGGGAAAATGCTCAAAGCACTCGAGTCGGTGCAACGTGAATTTATGGAAGTCCGCACAGGCCGCGCGCATCCGGGATTGATCGAAGGGATGCATATTGATTATTATGGCACTCCGACGATGATTAAGACCATTGCGTCGATTTCTATTCCGGATCCTAAGACGATTATTATTCAGCCGTGGGACAGCAATGCGCTTGTCGAAATTGAACGGGCCATTAATACTTCAAAGCTGGGTGTTTCACCAGTTATCGACGGGAAATTAGTCCGGTTGAATATTCCGCCACTTTCTAAGGAACGTCGTGAAGAATTGGTCAAAGTGGTGCGCGATATGGCTGAACATGGACGGATTTCGTTGCGTACGATTCGTCGGGACGCGAATGAACGGATCAAAAAAGTGCAGGGCGAGGGAAAAGTCTCTGAAGATGATTCTTTTCGCGGGCAGGAAGAAATACAGAAATTGACGGACAAATATATTAAAGACGTTGACCACGTCCTTGAAGAAAAAAATAAAGAATTAGCCGAATTTAAGTAAAACGTTTTTTGTAAAGCTTTCTGACCCACTAGCTCATCAGGTAGAGCACAGCCCTTTTAAGGCTGGTGTGCCGCGTTCGAGTCGCGGGTGGGTCACCAGATTTCCATACATTTCCCCTCCCTTGAGGGGAGGGGTTAGGGGAGGGTGTTACACCCCCACCTAGCCTCCCCCATCAAAAAGGGGGAGGAAAATAAAAATTTGGCTCGTTGGACTTCTGTAAGTGTTAAACTAAGCTCCACGGGCGGATGGCGGAATGGTAGACGCGCATGTCTTAGGAACATGTGAGGAGACTCGTGGAGGTTCAAGTCCTCTTCCGCCCAGTAATATACAACCACCATGTTCTTTCTGATTTTTTGCGGCGGTAATTCAGTTGGCTAGAATGCCACCTTGCCAAGGTGGATGTCATGGGTTCAAATCCCATCCGCCGCTTATAAATTTTGTTTTATCGCTCTTGTTTTTTAATGCAGTTTCCTAGACTTAACGGTTTTTTATGTGTGCAGGAGGCAGTTGATGAAGATTAGTGAGTTTCTTTGTTCCAAAGCCGTCACATCTGATCTTAAGGCGACGACCAAAAAGGAAGTTATTGAAGAGTTGGTGGATTTACTTGTCAAAGCGGGAGCTGTTGAAAAAAAGATCAGAAATAAGCTTGTCGAAATTTTAATGGCGCGTGAAGCTTTAGGTTCGACGGCAATCGGTCAAGGGGTCGCAATTCCTCACGGTAAGTGCGAAAATGTTACCAAACTGACTGCCGCTTTGGGGATTAGTAAAAAGGGCATTGATTTTGATTCACTCGACGGTGAACCAGCCTACATTTTTTTTCTTTTAGCAGCACCCTTGGATTCAGCCGGACCTCATCTTAAAGCATTACAGAGAATTACCCGCCTACTTAAAGATAAATATTTTCGTGAAAATTTCAAATCCGCCAAGGATGAGAAAGTCATTTTGGCGTTATTAACTCAGGACGACGGACAGAGCGTTTAATTTTTTATGCCGAGTAACTTGTTAAAGTGGTTATATCCCGGCATGAGGATAAAAAGGTGGCTCTCGGTTGTTTTGACTGGTGTCCTTATTGTGGGCTTTGGGGCGCTGGCCGCCGGATATCCTAACGGGCTAGTGCGTATTCTGGGTGTCGTGATTTTGATTTGCGGCATCAGCCTTATTGTCTTGGGAATTGGAAAACTGATTGTTTCTTTTATTACGCTTTTCTTACCTGACGGGGAGCGTGAACTTGTTAATATCCTCTATGAAAAGCGTTATTTAGAGCGTGGGCCTAAAATTGTTACTGTCGGTGGCGGGCATGGGTTATCAAATCTTTTGCTTGGGCTTAAAGATTATTCGGCAAATTTGACGGCGATTGTTACCGTTGCAGATAGCGGTGGGTCCTCGGGACGTTTGAGAGAAGAATTTAATATTGTGGCTCCCGGGGACATTCGCAATTGTCTGGTTGCGCTGGCGGATGCACCTAAATTGATGGGTGATCTTTTTCAGTTTCGGTTTTCTAATGAATCTCAGCTTAAGGGCCATAATTTTGGGAATCTTTTTTTGACGGCCATGGTGCAGGTGACGGGAGACTTTGAAAAGGCCGTGAAAGAATCAAGCAGGGTTTTAGCGATACGCGGGCACGTTGTTCCAGCAACCGTCAGCAATGTGCAGTTAGTCGCGCAATATGAGGATGGCAGCATTACCGAAGGAGAAGCTAAAATACCAAACTCTGGATTGAGAATTAAAAAAGTTTTTTTAAAGCCCGATGATCCTTTTCCCACGCAGGATGCGCTTGAAGCCATTGAGCAAGCCGATGTTATCATCCTGGGGCCGGGCAGCCTTTATACGAGTGTTATCCCGAATTTGGTCATTAAAAAAATCAGTGATTATATTTCAGTTTCCAAGGCTTATAAAATTTATGTTTGTAACGTAATGACCCAGCCAGGGGAAACAGATGATTATTCGGCCAGTGATCATTTGCAGGCTATTGTTGATCATTCAAGTCCTCAAATTTTGAATGCTTGTTTGGTTAACTCTGCCGATGTCCCCTTAGAGGCGCGATCTCGCTATGCCAAGGAGGGTTCTTTCCCCGTTGTTGCAGATATTGAAAAGATCGAAGCTCTCGGAATCAAAGCCGTCGGAGAAGACCTTTTAAGTGTTAATGATTATGTCCGGCATGATTCAGAAAAATTGACAAAAGCGCTTATTGCGCTTATTGAAAAAAACCGCGTTATTAAGCGATAAATTGAATCGCTTAAATTTGAAAATATGCAGCGTATTGAAAAACAGATCATTGTCAAAATCCATCAGGGTTTGCACGCTCGTCCAGCCGCGCTTTTTGTCCAGACAGCCGTCAAGTATGACTCGAATTTGACGCTTAAAAAAGACGATGAATGCGTTAATGGAAAGTCAATTATGGGGATCCTGATGTTGGGGATCCAATGCAACACGCCGATTGTTCTTATTGCCGAAGGAGAAGATGCCCCGGCTTTGATTGCCGAGCTGGAAGCATTTTTAAGCCACGATGAATGAACTTGTTTTAAAAGGGGTTCCGGCTGCACCGGGTATCGCTATCGGATCAGCGTATATCGTTGACAAGCAGGAAGTCATCGTCCCACCGCGCGCTATTCTCGAGAAAGAAATTCCTATTGAAATCGCCCGTTTTGAAGAAGCTCTGCTTAAGACCCGCGAGCAAATTTCTGCATTAAAGAAAAAAATCTCCGATGAAGTCGGTATTCAGCATGCGCAGATTTTTGATGCGCATCTTTTGGTTTTGGAAGACCGTACGCTTATAGAAGATGTTTTCAAAAAAATCCGCAGCGATCGCCAGTCGGCAGAATATGTCTTTTCGAGCGTTTTTAAAAAATACATCAAAGCTTTCGCCAACATCCAGGATGAGTATTTGCGTGAACGTTCCAGCGATGTTAACGATATCGCCCGGCGCGTGCTTAAGAATCTCGTCGATGAAACGCGCTATGCGCATGAGTTGGAAAATTTGGCTGAAGAGCTTGTTATTATCGCCCATGACCTTTCTCCGTCGGACACGGCGAGCATGTTTAACAAAAATGTTTTAGCCTTTGCCACGGATATTGGGGGACGTACGTCGCATACAGCGATTATGGCCAAGTCGCTGGGCGTTCCGGCTGTTGTTGGTTTGAAAGATGCAACGCTTCGGATCAGTAATCAGGATACGGTCATTGTCGACGGGCGTATGGGGCTGGTCATTGTTCATCCAAACGAAAAAACTTTAAATATTTACCGTGCCGAAAAAGAGCGCATCCTTTCGATGCGGCACCGTTTTGATGACATCAAAGACCTGCCGGCGGAAACGACCGATGGCCGCAAACTCAATGTTTTGGCGAATTTAGAACTTCCTGAAGAAATCCCCATGATTATAAGCCGAGGGGCAACGGGTATCGGGCTTTACCGCACCGAATATTTTTATATGAATCGTGTGGACCTCCCGGATGAAGAGGAACAGTTTGCCGCCTACAAAAAAGTTGCCCAGGCGATGGCTCCGCACTCGGTCACGATTCGCACGCTTGATTTGGGCGGGGACAAATTTATTTCGAGTTTGCAGATCCCTCGCGATATGTATCCGTTTTTGGGTTGGCGGGCGCTCAAATTTTGTTTGGAACGGCCGGATATTTTCAAAACGCAACTGCGGGCGATTTTGCGCGCATCAAATTTTGGCAAGGTCCGAATGATGTACCCGATGGTTTCCGGGCCCGGAGAATTTCGAAGTGTTAACACAATTTTAGAGCTCGTCAAAAATAATCTGCGTGA
>CAZWOH010000052.1:0-4913 GCA_964635405.1 uncultured Planctomycetales bacterium | reverse complement strand
CTTGACGAATTTAGTATGTCGCCGAGCAATATTTTGCAGATTAAAAAATTAATCCGTAGCGTTAGTTTCAAAGATGCGAAAGAATTGGCGCAAAAGGCCCTTGAGTTAACGACGGGGACAGAGGTCGAGCAACTTTGCCGCAGGCGCTTGCAGGAACTTGTCCCGGATATCCTTAACATGGACGGAAGCAAGGACGATAGTTTCTTTTCAATTTAAAATCTAAAAGAGGGTTTGGGATGAAAGCACTTATACTGGCTGCAGGGTACGGGACGCGGCTTTATCCGCTTGTTACCGACACGCCAAAGCCGCTTTTGCCGGTAGCGGATAAACCTTTGATCAATCATATTATCGAAAAATTAATCGGCTTGCCGAACTTAGAAGAGCTTCTTGTTGTGTCCAACGAAAAATTCTTTACAAATTTTGTCCAATGGGCCGACAAAACCCAGAAAGAATTTCAGGTCCCTATTCGAATTGTCAATGACGGCACGACAACGCCGGAAAATCGTTTGGGTTCCGTCGGGGATATCGATTTTTCGATCAGGTCGCTTAATATTAGCGATGATCTGTTTGTTTTAGGCGGGGACAATTTGTTCGATTATCCGCTTGCGGATTTTGTCGCTTTTGCATCTGTCCGAAAAACAGCTGTTAGCGTCGGACTTTATGATATCCATAATCTCAAAGAGGCCACGATGTATGGGGTCGTCGAGTTAAATGCCAATCACAAGGTTGTTTCCTTTGAAGAAAAGCCTGCCAATCCAAAATCAACTTTGATTTCCATGTGCTGTTATTACTTTCCTAAATCGACGTTGTCTTATTTAGGGGAGTACAAAAAAGCGTCTGGAAAAATGGATAAAGCCGGAGAATATATTCATTGGTTGTCGCAAGAAAAAGAGGTTTGCGGTTTTAAATTTTTTGGAAAATGGTATGATATCGGCAGTATTGAATCCTACAAAGAAGCACAAGAGAAGTTTAAGAGATAAATCTTTATTAAACAGTTTCAGGAAAGGATGGTTGTACGATGAAAGGACAGTATTTTATTACTTCGGAATCCGTCGGTAACGGACACCCGGACAAAGTTTGCGATCAGATCTCTGACGCCGTTTTGGATACAGTTTTGCGTGATGATCCCAAGGGCCGTGTCGCTTGCGAAACCTTTGTCACCGCGGGGCTTGTCATCGTCGGCGGGGAAATCACCACGACAACGTATATCGATGTGCAAAAATTAGTCCGTAAGGTTTTAAACGAGATCGGTTATACGGACATCAAATATGGATTTAATGCCAGTACATGCGCGATTTTAAACGCGATCAACAGCCAGTCGCCGGATATTTCTCAAGGGGTTGATACCGGAGGGGCTGGTGATCAGGGGATTATGATCGGCTATGCGTGCGATGAAACCCCCGAGCTTATGCCATTGCCTATCATGTTGGCCCACAAATTAGTTCGTCGTGTTGAGGAAGTCCGCACCAAAGGGATTCTCGATTATTTAGGTCCGGATTGCAAAAGCCAAGTCACCGTCGAATACAAGGACGGGATCCCGCAGCGGATTGATACGGTTGTTTTGGCCTGCCAGCATTTGGAAAAGATTCTGGACAAAACCGGCAAACGGATTACTCAAGAAGCTAAAAACGAAATTATCAAAGTTGTCGCGATGCCGATCGTCGGCAAATTAGTGGATGCCAAGACAAAATATTTTGTCAATGAAACCGGCAAGTTTGTCGTCGGTGGCCCGCAGTCAGATACAGGCATGACGGGACGCAAGATCATTGTCGACACCTACGGCGGGGTCGTTTCGCACGGTGGCGGGGCTTTTTCGGGCAAGGATCCAACGAAAGTTGACCGCAGCGCAACCTATATGGCTCGGTATGTGGCCAAAAATATTGTGGCCGCGGGTTTAGCCAAACGCTGCTGGATACAAATCGGTTACGCGATCGGTGTCGCCGAACCGGTCAGTGTCATGGTCGACACGTTTGGGACAGGAAATGTCGCCGATGAAAAATTAACGGAACTGGTGCGAAAGAATTTTGATTTGACCCCGCGTGGAATTATCAAGGAGTTGGATTTGCAAAAGCCGGTCTATCAAAAAACCGCTGCCTATGGTCACTTTGGTCGCGATGAATTTTCGTGGGAAAGAACGAACAAGGCGGAAATTTTGAAAAAGAGCGTCAACCCCTCGACAGGTGCGAGTTCAAAAAGGGCTAAGGCCTTAGTTTAATTTTTTGTAGGGAACGGTTTGAAACCGTTCCCTACTTTTGAAAATTAAAAAATTTTAAAAAAGGAAAACAGATGAAGTTTGATGTCAAAGATATCAGCCTTGCAAAAAAAGGGAAATTGCGTATCGAGTGGGCGTTTAAGGATATGCCGGTTTTGGCTTTGATCGAGGAGCGTTTCACAAAAGAAAAGCCGCTTAAGGGCTTAAAAGTCGCCGCGTGTTTGCATGTGACGACGGAGACAGGCAACTTGGCGCGTGTTTTAAAAGCAGGCGGGGCGGATGTCAGCCTTTGCGCGTCAAACCCGCTATCAACGCAGGATGACGTGGCCGCTTCTCTCGTCAAGGACTATGGGATCCCGACTTTTGCGATAAAAGGCGAAGATACCAAAACATATTACAGCCATTTGAATGCTGTTTTGGACAATCAGCCAAACCTGACGATGGATGACGGTGCGGATTTGGTCTCTGAGATTCATCAGAAGCGCAAAGATCTTTTAAAAAATATTTATGCCGGGACTGAAGAAACCACGACCGGCGTTATTCGTCTTAAGAGTTTGGAAAAAAGCAATCTTTTGATGTATCCGATTATCGCGGTCAATGACGCGTTGACAAAGCACTTTTTTGACAATCGCTATGGAACAGGGCAATCGACGCTCGACGGGATTATTCGTGCAACAAACCGTTTGGTCGCCGGATCATATTTTGTTGTTTGCGGCTATGGCTGGTGCGGACGTGGAGTAGCGATGCGCGCGGCAGGTCTTGGGGCCCGGGTTATTGTGACGGAAGTCGACCCCCTAAAAGCCTTGGAAGCAGTCATGGACGGCTATGATGTCATGCCAATCAAAGAAGCGGCCAAAGTCGGCGACTTTTTTGTGACCGTAACAGGGGACATCAATGTCATTCGCGCCGAGCATATGCAGACGATGAAAGAAGGGGCTATCTTGAGCAATTCCGGCCATTTTAATGCGGAGCTGGACATCAAGGGACTTGAAGAAATTACGAAGTCTCGTCGCATTATTCGCGATTATGTCGAAGAATTTACATTGAAAAACGGGCGTAATATTTATCTTTTGGGCGATGGCCGTTTGATCAATCTTGCCGCCGCCGAAGGCCATCCGGCGTCCGTTATGGACATGAGCTTTGCCAATCAGGCTTTGGCCTCTGAATTTGTCGCCAAAAACTATAAAAAACTTCACAAAAAAGTTTATAGTGTTCCGCAGGATATTGATCAAAAAATCGCTGAACTTAAGCTCAAGGCGATTGGTGTTAAGATCGACGTGTTGACTGCCGAACAAAAGAAATATCTTTCCAGCTGGGAAATGGGAACGTAAAACTTTGGGGAGTTGGCATGAGTATTAAGAAAATCGGGATTTTGACCTCCGGCGGAGATGGCCCGGGGATGAATGCGGCCATTCGCAGTGTCGTGCGTTCTGCGGTTTCGCGCGGGCTTGAAGTGGCCGGCATTATGCGCGGGTATCAGGGTTTGATCGACGATGATATTATCGAACTTAATCACCGATCGGTTTCGGGTATTATTAATCGCGGAGGGACGATCATCAAAACCGCCCGCAGTGAAAAATTCCGCACTCAGGAGGGTTTAAACATTGCGGTTGCCACCCTTAAAAAACATAATATCGATGCGCTGGTTGCCATTGGCGGCGACGGCACGTATCGTGGGGCGATGGATCTGATTGAAAAATTTCAATTTCCCGTCGTTGGTCTGCCGGGCACCATCGATAATGATTTGATGGGGACCGACCAGACCATCGGCTGTCACACCGCGATTAATACCGCGCTCGACGCGATCGACAAAGTCCGTGACACGGCGCATAGTATGGAGCGGATTTTTGTGATTGAGGTCATGGGCAATAAATCGGGTTATATTGCTTTGCAGGTGGCTTTAGGTTCAGGGACGGAGGCGGTCATTATTCCCGAAATGACGTGTGATTATAAATCCCTCTGCCGGCAAATCGAGGAAGGCAATAAAAAAGGAAAAATCAGTTGGATGATCGTTACCGCCGAGGGCGCGGCAAAAGCGGCTGACGTTGCCAAAACGTTAACGATGATGACGGGACTGGAGACCCGTTATGTTGTTCTTGGCCATATTCAACGCGGCGGAACCCCGGTGGCGGGCGACCGGATTTTAGCGACCCGTTTAGGCGCGGTTGCCGTGGATCTTCTTGTCAAAGGCGAGTTTGGCAAAGCGGTGGGCGTTTTGCGTGATGAAATTAATGTGATCGATTTGCGGCAAGCCGGTAAACGCAGCAATACGCATATTGAAGAATATCTTTCCTTAATGAAAACTCTCGCCTGAGGCAATTTTTGCTTCGTGCTGCTTTCGCCATTTCATCGTTTTCGCAAAAACAATTTCCTGCCAAAGTCAAAACTTTATGTTAGAATGTCTGAAATTTTATCTATAAAAACGAAGGGGATTTGATATGACAAAGATTTATTATGACCAAGATGCAAATTTGGATGATTTGAAAAAGCGCACCATTGCCATCGTTGGCTACGGGATTCAGGGCCGCGGGCAGGCGCTGAATTTGCGTGACAGCGGGCTTAATGTGATTGTCGCCCAGCGCCCCGGGGGACCTAATTATGAACAGGCGATTAAAGATGGGTTTAAGCCCGTCGATGTTGCGACAGCCGCTAAAGAAGCTGACATCATTGTGATTTTGACGCAGGACCATTTGCAGGCCGA
>CAZWOH010000051.1:9427-11874 GCA_964635405.1 uncultured Planctomycetales bacterium | reverse complement strand
AAGGCCCAAAACGCTTTAGGCTGGAAAGCCAAAACAACGATAGAGGAAATTTTGAAAAGTTATCAATAAACGCCGTGTGCAAGTTATTTTCTAGCGTCGATATTTTTGCTGTAGGGAACAGGCATGCCTGTTCCCTACTATTGGGATTTAAGCAAAAAAAAGTAAATTTGCATATCCCAATCTTAAATGGTAAATATATAGATATACTTTAATGGGTTTATAGCCGTAGGGGAGACGTAAGAGATGAATCTATATCAAAATAATGCATTTAGGGTTTTAGGGCTTTTGACCAATGCGACGACGGCTGAAATCGTGGCCCGCGCCAACGAAATCAAGGTCAAAAAGTCGGTCAATTTTGATGGTGGCTATGAATATGATTTTCCGTGGTTAGGCGTGCTTGATCGCAGTGAAGAAAATATCGCCAGCGCCCTTCAGCGGCTCGAAGACCCTGTTCGGCGGATTAAACAGGAACTTTCCTGGTTTTGGCTGCAGTCAGACGCTGACCGTCAGGCCCTCAAGGCATTGTCAGCCCGCCAGCTAAAAAACGCTTTTGCTATTTGGCTTAAAGAGAGCGGTTTGACCCAAGAGAATCTCTCTGAAAAAGAAATTTCACCATTAACGACCCCCGAGGCTTTGGTGGCTTTGCATAATCTTTTTGTCCTTCTGCAGTCGAGTCTTTTACGCAATGAACTTAATCCTGACAAAGACGCGGCGTTTGTCCTTTTGGAAAATGATACCAACCCCCAGGAGAATTGGGCCATCGCTTTAAGGGTTTTTAATTTTTTGCATACGAATGTAAAGTTTTGGGAATTGGTCAAGAAGCGCATCGACGCGATGCAAGACCGGCGCGTACAAAATATTTCGATGGAGGAGATTAAAGAAAGCGCGCTTAACAATGCTCTTTCAGGCCATTTTTTTCTCATGACTAAAGCGTTGGGCAACAAAGACTTGCCGATGTTAGATAAGCATATCGAAATCCTTGAAAACGCCAACATGCCGGTTGACCTTTATAAATCGGGATTAAATTTGGTTCTTAACTCGCGCATTGAGAGCATCAATGCGCTGTGTGATGAATTTGTCCGTGAAAGAAAAGTCGCTGAAGACAAAGGCGACGGATCGCTTTATAAAAGCCTTTTTTATAAATATCGTGATAGCGCCAAACCGCTCATTGAGGACTGCAATATCGTTGACCGCAAGGGGATGACGGATTTTGGCGTTTCGCGCGAAAAATTTGCCAAGTCGTTTCAGCAATTGTCCTGGAAGCTTAATAAAAGCGGGGATGCTTTAGGCGCATTAGAAAGCATGAATGAAGCGTACAAGAATTTATACTCAGACGCTTTAAAGATGGAATGCGAAAAAGATGCTGAGCGTATCATTAAAGATGCTGTTGAACAATATAGTGCCCAAGCGACCAAACTTATTCATCCAGAAAACGGCAAAGCCCCACTCGATCAGGTTTTAAATATCAAGGAGCAATATCTCAATCAGGTCAAATCGGTTTTTTCTACCGGCGAAGTTTTTATGACCAATAAGCTCGAGGGGTTGTTGCGCGAGCTTGTCGCCAAGGAACTTCAGCTGATTTCTGTCGAGGTGCATGACAAATATCAAGCGTATGAGCATGCCGACGAAATTATTAAAGAAGCGATGGACTGGGCAGATCAGGCGAATAATGATGCGTTTAAAAAAGAGTTGGAAGCCGTTAAAAGAGATTGGTTGGAAGGGATTGAAACCCGGACCACAAAGCCCCGTATTATTATTGAGGAGTCACGTCAAAAACCGGTGTTTGCATGGGCTGTAGGGATGGCCCTTATTGTCGCGGCGATCTTTTCGGTCGCTGTTGCGATGCAGTTGTCTTCCAAAACGCCGCTTCCGCCGTCGACAGTGACCGCTAAAACATCGGCCTCGCAAGAAGAGCCGATGAAGTCTTCATCAGAAAAGACTGCTTTACCCACAAGTTCGTCAACAAATGCTTCATCGATGTTGATGAAGGCCGCTCCTGCTGTTATTGCTGTCGCCCCGGCTGTTTTGCCGTCGCAGGCGCAAGCTCAAATGGCTCGCGAAAATCCTTTGCCTGTCGTTGTTGAAATGCCTCTGTCTGTGCAAGATGAAACTCTGATTGCCCAGGCGGCAGAGGTTAAATCTCAAATTTCCGCGCACAAGGATAAGATCAAAAGCATGGAGACTGAGCTTGAAATGCTTCGACGGGAAAATGAGGTCCGCCAGGCCTCGATTGACCGGCTCGACAATAAGATCGGCACCAACCCTGACAGCGTGGAATATAATTTTTGGGTCAATGAGCACAATGAGTTGGTCCGTGAACAAAACCAGGCTATCGAAGTCGCAAAAGAAAAGTATCGGCAATACCAGGAAGAATTTAAACGTCAGCAGGACATGATCATGTCTTATAATGAACGTTTTGCGCGATAACATCGATTCGGATCATTCAA
>CAZWOH010000051.1:0-9327 GCA_964635405.1 uncultured Planctomycetales bacterium | reverse complement strand
TCGTCGAGATGGCCATTGAATTTTGGCGTTTAGAAAAACGCTTTGGCAAGGCAGGTTCTTTTTTATCGACAGAAGAACGACAGCTATTTGCGGACCAAATGCAAAGAATGCGCCGTGTTCTTGAAAAATTTGAGATTGAAATTCATGATCCCAAAGGCGAAATTTATACAGATGGCCGCAGTTTAAAAGCGATTTATATCGAAGAAGTTTCCGACTTTCCCGCCGGCGAGTGCCGCATTATCGAAACTGTTAAACCCTGTGTTTGCTATAAAGGCTGTGTTATTTTTTCCGGTGAAGTGATCGTAGGCCAAGGCAAGACTCCTAAGCCTAACAAGGTCAGCCCATGAGCCGGCGAACCGTCGATTTTGGCATTGATTTAGGAACGACCAATTCGGCGATTACCCTGATGGAGCATGGGCAGGCGAAAGTCTTAAAAAATTTTAAGCAAAGTGAAATTACCCCCTCTGTTGTCCGCATTGATGAAAACGGCAGTGTGATCGTCGGACAAAGTGCTTATAACCGTCTTTACACGGATCGTGAAAATACATTTTCCGCATTCAAGTTGCTGATGGGCACGCGCCAGACAAAGACTTTTTCCCGCTCTGGCCGTGTTTTAAAACCCGAAGAATTGTCCGCTGAAGTCCTCAAAGACCTCAAAGCGACGGTCCGTTTGCGTCTGCCCGATGAACCGGATTTGACGGCGGCGGTGATTACGGTTCCTTGTTATTTTGAAATGACCCAATCCCAGGCGACGAGTGTGGCGGCAAAACTTGCCGGTATTGAGTTTGCTCCGCTTTTGCAGGAACCGATTGCAGCGTCGATAGCGTATGGTTTTATGGAAAAAATGCCCAAGGGCTATTGGATTGTTTATGATCTAGGCGGCGGGACTTTTGATGTGGCGCTTTTGTCGGCGAAGGATGGGCATTTGGTTGTCGTTGATCATGACGGCGATAATTATCTGGGCGGCGGCGATTTTGACTGGCGTATCGTTGAGGAAATTATTTATCCGGTCTTGCGTGAAACGTATCATTTGCCGGGTTTAGGCCGTAATTTAGAGTATGGTTTGCTTAACGCTGTTCTTAAATACGCTGCCGAAGAGGCAAAAATCAATCTTTCACAAAGTGAAAAGACCGAAATTATCGTCGAGGAAATGGAAAGTCTCAAAGATCACGACGGTAAACGGGTGGCTCTTCGCATTGCGTTTAATCGTCAGCAGTTAAATGCCGTTATTGGGGAAGATGTCGAAAAAAGCATGCGATTGTTTCGAAACCTTTTAAAAAATCAAAAACTTGCAGCCGCGGACGTCGGACATTTGATTCTTGTCGGAGGGCCGACACAAATTCCGTATATTCGTGAGCGTTTAAAGGATGAATTTCAGATCCCGATTAATTACTCGGTGGATCCGATGACGGTCGTCGCTAAAGGGGCTGCGATTTATGCTTCCTGCCAGCTTCTTGCCCCGGCCATGATTCCCACAGACAACAAGGCTGTAAGCGTTCAACTAAATTATGAACCGATGACAACGGCGCTGCAGGTTAGCGTTGCCGGAAAAATTGTCAGCGCCAAAGATAAACCATTGCCTTCGGGGATGAAACTGCAGATTAGGACTGCTGCCGGCGACTGGCAAAGCGGGATGATCGAAATCCGTGACGGGGTTTTCTTTACGTCGCTGTTGTTGCACCCGAATGGTGTTAATACGTTTATCCTCGCTTTGTTTGACCAGAACGCAAATCAGGTGCCTGTCGACTGTGATTCGTTTTCAATAAATCAGGGCATGTCGGTGGGTGCTCCGCCTTTGGCGCGTTCGATTGGTGTCGAATTGCACGACGGAACTTTTGACAGATTGTTGGCCAAAGGCGTTTCTTTGCCGGTCAAAGCTTCCTATACGTATCATGCGGCCAAGGACATTCATCCCGGGCAGGAACAAGAGGCTATTGAAATTCCCGTGCGCGAAGGGGAGAGCGATCGTTTTGATTTGAATCGGCATTTGGGGACTTTGGTTATTCGCGGGACGGATATCGGGCGCAAAATCCCTGTTAACGCCGACGTGGAAGTCACGATTTTTGTCGATCAGTCGCGTAGCGTTTCAGCCGAGGCGTTTATCCCTGTGTTGGACCAGAAATTTTCAATGAAAATTCCCAATATGACCTCGCCTTTGCCTGAGAGCAAGGATTTTCCGTTGATCCTTGATCGTCAAGAAAAGCGTTGGAAAGAAATTCAACAGAAGGCGGCGAGTTTAAAAATTTCATTGGCGCAAGCGGCTGTTTTGGTCAATGGCTATTTTACAGAAATCAATCGTGAAATTAAAGCGGTCAGTAGCACAGACCCGATTGTCATTGAAAAAGTGGATCGGCGCCTTAAAGAATTGCAAGAGCATCTGGATGCTGCCGGTAAACTTGTGTTTTGGCCGGCGCTATTGCAGGAATACAAACAGCGTTTTGCCGATGCGATGGATACCGTCGAGAATTTTGCTGGCAATGTCCCATATTTGGAACGTTTGAATTTGTTGAAAAAAGACGCAGATAAAGCAGTTGCTTTAAGTGACAGCAAGCGTTTGAATAAAGTCTTGGAAGACATCAATGATTTAAAGTGGGAAATTTTATTTCGGCAAAAAGATTTTTGGATTGGAGCTTTTCAGGAGTTGCGGCAAAAAGAGCCCGAAAAATTTATAAATCCCAAGCGTGCCCATGATTTGCTTGAGGAGGGAGGGCGCGCACTTTTGCGTCAGGATACCGAGTCGGTGCAAAGCATCACCATTGAATTATGGAAACTGATTTCCTCAGATGAGCAAGCGCATATTACGCAGGCTGTTAATTCACGTTCTGGCATCAAAAGAAAAAAATCTTAAGGTCTCATACATGTCCCGCAATTTTGAAGTTTTGCCGCAATACACCGTGATCCGCGATACCTATACCGTCGAGAATGTTTTAGGCGAAGGGGCTTTTGGTGTTGTCTACAAAGTCCGGCATAAGTTCCTTGGCATTCAGGCGCTCAAAGTTTTTCATCCCGAAAAATTATCTGAAAAAATAGCCAGCGATTTTCTCAATGAAGCGGTGATCCTCTCTAAGATCACCCATCCGAATATTGTGCGCGTTTTTGAAGCGAATCATTTTGATCTTTACGGAAAAAGTGTCGCTTACGTGGCCATGGAATATGTCGCCGGCGGGACGCTTGATGCGTATATCCGTAAAAATGTCCGGCTTGAAATTAATTTGGCATTGCAAATTCAGATGATGATTTGCCGCGGTTTGGCGCACGTTCATGCCTTTAGCCCGCCTGTCATTCATCGGGATGTCAAACCGCAAAATATCATGCTTGATTTGTCGTCGAAAGATTTTGTCGTTAAAGTCTCTGATTTTGGGCAGGCCAAACAGGTGGACCCTTTGACAAAACTGGCCCAGTCGGCCGGGACGCTTGCGTATATGGCCCCGGAGGGTTTTTGGAATTATAAATCACCCGCCAGCGATGTGTATTCGGCGGGAATGATTTTATATATTATGTTGACCGGTGTTGCCCCGTTTAAAATTCCGCAGAACTTTGGGGGCAAGGACAGTCAAGAAGTCGAACGGGCCATACGCAAAGCCCGAAGCACTGATGCTCAATCTCCGGCGGTGTTTAATCCAAGGATCGATCCGAAGTTAAGCGCGATTGTCCTTAAGTCGCTCTCTTACGACGCTGTCCAGCGCTATCAGGATGCGGCAGAGTTTTTGTCGGCTTTGGAAAATTATGTTTCGCCGGATAAGAAATCTTTTTAGAAAGGAACATGGACGTGAACAAAATCATATGTTTGGTTGTTAAAACAGGTCCTTTAAAAGGTCATAAATATTTTGTAAAAACGGATTGTCCTGTTTTAATCGGGCGCGGCGAAGAAGCCAATATCCAAATCGATTATGACAAGTTTTGTTCGCGCAGCCATGCGGTGGTTTACTGGGAAAACGATGCCTGTTACATCAAGGATTTAAACAGTACCAACGGTACGCATGTCAACAAAGTGCGGATTTTGGGAAATGTGCGCTTGGAGAATAAAAACATCTTGAACTTTGGCTCAACAGAGGTTGTGGTTTTTATTTTAGACCACATGAAGGACGCAAAATCACTGATGGATCTTGACTAGCGCTTGATAAAGTATTTGATATGACAAAAACAAAGATTTTGATTTGTGGGACGCTGCCGCCGCCGAATTTTGGGCACAGCATGTTGTACAAAGCGCTCATGGAATCGCGTTTTGCCCAAGAGTTTGATATTGTTTTTTTAAACATAAAATTTTGGTCGTACGAACAGCATCACAAGGTTACAGCCGCCAAACTTTTTAAATTCGTCCAATATTATTTTCAATTTATTATCCTGATACTTGCGAAACGCCCGCAGTATGTTTTGTATGCGATCAGTTTTGACAAGATGCCGTTTTTGAAGGATTTTGTTTTTTGCATGACCGCAGAGATTTTGGGTTGTAAAGTTGTTTTGCATGATATGGGCCAATATGTGCGTGAGCTTTATGATTCCTCGTCGATGTTTTTCCGTAGCCTGATGCGTTTTATGCTTAAAAGAATGACAGCAAGCCTTGTTTTAGGACAATTGACGCGTAAAGTTTACGAGGGTCTTATGCCGAGTGATCGCGTTTATGCGATCCCGGCTGCGACGGCGGATTCTGACAGTTCGATTTCCCCACTCGAAGATCGGTTGCCCGGCGAAAAAATCAGGGTGCTTTTTTTTTCGTTTTTACAAAAGTCCAAAGGCATTTGGGTCGCGTTGGAAGCGATGCCAAAGGTCATTTCCCAAAATCCCAATGTTTATTTTACTTTTGCCGGCCCTGCCGAGTCGCAGGAGTTTGTTGAGCAAATGAATGATTTTGTTGCCCGTAATCACCTGCAAAAGCATTTTGAATATGTCGGTTATGTCGGGGATGAGAAAAAACGAAATGAATATTTTCGTAACTGTGATATTTATATTTTTCCGACGCTGCGCGATGTTTTTGGGTTAGTGCTTTTGCATGCGATGGCAGAAGCCCGTCCGGTCGTCGCTTCCTATGAGGGTGCAATCCCTGAAATTGTCGACGATGGCCAAACAGGTTTTCTTTTTCCAAAATCTGATGCTGCGGCTTTGGCAGAAAAAATATTGCTCCTTGCGCGTGACCGCCAAGCTCGTGCTATGATGGGCAAAAATGGGCGGACCAAATATGAGCGGCTTTATACGCTGGATGCTTATGCACAGCGCATGATTGATTTTTTCCGTGTTCAGGAAAACTTGCCTATTAATAATTAGGAAATAACGTGGCCATCGAATTCTTTCATATCTTAGGCGTGCGGATTAGTGCGGTTAATTTAAAAGTCGCCTGCAGCCAAATTGAAACCTGGATTGAAAAAGGGGCAAGGACCTATGTCTGTGTCGCACCGGTTTCGACACTTATTGATTGTCAAAATGACAGAGAGTACCGGCAGATTGTTAACAGCGCGGGGATGGTCACGCCCGACGGAATGCCGCTTGTCTGGGTGGGACGGCGGCGTTGTGGAAATTTAGTTCAAAGGACTTATGGACCGGATTTAATGACGAGTTTTTGTGCCTTAAGTGAAAGCAAAGGCTATAAACATTTTTTTTATGGCGGGTCCAGCCAAGCTAATCGCCTTTTGATTCAAAATCTAAAATCGCGTTTTCCAAAGCTGATCATTGCCGGTCAACATGCCCCCGCTTACGTAGCGCCCAAACAACAGGAAAATCCGGATGTCATTGATCTGATTAATGCGTCGGGTGCAGATGTGTTGTGGGTCGGATTAGGTTCGCCGAAACAGGATTTTTGGATGGCCAAGCACAGAGCGTTAGTCAATGTTTCGGTTATGATTGGTGTTGGGGCGGCCTTTGATTTTTTGGGTGGAACAAAACGACAAGCGCCTCGATGGATGCAGCGCTGTGGACTTGAATGGGCATTTCGGCTCTGTTGTGAACCGCGGCGTCTGTGGCGACGATATCTTTATGGTAATGCGCGGTTTATTTATCTTTTTATGACAAAAGAACTTTTTCGCAAATCAGATCACAGGCTAAAGGGTGTATGAAAATTTTTAACCGGTCTGTTTTAATAAAGCTTCTCTATATCTGTATCGATATTGTTTGTGTCCTGTTGGCCGTATATTTGACTTGCTTGCTGCGACGGGAAACATTGCCCTTTGAGGTCACCTTAAGCGGGTTTTTTAATCCGAAAAGTTCGATCCATTATATTTTTATTTTGTGGCTGGGGGCGATTGTTTTTTTTAACAGCCTTCACGGTCTTTACCAGACCCGACGGGAACTTGTCGAAAGCATCGAGATTTGGAAAGTTGTCCGCTGTGTGTTTGATTCGGTTGTTGTCGCGGTTCTGGCAATTTATTTTTTTAAGATTCAGTCTTTTCCGAGGATGGTTTTGTTTTTATCGGCCTTGCTTATTGTTGTGTTTTTGTCATTCTGGCGGATTTTAAAACGGGCATTTGTTCTTTTGTTGGTCAGTCGAGGATACAATAATTTTAACGTGCTTATTATTGGTGCGGGCAAAGTGGGAAGTGCACTGGCGCAGGAAATACAAAAACGAAAGACGCTGGGCTTGCGGATTGCAGGATTTCTTGACGACTTAAAATCATCGTCAGAAATTTGCCAGGGATATCCGATTTTGGGCAAGGTCGCAGACTTTCCGGTTATTGCGCAAAAAAATTTTATTAATATTGTTTTTATTACGAGTCATCACGATAGATCTACTTTTTTGCAGTTGCTTGAAGAGGCCCGGGAAATGCGTTTGGCCGTTCGTGTCGTACCTGATGGCTTTGAACTGACGCAAGGTGAATTTGCAAAATACAATATCGGATTTATTCCCGTCCTGGAATATTTTAACGAGGGGGTTGGCTTTCGACATCCGGGCAAACGTCTTTTTGATTTTTTGGCAGCTTCGTTTTTACTTGTGATATTTTCCCCGCTGATGGCGCTTTTGGCAATTTTGATCAAACGCGACAGTCCAGGCCCGGTGTTTTATCTTTCTCGCCGTTATGGCCGATGCGGAAAAGAATTTTGGATGTACAAATTTCGCAGTATGGTGAGCAATGCCGACGATTTTCAAAGCCAGCTGCAAGACAAAAATGAAGCCGACGGCCCGATTTTTAAAATTCGTAGCGATCCGAGGATTACCCAGTTTGGAAAATTTTTGCGCAAGTTTAGTCTCGACGAGATTCCTCAGCTGATCAATGTTGTCAAAGGGGAAATGAGTTTGGTCGGCCCAAGGCCGTTTCCTATCGAGCAAATCGAAAAAGAAGATTTGCGCCAGCTCAAGCGCCTCGAAGTCAAACCAGGGATTACCGGACTCTGGCAAATCCGCGGGCGCAGCGATATTTCTTTTAGTCGTTTGATTAAATGGGATATTTGGTATATTAACAACTGGTCATTTTGGCTGGACATCAGTATTCTTTTACAAACGATACCGGTGGTTGTTAAAGGCAACGGGGCCTATTAAGGCAAGTAAATAATAAGGAACTACATTAAGGAAGAATATGGCAAAAACAAAAAAAGCACTCATCTGTGGGATTACCGGCCAGGACGGTTCGTATCTGGCTGAATTTCTTGTGGAAAAAGGTTATGAGGTTTATGGTTTGATTCGTCGCTCCAGCACGTTTAATACGGATCGCATCGATCATCTTTATCAGGACCCGCACGAAAAAGACGTGCGTTTGAGTCTTGTTTATGGGGACCTTAATGATGCCAGTTCGCTCAATCGGATTATTAAAACGATTAAGCCCGACGAGGTTTATAATTTGGGGGCACAAAGTCATGTGAAGGTCAGCTTTGAAATCCCCGAGTATACCGCCGAGATCACAGCTGTGGGAACAACGCGGCTTTTGGAAGCCATTCGTGATAGTGGGATTCACACAAAATTTTATCAGGCCTCGAGCTCGGAAATGTTTGGAAAAGTTTTAGAGACGCCCCAAACTGAAAACACACCGTTTTATCCGCGCAGCCCTTATGCGGCGGCAAAAGTTTATGCTTACTGGATAACCGTTAATTATCGTGAAGCGTATGATATGTTTGCCTGCAACGGGATTTTGTTTAATCACGAGTCTCCTCGACGGGGGGAAACGTTTGTTACGCGTAAGATCACGATGGCCTTGGCCCGTATCAAGGCTGGTGTGCAAAAGAACCTTTATCTTGGAAATCTTGATGCCAAACGCGACTGGGGTTTTGCCGGTGATTATGTTCAGGCGATGTGGCTTATGCTTCAGCAAAAAAATGCGCAGGACTATGTTATCGCCACAGGAGAGACGCATTCGGTCAGGGAATTTTTAGACGAAGCGTTTAGCTATGTTGGACTAGACTGGAAAAAATATGTCAAGATTGACAAAAGATATTTGCGCCCGACGGAGGTCGATTTACTTTTAGGGGACAGCACGAAAGCCCGCAAAGAGTTAGGGTGGAAGCCGAAAGTCAATTTTAAACAATTAGTCAAAATGATGGTTGATGCGGACATGGCGCTCGTTGATCGCCAGCTACATGGGACTAAAGGGAAAAAATAATGATGGCCATTTCGAAATCAAATTTTTGGGCCCGACAAAATGTCATTGTGACCGGCGGGTCCGGTTTTTTGGGTCAAGCTGTTGTGGCACAGTTAAAGGTGCGCGGGTGCAAAAAGATTTTTGTGCCGCGCAGCAAAGAATATGACCTGCGAAAATCTTCTGCGATTGTGCGGATGATTAAAAAAGTCCAACCTGATATGATTATCCATTTGGCAGCTTCCGTCGGCGGGATTGGGGCTAATCGTTCAAACCCGGGCAAATTTTTTTATGATAATTTGATCATGGGGGTTGAACTGATTGAACAGGCTCGCCGTTTAGGTGTCAAAAAAGTTGTGGCCATTGGGACGATTTGTGCGTATCCAAAGTTTTCACCGCTTCCCTTTAAGGAAGAGAACCTGTGGAATGGTTATCCTGAAGAGACGAATGCGCCGTATGGCTTGGCTAAAAAGATGTTACTTGTCCAGGCGCAGGCGTATCGTCAGCAGTATGGCTTTAACACGATTTATTTATTGCCTGTTAATCTCTATGGGCCGCATGACAACTTTTCGCTGGACTCTTCGCATGTTATTCCGGCCTTGATTAAAAAATGCCTCGATGCAAAATCTTCTGACGCAAAATCGATTACCGTTTGGGGTACTGGAAAAGCTACGCGTGAATTTCTTTATGTCGATGATGCAGCGCGGGCCATTGTGATGGCCGCCGAAAAATATAATAAAAGCGAGCCTGTTAATATCGGGGCTGGTTTTGAAATTTCGATTAAAGATCTTGTGAGAATGATCGTTTTGTTGACGGGTTTTAAGGGCAATAT
>CAZWOH010000050.1:0-11924 GCA_964635405.1 uncultured Planctomycetales bacterium | reverse complement strand
TATGGGCTGGATCCAGAGCCCGGATTGAGGAATTTTCGAGAATGTGCGTATCATCGTCCAGGTAGACAAAGTGATTGCGCAACGCCGGCGCAAAGGCAATGAAGACCAACAGAATAGTAAACAAAAAATATTTTCGCGTCATTAAAATTTATTTTTTTGCCTTCCTACCTTCCCTACTCTTTTTAAGTTAAAAAAGCAGGAAAGGTAGGAATTGCATTCCAAGTTTTATTTTTGAGCGCCTATGGAAAAAACTTTTTCTTCCTGGGTCACATACCAGCTTAAAGAGGGCACCTGAATTTGCCAATAGGGACGATACGCCGTTAAGCTGTATGGGTTGTGCGGCTCCCAAAGTAAAGTCGCTTGAGGATTTTTCAAATCTGTCATTGTTTGGATATATTCCTTTATAAGAAGTAACCGTTTTTTAATTTGGTCACGTGGCTGACTGCGTGACAATATCGTTAAATTTTTGAGAAGATTTTTAATTACATCGGACTTAATCAGTTCGATGGCCTTCTTTTTATCGACGGGAAGAAATTTTTCAGGGGTTTGAGTCCAGCTGACTTCTTTAAAAGAACCATCCACTGCATTAATGATTATGACAGCGCTGGTGAGATTATTCGTGTTGTTTTTGGATTTGTTAAACGCTACCAAGTGATAATCTCCCTGGACGATGTCAGGGCGATGCACGCGTACGACTTTGCCCATTTGGCAGTCTTCAAAGGCTTGCGCGGCTTGAGTATCGGTTAAAAAGTTTTTATCGACAAGATCTTGCCAGGCGCGTTTCTTTATTTTTTTGGCTCTAGATTTTGCGCCTTTTTGGGGGGTTTCTAAAATATTGTTTGCAGTTATGAAATCAAGATTTTCATAATTGACCTGAGGCTTTGTGATTTTGACCAATGCTCTGCTTATTTTGTTCGGTGGTTCTGCGACTTGAACATACCGTCCGTTATAAGCATCCCCGGCGGCATCCAGCGGTAAAAAATAGGTGGAACGGCACTCGGCAGCTGTTTTATAAGTATCTTGTCCAATTCCTGTAATCAGCGGGTCGCTCATCCAAAAACCAAATAAGGCAAAATCCGGGGTATAAAAAGGATTAGTCCTTGGAAATGGGCAGGGATTGTTGCTGGCCGCAAAACCTTTGATAGCAACCCAGTGAGAATAACTTCCAAAAAGTGGTACTGCAGCCGGTGTGTTGGGGCGCGCGACATAGGGACCGTCTTTCCACCATTCTTCCTGTTTTACGCTATAGGCCATCCAATGGCTGATGTTGCGCATGTAGGCATTGAGTTCGTCTGTCGAAGCAACATGACTGTCAACGCTAAAATTGTAGCCTTGGTAAGGGTTTCCACCGGGACGGGAATCATAAGAATCATAACTATTGCTGACAATCGTATCGTATGGATCAAAGTGGCCGAGGACTTTAGCAACTTGATCGGCATTGAGTTCCCCGGTTAGTGCTTGAGGTGATTTGGCGTACTCATAAATTTCGTTTTGAGTTTTAGTCGGTAAGCCGGCACCTTCTCTCATAAAGTCGATGATCATTTGACTTGTTGCCGCGCCAGTTGAAGAATAAGGCGCAACATTCTGACGCCACGGCATATCGGTGAGGTTTAAAGTATAGTCATTAATATCCCCGTTTGGTCCGCCGTGATAACCTAAATCATTTCGTGTTGCGTTTAAGTCATTAAATCGGGTGTCTGGATCGCCGGCATTGATAGCGGGTGAAGAAAGATTTAATGGAAATTCCCCGATATCAATAAATTTAGGATCCGCATAAATATTATTTGTCGCTAATGGTATTCCTGTCGCCAGCTGGCTGGTTGTGTTACTCCAAAAATCATTATACGAATAATCCTGTATTCCCGTTCCTGAAGCATAAATCGCTTGCGCGCCGTTTATATTATTCATAAAAACATTATTTTTTGCGGTAACATTTGAATTTATCGCATAAGTGACGACCCCTTGGGTTGTCGTGCTGTTTTTACCGCGTATCCCATAAAAAATATTGTTGTAAAGTGTAACTGTACTGTTGTTGCTGTTGACGGCCCCGCCTTTACCGGAATTGGAAATTTCAAGATCCTTAAAAATATTATTTTCCAAATTAGCGTTCGAATTGCTGATCAAAACACCAGCCCCCTGATCCCAAGCCCCGCAGGATAAAAACCGGTTGCGGATAATTTGCAGATTTGAGCCGCCGTTGATTTTCAGAGCGCCGTCCCAACGGTATTGAAACAAATTATTGGCAATTAAACCTGTTGCAGAAGTCAAATCGATTCCAGGCGGGAGTCCTCCGGAAAGATTGCCAAAAGTATTCCCCAAAATCTGTACCGCATTATGGCCGAGCCCGATTATAGGAAGGCAGTTGTTGATAATATTATTTCTGATAATGGCCCCGGAGCCATCTTCTAAAACGATGCCTTTGCCAGAGAGAAGATTATTGTCAATTTGCAATGAACTGACGGTCGGTAAACATTGGATTGCTGCCGAGCCGCCGGAAATTGTAAAACCGGTAATCCGTGCCTTGATATCGCCAAAAAGATTTGAGGCGCTAATGTTTGCTGTCGCAACAGGAGCGTTTAATATTGACTTTTGATTTTCGCCGGTGAGTGTTACCCCGCTTTTGTTGAAATTTAAATTTTCGGTATACGTTCCTGGCGCGACCAAAATTGTATCCCCGCTTGTTGAGGCATCGATCGCCGCTTGAATGGTCGGATAATCCGTTGGTACCCGGCGGACGAGACCGGTCGACGAGTAAAGGTAGCTTAAAGCGTTTTGAACTTTTGTGAAATAACCGGTATTTTTAGCGGCATAGTACAAAAAAGTGGGTTTGCCGTCGTGAATGTTAAGTCCCTGATCGATGGATAAAACAGTATAGGCGGCGCTTAAAGTTTCAAAAATAAAACGGGCGACAGGTGGCGTATAGGCGGCATTGTTTTTAATGATGCTCGTGGTCACTTCAAAACCAAAAGGCTTATGCCCATCGCTGCCATTGTGATAATAATGGGCGGTGTCATTTTTTAAGTCCCCGATTTTTGTGATCAACGCATTAATATCCGCAGGGTCTAAGTCCGGTCCGATATTAAAGGGAATAAAAAAAGCATGGGGTGTTGCGTGTGCTGAAACACTTGCGGGCACTTCATTAGCAAGATTCGGTGGCGTATAAAATCCGACCCCGCCCGGCTGTGTCATTGCATCTGAAAACGCCGGATAATCGACCCCGCGCAAGTTGCCGAAAGCCAAATGGGCTTTGACGACATTAGCAAACGACGCATTGCTATATTGATTTTCAAGTCCTGTTTCCCATTTTGCAACGGGAAATCCGGATAATGACCGTACGCCCCAGGTGAACATCGCATTAAACCATGCCGCTTCTTTAACAATGATATCATTCCACTGACGAGGTGATTTTTTCATGACGCTGATAATGTTTTTATATTCGTCAATCGTTATAGAGTCAGAAACATAGATAATCCAGGCCATCATGCCGCCTTCATCAGCGTAAACATCCCATTGGCTGCTTCCCTGCTTGCCAGTCGTGGCATCGACAACATGCTTTAAATACTCTTTACGTGCATCAAGAAAAATCCTGAAATTCATTTTTTTGCTAATCGACAAAGCTTTGGTTTCAATTGTGCTAAGGCCATTAACATTCGCCCAGCCTTGTGCGATTAAAAGGGATGTATATAAAAAACCATTGTCAATGGAAGGGATAAATACATTGGCGTCATGATACGGCGTTGTCAGGTCAACCCCAGCAGGAGTCGTTACATAATAATAAGGGTAAAACAAAGAACGATAACTTTGCGAAGGGTCATTTTGGAGGCGGATCATTGTATCGAGAGATTTTTCGATTCGGCTCGAAGCATTTGTTACACTAATGATCCCGCGGTCTGCCGCGACGATCCAGGCGAGGATGGCATAACCCCATTCGGTTGGATTTGAATAATTGTATTGACCGCGATTACCTTCTCGATAGGCACCCAATGGAAATCCGGATGATGTCATCGCGTCAGATGACAAAAAATAATTCAGGTGTGTTTTTAACATTTCATCGAGCAGAGTATATTGCTCACTCGTTAAAAAAGGGTGTGGTCCTAAAGCAGGAAGCTCGTCTAAAGCGAAAGATTTTTCTGAATTCAACGGCAAGATTAAAAGAGTGCATAAAAAAAAGAACGCGGTCAGTTTTTTTCTGAAAAATAAATTCATATACCTTCCCTTTCAAGAATACAGTTGATTAGAAAACTTTGCGCAGAGCGAGTTGTTACTCAAAAAGAAGAAATTTACGGGATTATAACATTTCTTCTGCCTCGGCAAAGCAAAAGAAATTCGCGCAGAAGATAAAAACAAAAAGTAAAAAACGTTGCTGATTTGTGTTTAGAATTTTCGATCTTGGCATTCGCTAATATTTAAATAATGGGCATCGGCTAATCGCTTTTTGGCTTGATAGAGTTCTTTGACTTGCCTTCTCCATTGATGAAGATCAGCACATGTAACACACCCGTCTTTGTTGACATCAAACGATAAAATTAGAATATTCTGCCGATCGGTTGTCAGGCAGCGATTGATCAAAGGTTTGAATTGTTCGATGTTTTCCTTGTCGCAAAGATATTGCTCATTTTTGGGGGATGGCGGTTCGGTCCAAGTGCCAAAGCCTTTGGTACAGCCCCGAAATGATGTCGATTCATTTTCAGAAGACGTAACATCCTCATGGGTTTTTTTTGATTTTTGACGGGACTCTTTCGCTTTTTTGATTTTTTCAGCTTTTTCTTGGGCTTGTGCTTCTCGTTTTTCTTTAGCGGCTTGAAGTTTGGCCTGGTTTTTTTGCTCTTTCGCTTCTTTATCGTTTTTAATTTTAGCGGCTTTGGCTTCTTTTTCTTCTTTTGCTTTTTGGAGTTTGTCCGCTTTCAGCTTGGCTTTTGCGTCATTTTCTTCTTTGATTTTTTGAAGTCGCGCAGATTGTGCTTGGGCTTTGGCTTCTTTTTCTTTTCGTATATTTTCAGCTTTTTCTTCGGCCTTTGAAATTTTCGTATTTTTACTTTCAGGGATATCGGCAATTTGTATTGGCGCAGATGCTTGCAGAGTCTCGACGGGCTGTGGTGAATAAAGCTGTGCAGGGCTCATCGATTGTGGGAACGAATTTTCTTCATTTTCCAGTAAAGCATTTTTTAGATCGGTAGCAGGTTCGATGATTTCACTCGATTTTTTGCCTGAAACCTGCACAGTGGGGCTAGCGGCAGGGACTGTCGGAGTCAGCGCTTGGGGAACAGTTTTGTCTGTATTTTTTGTTTCCATTATTTTGTGTGCTTTTTCGCGAGCCTTCGCGGCTTTGTCATCCTTAGCTTGCTGAATCCTGGCTTCCTTTTCTTCTTTAGCGGCTTGGAGTTTGGCACGCTTAGCTTCGATTTGGGCGGCTTGGTTATCTTTGGCTTGTTGGAGCTTAGCTTCTTTTTCTTCTTTAGCGGCTTGGAGTTTGGCACGCTTAGCTTCGATTTGGGCGGCTTGGTTATCTTTGGCTTGTTGGAGCTTAGCTTCCTTTTCTTCTTTAAGGGCTTGGAGTTTGGCACGCTTAGCTTCGATTTGCGCGGCTTGGTTATCCTTGGCTTGTTGGAGCTTAGCTTCTTTTTCTTCTTTAGCGGTCTGGAGTTTGGCTGCTTTTTCTTTGGCTTTCGCTTCTTTGTCTTGAATTAATTTTTGATGTTTTTCTTTTTTGATATTCGATTTATTATTTTTCATTTCTTCGATTTGCGCGATGGCAAATTGTTTGCAGAGTTTGAAATCTAAAAGATTCTGAGGTTGTTCGCATCCTGCCACCGTTGTTTTCGCATTTAATCCGGCAAGGCATGATTTTTTTGCCGCGCTGCTATCCATTAAATCACAAATAGTTTTATCATCGAGTTGTTTTGCTCGAAATTCTAAACAGATGGGAAATTCTTTTGGATTTGACGAGCAGCTGTAACATTCTTTTTTTATGTCAATATCGGAAATCTTTTTGCATAAAGAAAGATCACCTGTTGTTTCTTTTAGTTGAGAGATACAACCGTTAATATCTTTTTGACTTTGATTAAGCTGACAATCAGCCAGGCTTTGGGGCGGATGAGAAACGAAACACATTGCCCGGCGCTCTTTATTGGTAATTTTTAAGCATAGAGAATAATTTTGTGCAGTTTTTCCAAGGCTTTCAAAGCAATCGTCGCGCCATTCCGGATAACCAATTCTCTCACAACTGATAATTTGTTGTTCGAGCAGGGACTCTTTGGCATAAAGCGTTGGTGTCACGGCGAGTAAAAGTCCGAGGAATAAAAGTAGTTTTTTCATAAAGATCCCTTTGTTGGAAGGTTAATTGTTTGCGCCAGATCTACGGAGACATTTCCCAACGGGGTTTTGAGGATTGCATGCAAAGGTCGTTTGCCCTCTGTCGTTGAGAAAAAAACTTCGGCTGAAACTTTTTTAAGTTGTTTGCCGTTGCTAAAAACATACGGTTTAAACAGATAAACCTCGTGGATAGTATTATCGGGAAGAATGATTTGTTGGTTGGCGGATAGCAAACCGATAAAGTTATAAATAGTATCGTCTGCATAGAGATCAAATTCAGATGTGTCACCTAAATTAAACGGCAACATGCGCAAATAAAATCCGCCGGTTAGGACATCAAGCAATCGATTTGGAATCGTGAGATTTTTGACTTGTCCATTAAGATGATTTTTATAATGAGCTTTGTGGTTTTCATAATCGAAATCGATCGTCGATTCAAGGATGACCCCGCTTTTAATATATTCCTCATGGCGCAGGACAATAAATTTTTGGGCGTCCATATAGGAAACATAGCGGTCTTTAGCACCAAAAAGCGCTGTAAAAAACGGCATTGTTTTTGAAATCATTTCAAAGCAATAGACTTCTTGGCCGTTGAGGATGGTTTTTCCATTATTGATCGTAATAAACTCGCCGATCGTCAGGCCCAAATATTTGGCTTTAAAAATAAGTTTTTCTTGCTCGGGTAAAATTTTTGCACCCAAAGCCAGCGCCGATGGTTCACTTGAGGTTGCAGGCGGCTCTAATAATGCTGTAGTATTTTGTTCGACCGCTGGAATTTGCGGTTCTTGCTTGGGCAAGGTGGCTTTGATTTTTTGGGCTTCCAAAAGGATATCCTCTCTTTTTAAAACAGAGGCACAGCCTATTATCAAAAGAAAATACAAACATCCGATCAAAAACTTTATTTTCGACATGATCGTTTTTAGAAAGAAATGATTAAGTAACTTTATTGTCTTGCTTTAATTTTGGCCAATGTTCCTCGGCTAAAATATAGCCAACGCAACGGCTCGCGCGGCAATAACAACGGTGTTCATCATACCCGTCATAGCCGTAGCTGTAATTATACGTAATTTCTTCGCCCTTTTTGATATCACGCAGGGCGATAGTCCAAATTTTCCCGCGAATAATCTCGGTTTCTGCATTCGGTTCGCAGGAATGGTTAATATGCCTTGCCGTATTATAGGGAACATTGCCGTCGATATCATAGCGTTTGTTAAGTTCAAAAAGATAAACCGCCCCCAGCGTTTGATCTTCTTTATGCCGATGCAATGGAACAAGGGCCCGTCTCTCTGCTTGCGCTTTTGTGATTTTTTCACCGACGTATTCAATGATGCGTGTGCCTTTGGGGATATCCTTTTTTGCAAAGACCCCGCGGCCATGGATTGTCGAATTTCGAACTGTAATAAAGGGACTGGTTGTTTTTTGTGATTTCATAGTTTGTACAATAGCACGCTCGTCAGAGAAATTCATTATTTACCTGGAATTTTTAACATCATTTTGCGGATTTGTAAGTTTTCTTCCAATACGCCTCCAAAAAACGTCGCTTTTTGACAAGCCACGCCTGATGATCATGGTACCAGCGGATGGTTTCTTCAAGGCCTCTTTTAAAGTCGACTTTGGCTTTCCATCCGAGTTTTTCAAGTTTGCTGCAGTCAACGCTATAGCGAAAATCATGGCCAAGCCGGTCCTGGACAAATTCAATCAGCGAATGGGGTTTGCCTAGATGGTCCAAAATCATTTTAACAGTATTGATATTCTGTTGTTCAAAATAACTTCCGATATTATAGACTTCACCGATTTTTCCCTTGCGCAAGATCGTATCGATACCGTTGGCACAGTCGCTGACGTGCAGCCATTCGCGGATTTGTGCGCCTTTCCCATAGACGGGAACTTTTGTATTATTCAACGCTTTCAAAATAATGACCGGAATTAACTTTTCCGGATATTGCCAGGGTCCGTAATTATTAGCCGGCCGCACAATAATCGCTGGGAATTTATAGGTATGCAAGGCCGCCTGGACTAAAAGTTCTCCTGCAGCTTTTGTTGACGAATAAGGATTTTTGGCTTTGAGCGGATCGGTTTCCTTGAAATAACCGCTTTTGCTCTCGCCATAAATCTCGTCGGTTGAAATATGGATAAATTTTTTTATTTTAAATTCACGCGAAAAATCAATGAGATTTTGCGTCCCTTGCACATTTGTTTTAATAAATGCGCAGGCATCTTGTATGCTGCGGTCGACGTGAGTTTCGGCGGCAAAATGAATGACGACTTGCGGCGCTTCTTTTTTAAAAATTACGTGGAGTTTTTTACGGTCGCAAATATCAACTTTATAAAATTTGATTTTTCCACGGACATCTTTAAGCCGCTCTAAATCTCCGGCATATGTTAATTTGTCGACGCCTACCAGAGAATAATTCTTTTTAACGGATTGACGGACAAACTGGCTGCCGATAAAACCTGCAGCTCCTGTAACTAATATTTTATCGATGGATTTTTGCATTATGGAAATGTCCTTTTTTTATTCACGGTTAGCTATTTTTTTTAGATAGGCGCCGTAGCTCGTCGGGATTGCATCGGCCAACGCAAGCAATTGCGGCTTGGTGATCCAGCCTTGATTAAAAGCGACTTCTTCAATGCAGCCGATTTTAAGGCCTTGCCGGTCTTCGATCGTTTTAATAAAAATGGATGCATCCGTCAGGGATGTATAGGTCCCCGTGTCAAGCCAGGCATACCCGCGGTTTAAAACTTTGACGTTGAGTTTTTTGTTTTTTAAATAAAGACGGTTAATGTCGGTAATTTCAAGTTCTCCTCGAGCGGAAGGTTTTATTTTTTTGGCGTACGCGACGACATTGGCGTCATAGAAATAAAGCCCGGTCACGGCAAAATTGGATTTGGGATTTTGTGGCTTTTCCTCAATGGATGTCGCTTGAAAATTTTTATTAAACGCCACAACCCCGTATCGCTCTGGGTCCGAAACATTATACGCAAAAACGCTGGCACCCGTTTTGGTTTTAGCGGCTTGTTTAAGCAGAACAGTCAACCGGTCACCATAAAAAATATTATCGCCCAAAATTAAACAAACCGGATCCTGGCCGATAAATTCCTCGCCGACAAGAAAGGCTTGGGCGATGCCTTGGGGTTTTGGCTGCTCTTTATAGGTGATTTTAAGACCGAGGTCCTTTCCGTTACCAAGAAGTTTTTCAAATAACGGCAAGTCACCCGGTGTCGAAATGATTAAGATTTCCCGGATCCCGGCGAGCATGAGTACCGAAAGAGGATAATAAATCATCGGTTTATCGTAAATTGGCAAGAGTTGTTTGCAAACACTTTTGGTGATCGGGTAAAGTCGTGTCGCTTTTCCACCGGCGAGAATAATGCCTTTCATAAGATTAAACCTTTCTAATTGTTATTTAAAATATCGTTAACAAAATTTTTGAATATTTCCCCTGGTGCATATTGGGCAATCTGCTCCGATAAATGTTGAGCGGATTGGCGGTACTGATTTTCGGTCAAAAGCTCGTGAATCGCGCTATTTACTGTATTTTTTGTTGCTAAAGACGGACGGATCAATTTTCCGGCGCCTAATTTTTCAACCTGTTCCATAACAAAGAACTGGTCCATATTCGTTGGTAAACCTAAAATTGGAACACCCTGTGATAGCCCTTGGTAAACAGAGCCGCTGCCACCGTTTGTAATGAATAATTGGGCGATTTTAGCCACTTCTAATCCTGAAACATAATCGGTCACAAAAAAGTTTTCGGGAATATGGGCACTACTGGCCCGGCCGGAAGTGGTAAAAATGACGGTGACTTCCATTTTTTTTAAGACATCCTTCATCAGAGTTAGTATCGAAATGTCCCCGGAAGACCCTAGGGATAAATAAATAACCGGTTTGCTCTCGGGCCATTTGCCCCACCATTCGGGGCGGGCCATATTGGGCAATTCACAAATCGGCCCCAGATATTTGTGCGTGTCGGGTAAATTTTTGCTTGGAGCTAATTGTGGTACGTCAGGATACAGTGTCCAGGTGCCCTGCGAATACATCTCTTGAATCGTTTTAACCGTAGCTAAGCCGTATTTGCGACAAATTTTGTTGAAATCCCGATAATGAAGAGAAAATCCGATTGGTGAAAAAATGCGGAAGAATATCTCTCCGAGTCGAGGTCCGAGTGCTTTTGCGATTGGTAATTCAGGAAACGGACTTTCATTGCGTTTTGAAAATGGGCTCCAATAGGCATTAATCAGACAAACATATGGAATGTTAGCCAGACGGCTCGAAATCCCTAGCGAGATGCGAAAATCTCCAATAATCAGATCGGGCTTTATTTTTTCGAAAAGTCCGTGTTCGGCGAGAAGATATTGTTCAAGGCGATCATACGTATAGACAGGTTCGCCGGTGGACAATCTTTGATTAAACTCCTGCGTTGACATCGACGGCAATTCCTGCCATGGAAAACCTGTATTTTCGATCATTGCCTGATAACGTTTATCGCATGCAAAGACAATGTCGTAATTCTCTTTGTTAAGGCTTTGGGCCAAAAACACCGGCCGGATGATATGTGATAATGTCACCCCCTCTCCAATAAAAAGAATACGTTTTTTGGATGAAGTCATCGCGTCATTAATTCCGATAAATCTTTTCTTACTGACCGCGGGATGGGCAACGTTGTTGGAGGAATCCCGACACGCCCCATAAAAGCAATGTTGTTAACAGGAACAATTTTTTCAAGTTTTAAAGCAAGTGTATCGGCACGTTTTTGCATCCCTGGATTTGTCGTAAATGAAATTTTATTTTTGCCGTAATAGGCAAAAGCCACTGTGGCAACGGCCGGCTGCATCACAAGCCCCAGTTGAGTTAATTGCAGCCAAAACCTCTGTAAAGCTTCGCCCGTTGAGATTAATGTTTGCGTATTGTTAGCATCATTAGGATTTTTCCATTCAATAATATAATGCGCCGCACAAAAAACTCCGGGCAAGAAATCCATTTCGAGTTGTGGAACAATGGCCCCACCTAAAAATTTATTCATAAAGTCGACGCGCTGCCAACTTTGGATGCTAAATTCCAGCAACTTTTGTGTCGGGCTTGAAATTCCGGCCGCTTTAATGGGAACTTTGTCCGGACTAAAATCATTTTTAAAATCCATCATGTGTTTGTGGGTTTTGTAGGTCTCTTTGATGCTCAGCCGAATCTGCGTCGATAAAGCATTTAAACGGCTTATGGCCAGACGCTGAGAAAAACTTTCAAACCAATGAATTTTAAATTGACTGCCCAAAGAATTTTCGAGCATTGATTTTTGCTTTTGCGTCAAAGGCCGCATCTTGTAAGGAAAACGGTTGACCGAACGGATTTTTATAAACGCAGACAAGGGGCTTTCTTTGACTAAAGCATCTTTTGTGATTTTAAAATGAACTTTATGCGTTTTAGGGCCAACTGATTCATACGTGTAGTCTGCTCGATAACCCAAAACGGATGCGGCGATACGAAAGTTTTCGATAAAAAACCCAATGGTCATAATGGAAGGCTTTCCGGCAAAGTCATAGCTGCTGTCTTCATTATGAAAATGAAGAGTAAATTCACAGTCGCCGGTGATTTGAAATTGCCACGGTTGCGAATT
>CAZWOH010000049.1:0-11951 GCA_964635405.1 uncultured Planctomycetales bacterium | reverse complement strand
CCGCACGCCGTTATTCGTGCGAAGATGTTTGAACCGGCTTTGGCCGAGTCATTGCCGGCGAGCTTCAAGCACGTTGCGGCCAAAGATTTGCCGGGTTCTCGGTTTGTCCTTCAGGTTTCGCCCAAAGATTGTACCGGATGCGGGTTGTGCGTGGACGTCTGTCCGGTTAAGAGCAAGACAGAAGTTAAGGTCAAGGCGCTTAACATGCACGATATTGCGCCTTTGCTTGACAGCGAATGCAAGAATTGGGAAAGTTTTGAAAAACTCCCGGAAGTTGATCGCACCAAAGTCAAGCAGGCGAGCATTCGCGGGTCGCAGTATTTACAGCCTTTGTTTGAATTTTCCGGGGCTTGTTCCGGCTGCGGGGAGACCCCGTATATCAAGATTATCACCCAGCTTTTTGGCGACCGGATGATGGTGGCCAATGCTACGGGTTGTTCGTCAATCTACGGCGGAAATTTGCCGACAACGCCGTGGACCAAAAATAATGCAGGCCGCGGACCGGCGTGGGCCAATTCGCTTTTTGAAGATAATGCGGAATTTGGCTTAGGCTTTAGGCTGACGGTGGACAAGCAAAAAGAATTTGCCGGCGAGTTGTTAAAAACATTGTCGTCGACTTTAGGCGATGATTTTGTGGCGCAGATTTTAAACGCCACGCAAAACGATGAGGCCGAAATTTTTGAACAGCGGGCCCGCGTTGAAGTCCTTAAAAAGAAATTGTCCTCGATTAAATCCATCGCTTCCGGGCAGCTTTTGAGTGTCGCGGATATGCTCGTCAAAAAGAGCATTTGGATTATTGGCGGGGATGGCTGGGCGTATGATATCGGTTATGGCGGTTTGGACCATGTGCTCTCGTCGGGACGAAACGTTAATGTTTTGGTTTTGGACACGGAGGTTTATTCGAACACCGGCGGGCAAATGTCCAAATCGACTCCGCGCGGGGCGGTCGCCAAGTTTGCGGCCGGCGGAAAAATGTTTGGCAAAAAAGACCTCTCGCGCATGGCCATGACCTACGGACATGTTTATGTGGCGACGGTTGCCTTAGGCGCGAAAGATGAACACACGATTAAGGTCCTTATGGAGGCCGAAAGTTATGACGGCCCGTCTTTGGTTATCGCCTACAGCCATTGTATCGCGCATGGCATTAATATGACAACGGGCCTGCAGGAGCACAAAGCCGCGGTCGCATCCGGCCATTGGCCGCTGTTTCGGTATAATCCGATGCTGGCTCTTGAAGGAAAAAATCCGCTTATTCTGGATTCCGGGGATCCGCAAACGAAGTTTTCGCAATACGCGTATCGCCAGAACCGTTTTAAGATTTTGACAAAAACCAATCCGGCTGAAGCGGAACGTTTGATGACACTGGCCCAAGAGGATGTGGACAAGCGCTGGAGCATTTATAAAGACATGGCCGCAGAGCCTTCTGCCCAACCCCAAAAAGAAACTTCAAAGGAAATCAAAGTATGAACGAAAAACGATCGCTTGATTTGACAACGAAATATTTAGGGTTGAAATTAAAAAATCCGCTTATTGCTTCCGCCGGTCCCCTGTCGCATAAGCTGGAAAATATCAAACGGCTTGAAGATGCCGGGGCCTCTGCGGTAGTTTTCTTTTCGCTTTTTGAAGAGCAGATTGTTCATGAGGCCTTGGAGCTTACGCATCACGCGACTTTTGGGACCGAAAGTTATGCCGAGGCGTTGAGTTTTTTCCCTGAACCGGACACCTACAATTTGACGCCGGATGAGTATCTGGTGCATATTTCCGAAGCCAAGCGAAATGTGCAGATTCCGATTATCGGCAGTCTTAACGGGTTTACCAAAGGTGGCTGGATCAAGTATGCCAAGCGCATTCAAGAAGCGGGCGCGGATGCACTGGAGCTTAATATTTATTTTTTACCGACGGATATGTCCAAAACCGCTTTTGAAGTCGAAGAAGAGTATTTAGACATTTTCCGAGCGGTCAAAGGAAGCGTCACCATTCCTGTAGCGGTTAAGCTATCACCGTATTTTAGCGCGACCGCGAACATGGCTAAAAAACTCGACGAAGCTGGCGCCGACGGGCTGGTCTTGTTTAACCGTTTTTATCAGCCGGACATTGATTTGGAAAATCTGGAAGTTGTCGCCAATGTTCTTTTGTCCACCCCGCAGGCGATGCGTTTGCCTCTTCGCTGGGTGGCGATTTTATACGGCCATTTAAAATGTAGCATGGCGGCGACCAGCGGGATTCATGAAGCCAAAGATGTTTTAAAAATGCTGATGGTCGGAGCGGACGCGACGATGCTTTGCTCCACACTGCTTAAGAACGGTCCGCAGTATATTGAAAAGATCCTCAAAGAAATGAAAGAATGGATGCAAGAGCATGATTATGAATCGGTCAAACAGATGCAAGGGAGCATGAGCCAAAAATCCTGTGCCAACCCCCATGCGTTTGAACGGGCCAATTATATCAAGGTTTTAGACAGTTACGTATACACTCATAATAAAAGAGTCTAGTCATAAAAAAGGAAGCATATGCTTAAAACCAAAAAAAGTTTTTTGGATGTTGAACTTCCTAAAAGCGACCCGCGGGTTAAGCTTATTCTTGCAAAAATCAAAAAAGAAAATTATCGGCAAGATGCCTTGATCGAAATTTTGCACGCCGCGCAAAATGCCTACGGGTATCTTCCTCTTAATGTGCTGGCGTTTATTACTAAAGAACTTAAAGTCCCACCCAGCCGCGTGTACTCGACGGTGACGTTTTACCATTTCTTTTCACTTAAATCCAAAGGCGAGCACACCTGTTTGGTATGCACGGGAACAGCGTGTTACGTCAAAGGTGCTCAGGCATTGCTTGATGAAATTGAAAATAAGTTTCATATCAAACCCGGCGAGGTTACCGCTGGAAATAAATTGGGCGTGCAAACAGCGCGTTGTATCGGCGCCTGCGGCTTGGCCCCGGCGGTGGTTATTGACGATGAGGTCAAGGCCAAGGTTACGACGGCAGAAATCCATAATATGATTACGGCTAAAACGGGAGTTTCAGCATGAACCGGCATGACTTAAAAACTATTTCGGAACAAATGAAGACCAAGCACGGTCAGTTTAAAAAGAAGGTCTGCGTCTGTTGCGGAGCCGGCTGTTTGTCTTCTGGCAGTGAAGCGGTTTTAAAAAGCCTGCAAGAAGAAGTTAAACTCAAAGGCAAAGAGAACGAAATCGAAGTCGTCCCCTCCGGTTGCATGGGGCCTTGTAATCAGGGGCCGCTGGTTAAAGTCAATCCGGGACAGACGATTTATCAGCAAGTCGACGATAAAAAAATTCCTGTCATTGTCAGCGAACATTTACTGCAAGAGAAGCCCGTCGAGCATCTGGTGCTTTTTGCAGACTCACGCGAAAAACCTTTTATCAATTCCCTGGAAGACCCGTTTTACAAAAAACAGCACAAAATTGTTTTGGCCGATTGCGGCGATGTGAACCCCGAGTCTTTGGAAGATTATATTTTTTATGGCGGGTATCAGGCTTTGGACAAAGTGCTTTTTCAGATGTCCGGCGAAGAGGTCATCTCCGAGATCAAGCACAGCCGCTTGCGCGGGCGCGGCGGGGCTGGTTTTCCGACGGGGATTAAGTGGGAGACGGTTTACAAATATGTGGCCGACCAAAAGTATGTGATCTGTAACGGGGACGAGGGCGACCCGGGCGCTTTTATGGACCGCAGTGTTTTGGAAGGCAATCCGCACCGCGTTTTGGAGGGCATGGCGATTGCCGGGTATGCCGTCGGCGCGAGCAAAGGTTATGTGTATGTCCGCGGCGAATATCCATTGGCGATCAAGCGTTTTGAAATGGCGATCAAGCAAGCGCGGAAAGTTGGTTTGTTGGGGGACCAGATTTTAGGCAGTGCTTTTAATTTTGATGTGGAAATCCGTATCGGCGCCGGCGCTTTTGTCTGCGGCGAAGAAACTGCTCTGATTGCCTCCATTGAAGGCCTACGGGGCACGCCTCGTCCTCGTCCGCCTTTTCCGGCAGAGTCGGGACTTTGGGGCAAGCCGACCTTGATCAATAATGTAGAGACGTTTGCGATTATTGCTCCGATTATCAACCACGGCGGGGAGTGGTACAGCGAAATCGGCACGTCCAAAAGTTCAGGGACAAAAGTTTTTGCTTTAGCCGGTAAAATCACAAATTCGGGCCTTATCGAGGTCCCGATGGGCATGAGTTTGCGGGAAATTATTTTTGATATCGGCGGCGGGATTCCCGGCGGCAAAGCTTTTAAGGCCGCGCAAACCGGCGGGCCATCGGGGGGATGTATTCCTTCTGAACATTTGGATACGAAGGTCGATTACGAATCGCTGGTCGCCTTAGGGTCTATCATGGGTTCCGGCGGGCTTATTGTCATGGATGAAACTTCGGACATGGTCGACGTGGCCCGGTTTTTTATGGAATTTTGTATGGATGAGTCATGCGGCAAATGCGTCCCGTGCCGTGTGGGGACCAAGATGATGTTCGACCTTCTGACAAAGATTTGTAATAAAAAAGCCACGCCTAAAGATTTGGAGCGTCTTGAAGAATTAGCTGTGTTTGTTAAAGAAACAAGCCTTTGCGGTTTAGGCATGTCCGCGCCTAATCCGCTTTTGAGTACCTTGCGCTATTTTCGTCATGAATATGTCGATTACGTCAATAAAGCAGAAGTCGTGTATTAGAGAGGAGCTCTATGCCAAAGATTCCTATTACTATTGATGATAAAAAGCTCGAAGTTGACGTCGGCAAAACTGTTTTGGACGTCTGCCGTGAAAATGATATTGATATTCCGACGATGTGCCATTTAAAAGGGCTTGTGGACGTAGGCGCTTGCCGTCTGTGTTTGGTGCAGGTTGAGGGGACGCCTAAGCTTTTGCCGTCGTGTACGACCAAGGTTGCGGCCAATCAAGTGATTCATACGCAAACAGATAAACTGAAGAAATATCGCCGGATGATTACCGAGCTGTTTTTTGCGGAACGCAATCACGTCTGCTCGGTGTGCGTGGCCAACGGCAATTGTGAATTGCAGGATTTAGGTTATAAGGTTGGCATGGAAAGCGTGCGGTTTCCTTACCTTTTTCAGCAGTGTGAAGTCGACAGCTCGCATTCCAAATTTGTTATGGATCATAATCGTTGCATCATGTGCACGCGCTGTGTTCGGGTTTGCTCGGATGTCGAGGGGGCGCACAACTGGGACGTGATGAACAGAGGGGTCAAAGTAAGAATTATTTCGGACTTTAATATGCCGTGGGGCGATTCGACAACCTGCACGTACTGCGGCAAATGTGTGGATGTTTGTCCGACGGGTGCTTTGTGGAATAAAGAACAGACACAAGGATCGTTGGTTAAGTTTCCACAAGCGGTGACCGGTTTGGTTGAAAAAAGAGAGATGAACTTATGAGCAAAAAAAAATTAGCGACGGTGTGGTTGGGTGGATGCAGCGGATGTCATATGTCTTTGCTGGATATTGATGAGAGGATACTTGATGTTGCCGCACTTGCCGACATTGTTAAAAGTCCTATTGTTGATGGGAAAGAATTCCCGCAAGTCGACATTGCTTTAGTCGAGGGCTCGGTGACCAGCGATGAGCATCTGCATGAAATTAAAGAGATCCGCAAAAAAAGTAAGGTGCTGATCGCTTTTGGCGATTGCGCGGTAACAGCTAATGTCACGGGTCTGCGCAATTGGCTTTCGAAGGAAGATGTTTTAAATCGGGCGTATCGTGATGCCGAAAGCAATGACGACGAGGGCCAAATGCCCAGTCATTTTACGCTTTTAAAATTGCATGACAAAGTTGTCCCGCTTCATGAAGTTGTTACCGTTGATTTTTATATTCCGGGTTGCCCTCCGTCGGCAGATACGATTTTTTATGTATTGGCTGAATTTTTAAACGGCCGGATTCCGAATTTGGAGCAGGAAAGGAAAATTAAATATGGATAAAAATACGCCGCCTAACACGATTTTGATCAGTCCCGTGACGCGCATTGAGGGACATGCCAAGATCACGATTATGCTCAACGATCAGGGGCAGGTTAATGACGCGCAGTTTCATGTCAATGAATTTCGCGGCTTCGAAAAGTTTTGTGAAGGCCGTTATTTTTCTGAAATGCCGGCGATCACCCCACGGATTTGCGGGATTTGTCCGGTGAGCCATTCGGTCGCCAGCGCGAAAGCCTGCGAAATGATCATGGGCATTACCCCGCCGTATACGGGGGATATTTTGCGTCGTTTAATCCATTTAGGCCAGCATATTTCCTCGCACGCGTTAAGTTTTTTCCACCTTTCTTCACCGGATTTTTTATTAGGCTGGGACAGCGATCCGGCCTTGCGAAATATTTTGGGTGTAGCCCAAAAGTTTCCTGATCTTGCCCGTCGGGGAATCCGTTTGCGCAAGTTTGGCCAGGAAATCAGCGAACGGGTCACGGGCAAAAAAATTCATATTATGGGGATTGTCCCCGGAGGGATGTCGTTTCCACTGACAGAAGAAAATCGTAAAGCGCTTGTGGCATGGGTGCCGGAAGCTTTGGAAACAACGCAGATGGGCATTGAACTGATCAAAAAATATCATGCGCAGCATGCTCAGGAAGTTTCGACTTTTGCGAACTTTCCGTCGATGTATTTGGGGACCGTTGGGCCGCAGGGGGAAATGGAACTCTACGATGGAAAACTTCGCTTTATCGACGCTGACGGAAAAATCGCCGGCGATCAGCTGGACCCAAAGAATTATTTGGAATATATCGCCGAGCGGGTGATCCCCTGGTCGTACTTAAAATATCCGTATTACAAGCCTTATGGGTTTGAGCGAGGGTTTTATCGTGTCGGGCCTTTGGCGCGGCTTAACGTCGCCGCCAAGATGAAAACGCCTTTGGCGCAAAAAGAATTCGAACAGTTTAAAAAATTAGCGCAAGGGCCGGTGCACGGGACGTTTTATTTTCATTATGCGCGGTTGATTGAACTTCTGCAGTGCGTCGAGGAATGCAAAATGATTCTCAAAGATCCGCAGGTGACCGCCGCTAAAACGCAGGTGACAGGAAAACACAATTACACTCAAGGCATTGGCTCCTCCGAGGCTCCGCGGGGAACATTGTTTCACCATTATCAGACGGATGAAACAGGTAAGCTTTTGAAAGTTAATTTGCTGATTGCCACAGGCCAGAATAATCCGGCGATGAATCGTTCAGTCTTGGAAGTGGCTAAGCAATATGTCAACGGAAAAGATATTAAGGAAGGCGCGTTAAACCGCGTTGAGGCGGCCATCCGCTGTTATGACCCGTGCCTTTCTTGTTCGACGCACGCGGTTGGGGCGATGCCGCTTTTAATTGAAGTCCTGGACCATAAAGGCGCACTTCTCAATGCAATCCAAAGAGGGTAAGGATTTTCTTGTCGTCGGGATTGGCAATCCTTTGCGCTGTGATGATGGTTTAGGTATGTTGTTAGCCGGACAGATTGCGCAAAGGAATATTCCGGGCGTTACAGTTATCACATCGCAATTATTGAATCTTGAACTATTAGAAGATGCGCTTGGCTATGCAAAGATTTTGGTGATTGACGCAAGCGCCGTCGGGGAAGGGTTGGTCTTTAAAAAGATCCAGGTTATACAAAACGCTCCTGCGGCATCTTCCCATCATCTGTCGCCGGAATTCTTTTTAGCGATGGCCCGTGAGCTTTACGAAAAAGATTTGAATTTGTATGTTTGTTCATTGCGTGGGTACAATTTTGAGGTGGGAAACACTTTGTCCCCACAGGTTTTGGGTTTGCTCCCCCAGGCTTTAGCCGAAATTGAGGCATTTTTAAAGGAAAAATAACATGCACGAAGGCCAATTTACAGAAAAAATCGTCGACGCTATTCTTTTGGAACTTAAAAAATTCCCCGGACAAAAGCCAAAGTCGGTTTTAGTCAAGGTTGGTGAGGTGTTCCATTTGGTCCCCGAGGCGGTCAAGATGCATTTTGAGGTTTTGACCAAAGGCACGTCTTTGGAAGGCGTTCTTCTTGACTTGCAGGAAGAGTCGATGGAAGTCTATTGTCCGCATTGCAAAAAAACAACGTTTGTCGAAGATCATCATCTGGTCGCTTGCCCGTTTTGTTATGCGGTTGATGTGACGCCGATACGCGGCAATCAAATCACCGTCGAATCCATCGAACTGTGCAACAACTAAAAAAGACATCAAGCGCTTTGGGCGCGGACCGTGCTTTGGCTGTGGAAATTTACGGCGCTGTGCAAGGCGTGGGGTTTCGTCCCTTTGTTTATCAGCTGGCCCGCAAATTTAATCTGCGTGGTTTTGTCCGCAATACCTCGCAGGGGTTAAGCATTCTCGTCGAGGGAAATGAGCAAGACCTCGCAAGCTTTCTTGCCGAAATAAAAACCAATGCTCCGGCCCATACGCTTATTCAGAAGATTGAAAGTTCATTTGTCCCTTTGCAAGGGCACAGGGAGTTTTTGATTCTCGAAAGTCACAGCCAAGCTTTTGCCGGCACGATTGCTTTGCCGGATTTGGCAACGTGCCCGCAATGTCTTAAAGAAATTTTTGATCCCCGCAATCGCCGCTACCGGTATCCTTTTACGAACTGTACGCATTGCGGTCCGCGCTATTCGATCCTTGAACGTTTGCCGTATGACCGCGCAACAACGTCGATGAAAGATTTTCGCATGTGCTCTGATTGCCAATCGGAGTTTGATGATCCGGACAATCGCCGCTTTCACGCTCAGCCAAATGCGTGCCCGACGTGCGGCCCGCGCGTCGAGCTGTGGTCAGCCGACGGTCGAGTCTTAGAAAGCAGGGACGCCGCTTTAAAAAAAGCTGTTCAAGTTTTGCGGGATGGAAAAATTTTAGGGTTCAAAGGGTTGGGAGGTTTTCAGCTTCTCGTCGATGCGGCCAATGCACAAGCGGTTTTGGAATTGCGAAAACGCAAACACAGAGAGGAAAAGCCGTTTGCTCTTCTTTTTGCGTCGCTGGATTTAGTCCGGGATTTTTGTGCCGTCTCAAAGTCTGAACAAGATTTGCTCCTCTCGGCTGCAGCGCCGATTGTGCTCTTAGAAAAATTACCGACTAAAAAAGATTTTGAAACTGTTGCTCCTGGCAACCCGTATCTGGGCGTCATGTTGCCGTATACGCCTCTACATCATTTGCTTATCCACGAATTTGGCGCGCCGCTGGTAGCCACCAGCGCAAATATTTCGGATGAGCCGATCTGTATCGACGAGAATGAAGCTTTAGAGCGTTTAGGACAAATTGCAGACTTCTTCTTGGTGCACAACCGTCCGATTGTGCGTCCTTTGGATGATTCGGTTGTCCGCAGTGTTAAGGAAAGAATTTTTGTTTTGCGCCGGGCGCGCGGGTATGCGCCGTGGCCCATTGAAATTGACGGGACAAAAGATTCAATCTTTGGTGTCGGCGGGCATTATAAAAATACCGTCGGTCTTAAGGTCAAGGGCAATGTTTTTCTAAGCAGCCATATCGGCGATTTGCAAAATGCTTTGTCGCTGGATGTGTTTAAAAAGGTAGCTGACAATTTGGCAGAGCTTTATGGCCCGGCGGATTTGAAATATGCCTGCGATCTGCACCCGGATTATTTTTCGACGAGGTTTGCTTTAGGATGCGGCAAGAAAGTTTTTTATGTCCAACATCATCATGCGCATATTGCCGCTGTCATGGCCGAGCATCATTTAGAAAAAGAGCTCTTAGGGATAGCGTGGGACGGGACCGGTTTAGGCGATGACAAAACAATTTGGGGCGGTGAATTCTTGCTGTGCACCAAAGGCGCATATCAAAGGTTGGGGCATTTGCGAAATTTCTCTTTGCCCGGGGCGGACGGAGCATCGTCTAAACCCTGTCAATCGGCTTTAGGGCTGTTGTTTGAACTCTCGACGGGTAAATGGGAAGAATATTTTGATTTGCCCTGTTTTGCGTCGTTCGGCACCTCGGAAATAAAAATTTTTGGACAAATGTTAAGCGCTAAGCTAAACTCTCCCTCGACAAGCAGTATGGGACGTTTGTTTGACGCAGTCAGCAGTTTGACAGGGCTTTGTCAACACTCTCATTTTGAAGGTCAGGCTGCGATGAAACTCGAGTTTGCACTCGTAGGCTTTTGTGGCAAAGAAAGTTATTCGTGCCATCTTCTGGGCAAAGATCCCTTTGTTTTTGACTGGGCGCCGATGATCAAAGAAATTATTGAAGATGTTCGCGGTAAACTGCCGGCGGGAAAAATCTCGATGAAATTTCATAATACGCTTGTTAATCTGATCGTTGCAATGGCCCAGCAGGCGAAACGCAAAGATGTTGTTTTAGCGGGGGGGTGTTTTCAGAATAAATATTTGTTGGAACATGGGATTGAGCGGTTACAACAAGAAGGATTTAATGTGTTTTGGTCGCAAGAAGTGCCGGCCAATGACGGCGGGCTTTCTTTAGGACAAATTGTCGTCGCGTGTGGCCGGATAGACTCAGGAGAAAATTAGATGTGTTTAGCGATTCCCGGGAAAATAGAAAAAATTATTCATGACGACGCCGACCCGTTGTCCTCTCGAGGCAAGGTCAATTTTGGCGGAATAGTCAAGGAAGTGTCTCTTGCGTATGTGCCGGAGGCTAGCGTCGGAGACTATGTGATCGTGCATGTGGGCTTTGCGATTAGTGTCGTGCAAGAAGAGGAAGCCCAAAAAGTTTTTTCGTATTTAGAAAAGATGGGCGAGTTAGAAGAACTTAATCAATGAGTTTGGCTGGATTAGGGAATCCTTTTAAGGCGAATTGCGCCATAGAGGCGCCAAACAATTGAGCCGAAAAAGGATTCCCTAATCCAGCGACGCGCAAGCGGCAAGGATTCTTATGAAATATTTAGACGAATACCGTGACCCCCAATTGGCCCGTCAATTTTCGCAGGCGATCCATAAGATCACGACCAAACCATGGGTCCTTATGGAAATCTGCGGCGGGCAGACGCATGCGATTGTCAAGTTTGGTATCGACGAGCTTTTACCCAAGGCCATTGAACTTGTCCATGGCCCGGGTTGTCCGGTCTGTGTGACTCCTTTGGAATTAATCGACCAAGCGCTTGTTCTGGCGTCACGTCCTGAAATTATTTTTTGCTCATTTGGGGACATGCTGCGCGTGCCCGGCTCGGGGCAGGATTTGTTTAGCGTCAAAGCCAAAGGCGGCGATGTTCGTATTGTTTATTCGCCAATGGATGCGCTCACACTTGCAAAAAAGAATCCGGATAAACAGGTTGTTTTTTTTGCCGTCGGGTTTGAAACAACGGCGCCGGCCAATGCGATGGCTGTTTATCAAGCCAAGAAGCAGGGGGTAAAAAATTTTTCGATTTTAGTCTCGCATGTGTTAGTCCCCCCGGCGATGGAAGCGATTCTTTCATCCGAAAGAAATCGTGTGCAAGGCTTTTTGGCCGCCGGACACGTCTGCGCAATTATGGGGTATCAGCAATATGTACCGCTTGCGCCCAAATATCAAGTGCCGATTATTGTCACAGGCTTTGAGCCGCTGGATATTTTGGAAGGCATTTATATGTGCGTCAAGCAATTAGAAGAGAGTCGCTGTGAAGTGGAAAACCAATATGTCCGGGCGGTGCTCTCCGACGGCAATCTTCATGCGCGAAAGATTGTTGAACAAGTTTTTTGTGTTGTAGCGCGCAAGTGGCGGGGCTTAGGTGAAATACCTCAGAGCGGGTTGGGTTTGCAAAAAGAATTTGAAGATTTTGATGCCGAAAAACGTTTTGGTCTTGCCGGCAGTCGTGTTGAAGAATCCAAAGAGTGCATGAGCGGCGAGGTGTTGATCGGTGTTAAAAAGCCTCATGAGTGCCCGGCTTTTGGGGTCAAGTGTACCCCAGAAAAACCTTTAGGAGCTCCAATGGTTTCTTCCGAGGGGGCGTGCGCGGCCTATTACCGGTATCGGCGATTTGAAGAGAAAGTGTCTTGATAAGATGAATGCCTTGCCTGAAGAATTTCAATTGTCCTGTCC
>CAZWOH010000048.1:0-12221 GCA_964635405.1 uncultured Planctomycetales bacterium | reverse complement strand
TATGGCGTGGTTACTGATGACTTTGGCTCAGGCGGCGTTTACCGTTTTTATGTATGCGTTTGGGGCGCTGTTTTTTGGTGCAGCGCTTATGCCGGGTTTGGCGCTCGTCATGAAAGTTTGGATGTTGACGGGCGAAATGTCTTTTGGGCCGCGTTTGTTCTTTTTGGGAACGAGCATCGCTTTGGGCTATTTTATTTTTGGCCTGACGCTTATTCTTTTAGTCGGCGTATTTCGGACGGCGCTTAACCTGCGTTTAAAAGAAGGGACGTATCCGCTTGTTTCATTTGAAGCGTTTAAATGGGCGTTTATCAGTTCGCTGTACTTGATGATCAATTACACGTTTATCGATTTTGTTTTGCTTACGCCTTTTGCGAATTTGCTTTTTCGATTGCTCGGTGCCAAGTTAGGCAAAAATGTGCAGTTTAATTCTAAATATGTTTATGACGCGTCTCTCTGGGAAATCGGCGACAACACGGTCGTCGGCGGAGGGGCGATTATTATCGGGCATTTGGTCGAACGCGGAAAATTGAAACTTAAAAAAGTTGTGATTGGCAAAAATGTCACCGTCGGCTCCCACTGCACGATTATGCCCGGCTGTGAAATTGGGGATAATGCGATTATTGGGGCCAGCGCGGTTTTGCTTAAGGACACGAAGGTCGAAGCCCGGGATGTATGGTTTGGGATTCCGGCAGAGTCGATACGGCATCGCAAAGATAGCGAGAAAGTGGTAGAGTAACGATCAGGTTTTTAACCCGGATTTTGCATTTGCCTCGCTTCTGCGAGGTCAAGCAAAATCCGCCCAAAGGGCCGCATGTCTCGACACCGTCGAGACGTGCGGGGTTAACCTTGTCCCTGCGGGACAACCGAAGGCAAATTTTGCATTTGCCTTTTTGTGCGCGACGGATCGTCGCGCAATGGATTGTAATGCAAAATTTGGGTTTAATTTAACATCAAGGAGGGTAAGGGATGAAAATTTTAAAAAGTTTAGTCGGTGTCGTGGTTGTTCTTGGTGCGTCGGCTGCTTTTGCCGCGCCGGATTTGACCAGTATGCTGCGCGATCAAGAGTCGGTTGAAGTGACGGTTTACAATTCGAATCTGGGGCTTGTCAAAGACACGCGCAAAATTAAGCTTCCAGAAGGCGACGGGAATATGCAGTTTATGGATGTGGCCGCGTTTATTCAACCTTTTACCGTCGCCATCCGGTCGCTTAATGCACCACAGGACTTTTCGATTCTCGAACAGAATTATGAATATGATTTGATGAATTCGACCAAACTTTTGGACAAATACGTCGGCAAAAAGTTAAAACTGATCACCCGCAATCAATTCCAGGATAAAACCGAAACCGTTGAGGCGGAACTTTTAAGCAATAATGAAGGCCAGATTTATAAAATCGGCAATGAAATTCATATTGGTTATCCGGGAGAGGTGATTTTGCCCTCTTTACCCGAGGACTTGATCGCTAAGCCAACTTTAACGTGGATGTACGAAAACAAATTTGCGGCACCCCAAAACATCGAAGTGTCGTATTTGACACAAAATATTTCGTGGAAAGCAGATTATATCGTCGTCATTGACAAAAATGATGCGAAGGCTAATGTCAGCGGCTGGGTGACGCTGGACAATAAAAGTGGCGCGACCTATAAAAATGCGAAGCTAAAACTTGTTGCGGGAGAAGTCAATCGGGTGCAAAGTCATAGGGGTTATGATATGGCTCAGGCTATTAGTATGCTCGAAAAGGAAGTTGATGCCGTAAGAGGTTTTGCTGAACAATCATTTTTTGAATATCATCTTTACGATCTTCAGCATCCGACGACGATCAAGGATCAGCAGACCAAACAGATTCGTCTTTTGGAAGCCAATGATGCGAGCGTAACAAAAATTTTTAAAGTCCAAGGCCAAAATAACTGGTGGTACGGTCCTTACAATGAAACCGGCAAGGTGCCGGTTAATGTGATGTTGAAATTTAAGAATTCTAAAGAAAATCACATGGGTTTTCCGCTTCCCGCAGGTACCATGCGGCTGTATAAGGCGGATGCGAATGAGAGTTTGCAATTTATTGGTGAGGATGCGATCAAGCATACGCCCAAAGATGAAGATGTGGATTTAAAGATCGGTGAGGCGTTTGATGTGGTTGCAGAGCGTGTACAAACCGATTATCAGAATATCAACCGCGGCCATGAATCCGAGTGGGAAGTGACAATACGCAATCATAAGGATACAGATATTGCGGTGCAGGTTTTAGAAACGATTCCCGGTGATTGGACTGTTTTAAGTCAATCGCAGAAGTTTACGAAGGTAGATGCCTTTACAGCGCGTTTTGACGTCGATGTCCCCAAGGACGGGGAAGCCAAAGTTCGCTACCGCGTGCGGATTAAATATTAACGAGAACGTCATTGCGAGCGAGCTGAGGGCGAGCGAAGCAATCCCTAAAAGAATTTATTCCCAACGAGATTGCTTCGTCGCTCCTTCGGAGCTTCTCGCAATGACATTTATTTCTTTGTTTTAAAATGATGTATAAACAACTTAAAAATCATATTAGCCATTTAAAGGCTTGTCGCCTCTGTCCCAAAATGCACGCGCCACCGGTCAGCGGCGGGCCTGTTGAGAGCCGCGTTATTCTTATCGGTCAGGCGCCCGGCGACAAGGAACCAAAATTTGGTCGTCCGTTTGCATGGACAGCTGGAAAGACATTGTTTAAATGGTTTTATGAAGCGTCAGGATTAACTGAAGAGCAATTTCGACAAAAGATTTATTTTGCGGCCGTCTGCCGTTGTTTCCCAGGCAAAAAGCAAAGCGGCGGCGATCGTGTCCCTAGCCCCGAGGAAATCGAAAACTGTTCGCGTTGGCTAAATGCAGAATTTCAAATTTTAAAACCCGCTCTGTTAATTCCCGTTGGAAAATTGGCGATCGGCCAGTTTCTTTCTTTAGAAAATCTTGATGCGATGATCGGCCGCAAGTTTTCAATCACGCGCGACGGCTGTTGTTTTGACGTCATTCCCTTGCCGCATCCTTCCGGCGCCTCCCCGTGGCATCGCAAAGAGCCGGGCAAGACGTTGCTTTATCAAGCTTTGAGGCTCATTGTAAATCATCCTGCTTTTAGAAAAATCTGCTAAAAATTTTCACAATTTATACATAAGATATACATTTCTGATGTTGATGTTGTAAGTCATTGTATCAAAATGGTTTACAAGTCTACAACTTTTATATTCTTTATTTTAGTGTTTGAAGCGGTTAGTTTTTTGTGATATTCTTTTTACAGTCGTGAAAATTCTAGTTCTCGCTCTAAAAAATTTCCCAATACAATTTTCTTCAACTTTTTAAGGAGATTGCCTTATGTCCAATTTCGTTTGCCCCAAAAAGTCTCGCTGGATGAAAAAAATAACGAGTAGTTTTGTCGCGCTGACTTTTTCGACGAGTTTGATTTTCGGACCCGCAACAGGCGCGAGCGCGCAATATATCAGCAATCTTCCTAAGCCCGGGGAAATGGTTCTTTTAAGCCCAGCCTTTGAGCCGGCGGTGTTAAAGGGCATGACCCTGCATCCTGAGAATCCGCTGCAATTTGATTTTATCGTTGACCGCGGGCAGGACAAGCTCTCCGGCGATGCTCTCAAGGGCGAAACGCAAAAGCTTTTGAAATATTTTTTGGCTGCAATGACGATTCCCGACAATGATTCGTGGGTCAATTTGTCTCCCTATGAAGGCGACCGCATTATTCCGGATATGCTCGGCTCGACGGACATGGGCAAGCAAATGCTCGAGCAGGATTATCTGCTTAAACAGCTCTCCGCATCGCTGACCAATCCGCAGGAAGAGATCGGCAAAAAGTTTTGGGACACAGTTTACAAAAAAGCGTACGAAAAATTTGGCTCAACCTCAGTGCCTATCAACACCTTTAATAAGGTGTGGATTGTTCCTGATCGCGCGCTTATCCTCGAAGAAGACGGTTATGTTTTTATTGGCGAAAGCCACTTGAAAGTGATGCTGGATCAAGACTATACGTCCTTGAAAGAAAATTTAAAGAGCGAAAAGTTAAGCGGCAAAAATATTTCGCCCGACAAGGCTGAGGCGTTAAGCGGTGTCTCTTCGGATGTTGTCCGTCAAATCATCCTTCCAGAACTTGAAAAAGAAATCAATGAAGGCAAAAACTTTGCCGCGGTGCGCCAGATGTATCATTCGGTCATTTTGGCGACGTGGTATAAGCAGAATTTGAAAAATTCGCTGTTGGGCAGAATTTACGTCGACAAAAGTAAAATCGGCGGTGTCAATATCGGCGAAAAAGACCTTAAGCAAAAGGTATATGAACAGTATCTGGCCGCTTTTCGCAAAGGGGTCTATAACCTGATTAAGGAAGACTATGATTTAGCCAGCAAAGAAACCCTGCCGCGCAAATATTTTTCGGGGGGGTTTGATTGGAAGCAAGTACAACTTACAAGAGCTCAAGGAACAGCGGCTGATAGTATCGTCTTAGACATGAAAAATCAGCTTAAAAAAGGTTCTGGCCGCTATATTGTAAGTTACGCAAGAATGACCGAACAACCTCAAGAAGCGGCAGTGGTGACGCAGGTGGCCGCGTCAACAGGAGAAACACAGCGAATTTACTATGAGTCTAGTGGATCAGCCGATGATAGTGATCCATCTGTTTTGCCAAGCTCACAGATTCCAGAAACAGTTACTACTGTTTCAAGTAGCGCAGCAATTATAAAGGGGTGGACTAATCCAACTCGGTTTTTAAATTTAAAATTAAAATCAGCTTTGCAACAGTCAGGGCTATATGATGAGCTTCTTGCTGCGTTGCGTGAGAAGAATCTTAAAGCCGCAGAGCAAGTTGTCAGAGAATTTAATAATCGATTTGCTAAAAAAGGTGATCAGTTCACGCATTGGCAGGCTGCAAAACCACAGAGGATCGAAGAATTAACAAAAAGTGATAGACGTGACGTTGATTATTATAAACAATCTAAGTTGGCAGAATTAGAGGGTCAACAAGCGATTATCGCAATCGCTGGTGGTTTATCAACTCGTATGGATCCTGTGCGATTGGTTATGGACAAAGTTGGGCTTTCGAGTCCCGGGATATGGGGGATTAACCTAGGTGCGTTGATTAAAAAGGCTCGGGTGATGAATTTAAGTAGGGATAGTTTTGAAGTTTACAAGAGAGACGATACAATCAACGAAAAAATGACTCAGGATGGATGGGAAGCATATCAGATTATTAAGAATTTAGAAATTGAAACGAATATGCAAGATTATACAGTTGGGGATTATATTATGTGGGCGACGATAAAAGGCGTTGAAAATCAGTTTGAAAATCCACAGGACCGCAACAAGGTTCGCGCTAATAAAACAGTTGTTGTTTTTGTTAATGACGATATTTTTCCACAGGTAAGGGAAGGTTTTATTAAGCATAAAGGTTACGGATTTGATTATAAGAACGTTATATTCGCCAAGCTTGGTTTCCATGAGAGTTATATTGTTGATAATAAAGGATCAAGTTTGGTTCGTTCCGGTTATACAACATCAGCAAATCATGGCGCGAGTTTTCAAGAAGCTATGTTGGGGGCTCGTGGTTTTCGACTTAATCCTGATACAGGAAAAGAAATCCCCACAAACGGCTCAATTGTTGAGGAATTACGGACTTTGGGCGTTAAGGCGTATCTTGCTCGTAGAACAAATGACGCCATGCTTTTACTTCCAAATGGCGGAGGATATGATTTGGATACTTTTGCTGCTCTCTATGCGGCAAGAGATAAGTATAACGCTCGTCTAGTTGCAGAAGTTATGGATAACCCCCAAAAAGCGAAAGGCGGTTTAGCTTTGACAAGTAAGCAGGATAGCCCTTTTGCTGAATTTTGGGAAGGAAATGAGACTGATATTCCAGACGTTAGTGCAAAAATTGATCAATTAAATTCGAACCCTGATCAGCCAACTTATTATGCTCGACTTTATATTGCTGGATTTCTTGATGATACTATTAACGCGTTGGAATCATCAGATGGACTCGGGCTAGTTGTAAAAGCTAAATCTAATCCTCTGACAGGTAGAATTGAAATTTCTCAAGAGATCCCCACCGGCACGATAACACGTTTAGTCCCAACAGTTCCGTTTATTCGTCCAGATTTTTTTCATAGTCAAGGCGTAATAATGCAACAGAATACTAGGGCAATTGCTAATCAGCAAAATCATGATTTTAAAGATGCAAAAAGTTTAGATCAGCTTGCTGAAGCACTTGGTTTTATTTCGAAAACATATGGAATGGATATGGCTAAGGATATCGAAGAATTCGCTATCGCTAGTCTGGGTAAAATTGATGATGAGTTGTGGCATGATGTATATATTAAAAAAGTTGATACTGTTGATGCTCGGAATATTGCTAATAGAGCGGGTGTTCCATTAGGTGTGGTTTTGAATGTTTTTGAAAGACTTGGTTTTGTTAGAGTATATACAGATGTAAGATTGAAAGTGTTCGCTATTCCTCCCGCATATCAAAAAAAATTAACGCTTGTTCAACCAAAATCTTTGGATGATCAATATGACGAAAGTGTCAATGGTGCTAATGGTGCGGTCAAGGAGGCTGGGAGTGCAGCGCTTTCCGCCAGCTCCTCCGTCGGGCAGGCGAGGGTGTTGGTAGTGGATACAGGTGTGCCTGCAAAGATTTCGAGTAACAAGTTAAGAGCTGCAGGATATAGTGTTGTTGTCGAGCCTGATATTCAAAAAGTTCAAGCATTGGCGAGAGAAGGCAATTTTGATGTTATCATTGCCGGCAACGCACAGGAGAGCGAGCCAGTGATTAGGAAGCTAATTAACGATGGCAATACGGCAAAATTCTTTATTTATGCGTCGCCAGAAGCGCTTTTAGAAGCCGGCATCCAAGAGTTAAAAAATAATCATGGTGTTATTTTGCAAGCTAAACGTGGTCCAGCAGAAGTCGATGCTTTAGTGGGGGCGACGCAAAATATAGTCCCTGCCAATGAGCAAAAGCTGAAACTTGGAGTGCCTAGTATTTTGCGTTTAGGTGATTTGACGACAGGATCAGACCTCGATTTTATTGTGCGACTTGGTAGTGGTGAAGAAATTGTTGTGATGGTTGAGAAAAAAACGATAGGTGGCAATGCCGCTTTCGATATTACTCCATTATTCGGGGATCTACCAGTTGGAAACAGGAGTTTTATATTAAACGCGGGTCGTTTTGAAAAAAACGATAATCAGCCGGAAGAATTTGCAGGGTTTATTCGTTTAGGAGTTGATGGTTTAAACGTGGTTATAACTTCGCTCAATGGTCCAGCTACGGTCGTTTATTCAACCGGCCAAGCGAATGCCGCACAAGCCAAAGTTGGCTCCAGCGGGATAGTTCTTGTGGTTGAAAATGAAAAGACGTGGCAGGACTCAATTAAATTAGCGTTAGAAACAAAAGGTTATACGGTTATACTGGCCAACAGCGCTGAGGATGCGCAAAAAGAAATCGAGGGGATGACTCCAGAAGGAAAATCCGCAATTGGGCTTGTTATCTCGGATCACAATATGGGAGAAATACAAGGTTTTGATTTTTTAAAATCATTTGTTTCTCAACAACTCCCCCAAGCCAAGAAAATTCTTTATACCATGGAAGGGAGTGATCCCAAATTTCTTTCGGCTAAGAAATTTAATATTGAGGTTTTAGATAAAAGTCAAGAAGGTGCAATCCCTAGTTTAATGCAAGAAGTTAGAAATCAGATCGGTTTGCCTAGTGCGTCAGATCAAGTAGTGACGACTGTTCCAAAAGATGTCGGTGGTATCGACTTTGATCCGTCCTTGCTTAATTTGCAGATCAAACGCAACGGACATGGTGTGCCGCTTCCTTTGCCAGAGCAGAATATTGAAAATATCAATATCGACGGGCTGTATCCGGTTATTATCAATATGCAGCCAGCGACGATCGAGAACTTCCCGTTTTTGACCAGCGCTGAAAATAAGGAAAAAGTTCCCCAGCTTTCGATGAGGTAGAAGAATAATTTGCGCTGTGTGTAAGTTGTTTTCTAGCGTCGATATTTTTGCCGTAGGCAACAGGCATGCCTCTTGCCTGCCATTGCAAATAAAATAATCCTAGGCATTGCTGAAAAAGTTATTTAAGGAAAGCCCGTATTATTTTGTTTTTGGAGTTGACAACTCCACTTTTGCATGTAAAATGGAATCATGTATTCCAGAATAATTGCTCCACCAGAGGGAAAAAGTTTTTTTCTCTTTGGGCCGCGTGGCACCGGTAAAACAACGTGGGTTAAGGCCGCTTTCCCCAAAGGAATTTTTATCGATCTTTTAGAAGCAGAAGTTTATACGGATCTTTTGTCCAATCCGCAGCGTTTGGAAAGGTTTATCCCGCCAGATTTTGACAATTGGGTCATTATCGATGAGGTGCAACGGATTCCCGAATTGCTCAATGAGGTCCATCGGCTTATTGAAAATAAGCATTATCGGTTTGTCCTGACTGGATCCAGCGCGCGCAAGTTGCGGCAAAAAGGTGTCAATCTCTTGGCTGGTCGTGCTTTGAATTTTTCATTTCATCAGTTGACAGCCGGTGAGTTGGGAAAAGATTTTAATCTTGGGCATTCTTTGAAGTTTGGGCAGTTGCCGTGTGTTTATACCGAGTCTGATCCTAAGTCTTATCTTGAAAGTTATGTTGCCACTTATTTGCGGGAGGAAATTCAGCAGGAAGGTTTAACGCGAAGTTTGGGTGCGTTCTCTCGTTTTTTGGAAGCGGCGAGTTTTTCGCAGGGCAGTATTTTAAATACTTCTTCAGTCGCTCGGGATTGCGCGATAGAACGCAAAGTCGTCGAAAATTATTTTTCTATACTCGAAGATTTGATGATCGGAAGCCGTCTGCCGGTTTTTTCAAAAAAAGCCAAGCGCAGGATGATTGCGCATCAAAAATTTTATTTTTTTGACGTTGGGGTTTATCGCACTGTAAGGCCGTCTGGCCCGCTGGATAATGCTTTAGAGATCGAAGGCGCAGCTTTTGAAACGCTCGTTTTTCAAGAATTGCGAGCTGTCAATGATGCTTTACGCTTAGGGTATGATATGTACTATTGGCATACGGCCAGCGACGTGGAAGTTGATTTTGTTCTTTATGGTCAAAAGGCGATCAAGGCTTTTGAGGTTAAGCGAACATCGAGGTTTTCAACAGACATGTTAAAGGGCTTGAAGGCTTTTCGTGAAGATTATCCAACAGCCCAAGGATATTTTTTTTATGGCGGAGATCGCCGATTTTATGAGGATGGGATTGCGGTTATTCCGATGGCAGAAGCACTTTTGATTCTTCCCAAAATTCTTCAATCGTAATTTTTAAATTGTATGTTATAATTCCGGCCATTATGTTATCCGTCGAAAATGTTTCTTTACAATTTGGCAAGCGCCGTTTATTTGAGGGTGCTACCGCCGCATTTAAACCCGGCAACTGTTATGGCTTAATCGGCGCTAACGGATCGGGCAAGTCTACTTTTTTAAAAATTCTCTCCGGCGAAATCGAGCCGACCACAGGGACGGTCAGCATCACCAAAGGCGAGCGATTGTCTATTCTCAAACAGGACCAATACGCTTTTGACGAACACCAAGTGCTTATGACTGTTGTCATGGGTCACAAAAAGCTTTTTGAAATCATGTCCGAAAAGGATGCGATTTATGCTAAGCCGGATTTTTCGGACGCCGACGGGATTCGCGCTTCTGAGCTGGAAGGCGAGTTTGCGCAGATGAACGGCTGGGATGCTGAGAGTGAGGCCGCGCGGCTGTTAAGTGATTTGGGCGTTAAAGAAAATCTCCACGGCTTAAAGATGAAACAGTTAGAAGGTGGGCAGAAGGTCCGCGTGCTTTTAGCGCAGGCATTGTTTGGCAATCCCGACATTTTGCTTTTGGACGAACCGACCAACCAGCTGGACGTCGAGACCGCCCTGTGGCTGGAAGAGTTTTTGTGCAACTTTCAGAACACGGCGATCGTCGTTTCGCACGACCGCCATTTCCTCGATCAGGTTTGCACGCACATTGCCGATATCGATTTTGGAAAAGTCCAGCTGTACACGGGCAATTACACGTTTTGGCTGGAGGCCAGCCAATTGGCCCTTCGCCAGAAACAGGAAACCAACCGCAAGTCCGAGGAAAAGCGCAAAGAACTGCAGGACTTTATCGCGCGCTTTAGCGCGAATGCGTCCAAGTCTCGACAGGCTACTTCCCGCAAAAAAGTTTTGGAAAAACTGACCTTCGAAGAAATCCGCCCCTCGTCGCGGCGGTATCCGTTTATTTCTTTTAAGCCCGAGCGCGAAGCGGGCAATGATATTTTGGATGTACAAAAAATAAGTAAAACTGTCGACGGAAAAGTGATGTTTAAGGATTTTTCCCTGCATGTGGGCAAAGAAGATAAAATCGCTTTTATCGGACGCAATGATAACGCGGCGACAACGCTTTTTCAGGTTCTCGCCGGCGAGCTTGCCGTTGACAGCGGGACGTTTAAGTGGGGTTCGACAATCTCAACGGCGTATTTTCCTAAAGACAATTCCAAATTTTTTCAGTCGGACCTTAATTTAATCGATTGGCTGCGGCAATATTCTAAAGAGAAGGACGAGAACTTTATCCGCGGCTTTTTGGGCAAAATGCTTTTTTCCGGTGAGGAAACATTAAAAATCGTGCGTGTCTTATCCGGCGGCGAAAAGGTCCGCTGTATGTTTTCGCGCATGATGCTCGCTTCGGCCAACGCGCTTATGTTTGACGATCCGACCAACCATTTGGACCTAGAATCGATCATTGCTTTAAACAATGGCCTGATCAAATGTGACAATGCGATTTTGTTCTCCTCGCACGACCATCAATTTATCCAAACGGTGGCCAACCGCATTGTCGAGCTTACCCCAAACGGCCATATCGACCGCGTCCACACGACTCTTGATGAATATCTCGCTGACCCCGAAATCCACAAACGCCGCGAAGATCTCTACGAAGAAAGATTGAAAGTTTAGAAAAATAGTGTCATTGCGAGAAGCTCCGAAGGAGCGACGAAGCAATCTCTAATTTTGTTAAGACTAAAAAACGAGATTGCTTCGCTTCGTTCGTCCCGTTGGGACTTACTTCGCTCGCAATGACAGTAAGTCAAAATTTATTTATTCTTGAGAATTTCTCGCGCGTATTCGAGGGCGTCGTCGATTTCTGGCAAAATATTTTGTTTCCCGATACGTTCGGTCATGCCGCTATTATTGATTTTCCGCATCAGCCGCGCATTCGCCGCGGCCAGCAGGATCGTAATCCCGTCTTTTTTGGCTTTTTCAAGTGTATCCTCAAGCGCGCGCAAACCGGTTGCGTCAATGGTCGGCACATGACGCATTCGTAAAATAAGCACTTTGGGCGGCTTTTGGATTTCGCGCATCGTGTCGCGAAATTTATCGGCCGCGCCAAAAAAGAAAGGCCCGTTGATTTCAAAAACCTCAACGCCGACGGGAATTTTGCGTGCCGCAATCGCGTTGGGGTCATCATTGGGATTATCCGAAAGTTCCGATTGGGCATCTTCATTGATAAATTTTGTAATCGATTTGATTTCTGTCACATCAACCATGCGGCGCATAAATAAAAATGAAGCAAGGACAACGCCGACTTCAATTGCGACGGTTAAATCGATCAGCACGGTCAGAAGAAACGTAATTAAAAGAACAAGGATATCGCTTTTGGGACTTTTAAAAAGTTTGACGAACAGCCGCCATTCGCTCATTTTGTAAGCAACGACGATCAAAATACCGGCGAGTGTGGCCATCGGGATTAAACCGGCCCATTTTCCAAAAAGAAGGAAAATGAGCAAAATTGTGACTGCGTGAATGATGCCCGCAAACGGTGTCTGCCCGCCGCTTTTGATATTCGTCGCTGTGCGTGCGATCGCTCCTGTGGCCGGCAGGCCGGAAAAAATCGGCGAAACAATATTAGCCACGCCTTGGGCGATCAACTCCATATTCGACCGGTGTTTTCGTCCTGTCATCCCGTCGGCGACAACAGCCGAAAGCAACGATTCAATTCCGGCTAACAAAGCGATGGCAAGCGCGGAAGACGAAAGCTGCCCTAAGAGTTCAAAACTTATATGGGGAAAGTGCGGCTTAACAAAAGAGTTGGGGATTTCGCCAAAACGGCTGGCGATCGTCGCGACCGGCAAATGAAAATATTGGACAATCAGTGTTGTAAAAAAGATTGCGATAAGCGGCCCGGGGAGCTTGTGCGTAAGCTTC
>CAZWOH010000047.1:0-12277 GCA_964635405.1 uncultured Planctomycetales bacterium | reverse complement strand
AAAATATACGTTAAGCTAAACAAAAACAAATAATGCGGTTTAAAACCGCTGTTATCTTCTTCAAATTCCGCGTGCGCCGAAAGAATCAAATGCATCGCGAAAGTAAATCCGGCAACAAACATCAAATAACTTTGCGCCGGTTTATAATCAAAAAAAGAAATCGTTACATACGCCGCCACCAAAATGATCGTCGGAATAATAGGAATAAACAGCGGGACCACAGCCGCCAAAACCGGGACTGATTTAAAAATATCCCCAAAAATCTTTTGACCGAACTGAAAAATCCCCTGCGGTGTATAAAAAAACAGCTGCAACAAAACATACACCCCGGCTCCCCACAATAAAAACGGCAACATCGAGCCTACCTGCGGCAATTCTTTTACAAAACTGACGGTGAGCGCATAGCAAATCGGGATCAAAAGAATCGCAAAAACGATTTTGATGAACATAAAAAATGCGTCACGCATAAAGCAACTCCTTAGTTTTAAAAAAAATTATGGCCGGACGATTTTTTCCAGTCCGCCCATATAAGGCCGCAAAACCTCGGGGATAATGACCTCCCCGGTTTTGGTTTGATAATTTTCGAGAATCGCGACCATCGTGCGCGCTAAAGCAACACCCGAACCGTTGAGTGTATGAACAAAAGCCGTTTTTTTCGTTTCAGCGTCCTTAAACCGAATGCTGGAACGGCGGGCCTGAAAATCTTCAAAATTAGAACAACTTGAGACTTCCAGCCAATTTCCCAATCCCGGCGCATGCGCTTCCAGGTCATAACATTTGGCCGCGGCAAAACTCATGTCCCCACTGGCCAGCATCAGCACCCGATACGGCAGTTTAAGCAGTTGCAAAACTTTTTCGGCATTGCCGACGAGCGCTTCAAGCTCATCATACGAGGTTTGCGGTTTGACAAACTTGACTAATTCCACTTTGTCAAACTGATGCACGCGCACAAGGCCGCGCGTATCCTTACCATAAGAGCCAGCTTCGCGGCGAAAACACGCGGTGTAGGCGGCATAATAAATCGGCAACTGATCATCCGTCAACATTTCATCGCGATGAATGTTCGTTACTGGCACCTCAGCGGTTGGGATCAAATACAAATCCTCCGGCGAAAGATGATACATATCATCTTTCATCTTAGGCAGTTGGCCTGTCCCAGTCATCGATGCCGCATTGACTAAAAACGGCGGAAAAATTTCGGTATATCCATGCTGACTGGTATGCAAATCAAGCATCCAGCAATACAGGGCGCGTTCAAGACGGGCCCCTGCCCTTTTGTAAAGAATAAAATTCGAGCCGCTGACCTTGGCCGCACGTTTAAAATCGATAATGTCCAGAGACTCGGCTAATTCAATGTGCGTTTTGGGCTTAAAATCAAATTCGTTGGGAACGCCCCACGAACGGACCGCTTTATTATTGGCAGGCCCACCGACGGGAACAGATTGATGCGGCAGATTAGGAATCGTTAAAAGGAAACTGCTGATTTTTTCGTCCAACTCATTTAATTGGGGCTGCAATTGATCAATGCCGCGGCTGATGTCTTTCATCGCCGCTATTTTTTCTTTGGCATCTTTTTTTTGCTTGATCAAAAGGCCGATTTCTTCGTTAGCAAGATTAACCTGGGAACGTAGCTGATCGACTGCCTGCGCAATTTCTCGGCGGTTTTTATCCATTTCAAGCAGGGAATCCAGATCAATCTTAACATTCTTGGCCGCAAGCCCGTCTTTAACAGCTTGCGTATTTTCGCGAATCAATTTTATATCGAGCATAGGATTTTCAAAATTTTTTTATTCGTCCAAAGGTTGATTTTTACTTAATTGTGCATCTTCCAATAAAAGGCGTGTATGTTCCAAAAGTGTGGCGGCGCTAATGGGTTTTGACAAAAAATACTCTGCTCCGACATCATAACAGTCAATGACTTTTGTAGGCGTGACTGAACCGCTTAAAAAAACAATTGGGATATCTTTGGCGTAACTTTCGCTCTTAATGCGCCTGCAGGCCTCTTGCCCGTCCATGCCGCCCAACATCAAAAAATCCAAAAAAATCAAATCGGGCTTGTTTTCGCGCGCGATGGTAATGGCCTCTTCACCGCTTTTGGCCAAAATGACACGGTACCCGCGCTGGGTTAAGGTGCGTTCCATGAACTTTCGTTCAACCTCACCGTCATCCACAACCATAATAAGTTTAGTAGCGTTAAGAGGATCTTTAGGGTGCAGAAAGAAATCAAGAATCTTTTTAATCATAATGGCGGATTATAACAGAAAACTTTTTTAAAATCACGGGAAAGTTAAAAGAAACAGACAGGCCGATTGCCCAAGCACGAATTACAAAATTTTAGGCAAAATTGACTCCAAATTACCAGAAATAATTGAAACTGATATTTAGCCTAGAGGCTAACTTATTAGAAAATTCAATCTTGGCGGCATAATCCCGATTTATTTGATATTGAATTTTTGCTTCACACGTTTCAGTAAATCCGCCCTTGTAATCACTTGTTTCAATGCCTCCATCAACTGCCGCTTTAAGTTTTCCAAAACTCAATTCTACTCCCAAATATGGGCTAAGTCTTCCATAAGGAGCAATAGAATGACCCGCCGCATCGATCATTACATAACTGAGGATTTGTTCATTAACACGTAACGTTTGACCGACCCCTAGGGCACCAAGCCCATCATATGAAAATTTATTATTAGTCTCAAGACGATCAAGGCCAACTCGGGCTGACCATGAATACTTACCTTCCCTAATGACATCCAGAGGCATTGTTTCAAGATTCAATATTCGAATCAGGTCAAAACGATCAACAAATACTTGATGTTTTTCCTGAAAAAAACCCATTCGGATATTCACCAAAGAAAACTCACTGCCCTGCAAATTATTTTGACCAACGGATTCTTTATTAAACCCGGACCAAGACAAAGTTAAATACGAATCCCCGGACCGCCCTATCCCAACCCCGGCTGCAATGTAACCCGGACGAGTCCCTTCAACTGCAGATTCGAGTGGCCGCAGCTTATTTTTGTTCTCCAGTTGGACAGGTAACTGCAATCTTGCTAATAGAATTTTGTCTTTAATCATTTCAACTTTCGAATGATCATTTCTTTTGTTGGAAACCAGATTAAACTGCTCATAAGCCAATAAAGTATTTAATATCTTGATCTTTTCGTTCTCAGAAGAAAATTTTAGATACTCATCAATTTTTCCCACATCATTATTAACAATAAGTTTAAATATTTTACGTTCATGCGAATTTAACTTTGAAATCTCATAAAAAAGAACCCGTTTACTCGATGGGACATATCTGACATTTTGGATCAAACCATGTCCGAACTTTAACATTCGATCGCGATCAATATCCTTTAATTTAAAAAACATCTCCTCTGGCAAATACCACATTTGTTTATCTTTCGACAATCCCTCTTTTAAAATAAGCTCAACTAATCCGGCAAGCCGAAAGGCACAATTCTCTTTTAAAAAATAATATTTAAATTTCATTCCCATAATTTCCCATAAATGAAAAATCAGAAGCGTCTTTTCGTTCTCAGTGAGTTCCAATTCAAAATCCCAAATATCTCTAAACTCAGTTCGGACATAAGTAAGATCTTGCGTATAGTAATATTGATCAGAGAATACCCCTTGGTATCCGCCCAATAATCCTTTATAAACATATCGAAATGGATTTTCATGATCCGGGGTGATTGCACCATAATTGACAGTCAAATCAAAAAGGTCGTGCGGGTCTTCGGGTGACGCAGAGTTAACTTTCAATAAAGCATGTCCAAATGTAGAAGCCGGATTTCCCCAATATCCGCTGACTAACAGCAAACTAATCGATTGGATGCTGTCAAATTCCTGCCATCGTTGTGGATTCATGCAAGCTTGGTCTCTTAAATCAATCTGTGGAATTTGCAGCTGTTGAGATAACCAATAATATCGGGCTGGAAAACGGCAACGCGGATCAATCTTATTATTTACAGCTTGTGCATAGAATGCATCGAGTGTCGCCATTAACTCTGCTTCTGGATTAATTTTGCCGAGAGGAGAAAGGAAAAATTCATCGGAAAGAACTACACTTTGGTTATTTTTCCCTTCGACATGAATGAGATTCCGCCAAACAGGATGCTCCCAAAGTCGCAATGAATGAGCTTTGGCTTTTACTTCTTCAAGTGAGGATGCCTCAGTAATCCCAACAAATAATGAAAGAAATATAAGCGCAAATAAAAGGACATTGTATAAAAGATCATGCGCCCGACGAGCGAGCGCATGATCTGAACAAAAACTAAGGAGTGACAATAACGTCACCTATGAGTTGCTGATGTTTTTTTCAACGAGACCAAATAAAGTCTCAGCTTTTTGATAGCGAGTCTTGGCAGTATAATCACCCTGAGCAATAACTTGAGCTAAATCTTGACGCAAAACCTCAATAAACTTAGCGTCAGATTGATTTTTTCCAGCTAATACCATTAAAGTATCCAAATGTTCTCCATAACCCTTTGCAAGATCCTGTTCTAAAGCATCATAGGTATGATAAATAAATGCAGCCATTTTTTCTTCCTTACCGCCCATACAAGCATCAGGAGTTGTTATTGCAGAACTGCTTGCCGTTGTACCCCAATCCCAAATGATATTCGATATTGCAGCTAAACCTGCCCATTTTTTGTGCTGAAATAACATCCCCCCAATACCACATTCCGTATAAATTTCTCCAAAATTTCTGCTTTTAGCTTCTTGCGCATATGAATTTGTTGATGCGAAGACCACGAGTAAAACAAGGGCTACAATCAAACTATAACTTTTACTCATCACCACTCCTTTTGTTATTGTTGTTAAACTTGACTCGATTTTACTTCTCAAAAATAAAAAGTCAAACCAAATTATGGTTTTGACACTTTTGACACTTTTAAATGCCTCAAAAATTTTAACAATGACCTGCCGACATTTAGCAATTTTTCAAGAAATCAGCTGATTACTTTTGCAGCTTGATTTCAGACAACTTAACAATTCCTTTTTTGATATTTTCCCGCACAGCACCCTCGTTTGCTTTCCGCAATCGTTCTATTCCCATAAACTCTTCAGACACTTTAACTTCATAAGGCGTTATAATCATGTCTTCATAAACAACATTATGCGTTGCCGCATCAAGCAGTTTCCACTTGGCAGAAACACTTACAGTCATGTTAAAGCCAATTAATGGCTGTTGGACTTTCGTGATAAAAACATCTAGGATGTAATCTGATTTTCCTTCTTTTAGTACTTCACGAAACGCTCCCGACTTACTCAAAGCGTCAAAAAGAGCCTGATGAAAAGACTCATCAGAAATCTGCGAAGTGCCCCACCATTGCGTATCCCGCCCACCAGCAGTTTTTAAAGCTACCGAATACGGCTGTTGATTCTTTACTGCGCTCATGTCCGTCGGAATCATATTAAAAACCTTTGCACCCGACGCACAACCGGTGAGCATGAATAACAAAGCAATCAAGGTCCCTCTGATCATTAATGATCCATTCATAACAACATGACTCCTTTTAAATTTTAAAACTATTCCAAATGAATCGAGGCCAAAAGATTTCCGTTTCGGTTAAAAACGTAAACCCCTTGTTTGCTGTCATTCATGGCTGTACCGCTCTTTTTTAAATTAGCCATAATATCTTTTGTATCGAGTCTCACCGCTGCCCCCGTAGAATAATCAATCGCCACACCGATAATACCGCCGATCAGAATATTACCCCAAATCCAACCATTGGTCGATGCCTTAATATAAACTTCATATGGTTCATATCCAGGCATTGAAATTGTCAACCGATAAGGGCCGTCTTTCCTTTTCAAAGTCAATACAGTGGGCGTTTTGGCAGTCAAATCACCTGGCTCAATTTTAATATCCGCCCCAGAGGGTTCAGAATTTACAGCGATTTTTTGTTTCGTTCCAGACATAATCGAAGCACAGCCCGCAGAATAAAAAACGATCGCGACCAATAAAAATACTTTTGCAATTTTGGTTAACATGTTGCCCATTTCCCTTTCTGTTTACTGTTAGTTTTAGTGAATTAAATAATATTGAAAAACATAATATACTGCTAGCGATTTTAGAAAACCCGAATTCTAATAATTTTTATAATCGGCCAATCAAAAAATTTCAAAAATCGTTGCACTCAGTTAAAATCTATTTTTTTGTCAACACCTTAACGCTATCAACTCTATTTTCTTTATCATAACTAACTTCATAAGCCATTTTCTTTCCGTTGAAGATAATTTCCGTCGGAGTCCCAAGAATTTCCCATAAACATAATGTAAAAACATCAGCAGTCCCGTGGAATAAAGCTCTTCCGGCCTTCACTTCCTTGCTATAGCCTTGAGTAAATTTGAATATTTCATATTTCTTGCCATCCCTTTCTTCGGAGACAGCTGGCATGCCGAACTCCCCAAGAAGGATATCTCTAGGGACACCAACTTTAAATAATTGGACATCCATTTTTTTAGGTTGCTTTGCTGCCATAACAACAGAGCACCCACTAAGATAAAATGACAAAAGAATACAAACCAAATACTGAAATATTTTTCTCATTTTTTCCTCATTTTTTATGTGTGATTTGTTTTCACTTCATCAACTCAAAACTATTCACAAAAGACTCAAACACATCCAGCGATTTTTTAAAATAGTATTGAGACGGGGCTTCATAAAAAAGCAAATATACCCATTTCCCATCAGAAAAACCGATGTTACGTCCCTCATACTTTAGGCCGTCTTTATTCAAAAAGGTATACTCAAGTAAAAAAGCTTGTTGTCCATTGACGGTCCTTGGTTTATTCGAATTAACAACAAAATTGGTAATGTCCGGGTTTGATTTACCAGCATTAATCTGCACCTGAGAAAGTTCTTGGATATTCATTTCAACTAAAAACTTCTCTTTTGTGTCCGGTAAGGGGGTATCGAACTTCACGCGGGCAACCCGAATTGAATTCAATAACTCACCGTCAAGAGTTATAAAAAATTCGCTTGTTTGAGTGTGGCGCATCCAACCAATAGGAACGCTAGCTTTAAAACCCCGTGCATTATCGATATACTCCTGTTTTTCTAATTTTGTCCACGACTGAAATGTTGCGCAACCGGTCGAAACGATACACAAGAGCAAAACTACCGACAATCTTTTCTTCATGACTTTATCCTTTTATAAAATTTTCAATATATTCACGATCTGCGGCTTGCGGATTAAGATCCAGATACTTTCTAAACAAACCCTTTGCTTTTTCTTTTTGCCCTAACTTTTCTAAAATACGCGCCTTGCCCACAATCGCTGAAGAAAAGTTCGCATCAAGGGCCAATGCCATATCATAAAACTCTCTGGCTTTTAAATAATCACTTCCTTTATTGCGTTTCTTTTCCTTATTTTGTGGGTCTTGTCGCAAACGGTAAATTTCACCACCCCAAAAGAATGTTTCAGGCCGATTGGCATAGCGACTTTTTAAATTCTCAAAATTCTTTTGTGCAGTTTTAAACATCCCCCTGCTTAGACAAAGCTGTATCTGTGATGTGTAAATTTCATATGCAAATTTTTGAAAATCTTTAGTATCGACAATCAAACGACCGTTGGGTTCAAAATGCTTTTGCACCAAAAGATCATTAAATTTTTTGACACGCTCTTTTACATGTGGATGCGTCGAAAAGAAAAATGGCTGTGAGACCTCCTCAGTTTCTATAAAGCTTAAGAGATTTTCAAAAAGTTTAGGGCATTGACGTACATCATACCCGAGCCGCAAAACCGTTTCAAAACCATTTACGTCGGCTTCAAATTCATGTTCCTGAGAATACCCATAAATAGACGACAGCATCCCTAAACGTCCCAAAATAATTCCCGCAGATCCGCCAACCATACCTAGAGGTAGATCAAACACCGACATAAAAGCACTTTTATTTTGCAAAGACCGGAATTGCTTTAATGCATGCCGATTTAAAATATGTGTTAGTTCATGCCCCAGCAAAGTTGCAAGCTGAGCTTCATTGTCAGCAGCTGATAAAGCACCAATATTTATAAAAATCCGTCCATTGGGCAGAGCAAAGGCATTGAAAACCGGATCATTAAGGACTTTTATGGAAATATTTTTTTTGTCTGGGGGAACAGTATCCGGCAATAAGCTGACCGCAAGTCCTTTAAGATATTGCTCAAGCTCGTTATTGGGATAAACTTCATCTGTCACATCAACCAGATCACAAACTTCTTGGGCACGATTAGATAATCGGCGCTCGTCATTTTCGAGGATGTAACCTTTTTCGCCAACATTCGGGACATTGACTGTCGCACAACCCGAAATCAAAAACAAAGCAAAAAAAATCGGCCACAAACCTATTCTTTTTTTGCATAACTGCTTGTAAGACATCTGACAAGACTTTCTATATGCTTTGGATTTCTAAAATTATACTCTGAGCTATTCGACGGAATGGAAATCCAGTCAAGATCACCCGTTTTCGAATTAACCAACCCCATCGTTAAGATACTTGGATGAAAGTAATAGACACCGACTAATGCCGCTTGGAAGAATTCTACAGCTGCCCGCCCACCAGTCACCTCATAATCTACACCCCACACAAACAAAAGCGCATCCGCCTCAAGTGCTGCGCTTAACTGCGTAATCTCTGGACCTAAGGTATAATCAAATTTTTCTAATTTATGAGGGAAAGATCCTACTCCCGGGAAGCCATGCGAATAGGCACTGTTTGAAACAGCATTATAGAGGGAACGATTTTTGCGCCATGCCTCTGCATAGTTATCTTTAAGCCATTTCTCATCAATAAACTTAATTTTTATTTCATACCGATCGGCAAATTCTTTTTTTAACGCTTGAGTAATGTTCGTTTTGGCTATTTCGCTCCATTCATCCATTTGCTGAGTCATGCCACCCGCTGAAATTTCAAACATTTTCACATCAGGGGGCATAACAGCAAGCGTTTTGATTTCTTTTACGATATTCGGATAATTGGGAGAAGCACGATAAGTCGTGTATGCACAACCAATAAAATTGACAATAACGGCAAAAAGAAAAACAGATTTTAGTAGTCTCATGATCCTTCCTTGTTAATTACATCCTTTATCTTATTGGAACTGGGATACTGCCAATTATTACTCCTAAAATTCTAACTGTTCAATTATTTTATTTTTTCTTTTTTAACATCTTAATTATAAAATCAAAATTAAACTCATCCCTCCTTGCGCTACTCAGAGATGAATCATTTTTTGGGTTTGAGTAAGACACCTTTGCGGTTAGCCTGAGCTATGCTTTCCCAAGCGCTCCGAAGCGAATCAATTTGATCCAAGGGGATATCCCCCTTAAGGTTAAGAATTTCTTGATCTAAAGTCAGAATATGATTCTCAAATTTATAATGGACATGGTTCTGCTGATATTCATGAGCCAAATCAAACGAGGGTGGAATTTCGACATCAAAATTATCAGGGATCTTAATCGACACGTGCAAACTTTGCTTGTTGCTTTCGTTGACTCTGACCGGGAACTTACGATTTTTACCCAAATACGAGGGGACTTCAATATTCCCGCCATACAGATGCAGCAAATACTGGCCTGCCCCGGCCTCTAATAGCCAATTGTGCATGTGAAACGACAATTTAAGGGTTAAAGGCAAATCGACATTTTCATCCGAAACAAACTCATACGAGTCTCGACGAGCATAAGAATATATCCCTTTGAGAATCGTATCAACAAATTCTTCTTTTTGTTTCGGAGAAACTAATTGATAAAGAATTTGTCGGATATTTCCATTACTCTGGCCAAACCAATTAATAACCATTGTCCCATGTAAATTTAACTTAGAGTCAAATTCCAAATTGACTGCTGTGTCAATGCGATTAGATTGATAATTCGACATCGGAATATCTTCAAAGACAGCTTTACCTTCTTTGACATGCATGATTTGACGGTTTTCCAACCAGGCTGGCAATACACCAAAAGGATATTGCTTGAGGGTAGGATCAAGAAAATACTTTTCTTTTCTATCTTCGGCAACAACAATCACATGATTAAATTCACTTAAAGTTGGGATATCCGTCTGGACTTTAAGCCCTAGGCCACTTGAAGCCAAGGCTGTATGCGCATTGATCCCCGCTGCTTTAAGCATTGCCAACAAAAGCATCGACTGATCTTTACAATCTCCGTATTTGTTCTTAAAAACTGTGGTCGCATCTGCAGGTTCGTAAATACTGTGCCCAAAATTAAATCCAACGTAACGGATATTATCCGCAACATCGAAGTTGATTTTGCGAATTTTTTCACGCACATCAACGGTATTTTTTATCAAGTCATCGACATGGGATTGAATTTCAGCAGAGACATTCGATTTATCTTTGATTAGGCCATGCCACCATTGAGCGATTTCATCCCACGATTTGGAAGTCGAGAGAATAACTTCCCCCATCGATTCTCGTTCTGACGGCATACCCGGCTCGGGCTTAACGCCCGGCCGCAAGTTCATCGAAAATTGATAATTTTTTCGACCCGCTTCCTGTGGGGCTTCTTGGACATCAACCGGAGTATTAAATCGTAAATACCTCACATTCAGATCAGAAGGCACATTCAAGGAATACGATGACTTTATAACAGGCAAGAAGCGCCGGGGCTGATAGGAATCAAAAAACATGCCTTTTGCTTTTGGTTCTCTGGAAGTTATCAATATCTGAAATTCAAGAATACTCCCTTTTTGCAAAGACGGCATTGTCATGGTAAAAAACTGAAAAGCTTTGTAATCAGGGTATTCCTTTGCATAATTCTGGATCCCGTATTCTCTTGCATCAACAATCTCTCCGTCAGGCTTAATTGTATAAGCGTAATTTATGAAAACATCATCGATACCATAAAAAATCGGCAAATAAATTTCGACTAAATCCTTTCCTTTATCGGAAAGAAGCATCATTCTTCGGGTCAATCGCTCAGCGGAAGAAAAATCATCAAGAAGAACAATCTCCCGTTTAGAAAAAACAACGACGGCGTCTTCCCCCGAAAGATCCAATTTTTCTTGCGCTTCCACAACAGGCTTAGATTCTTGGACAAGATCAGCCTTCCCGATATAAAAATTTTGACGATCCAACTCCTGTTTATTTTCGGCGATAATTCTGACTTGCCAATGTCCAGGATGTTTCTTAAAGAGCTCCTTTTTATTAACCAAATCGGCTCGATAGACTTTTTTATTAAATCGGGAAATCTTTGTGACAATCGGATCTCCATCAGGAGCAACCCACATAGCCTGAACCGGGCGGGATGATTTCAAAAAGACAGAGGATCCTATCCAAATAATCCTTTTTGTTGTGACTGAAAATCCCCTCTGGTCACCATTGAATTTTATCTCTCCAGAATCTTTTTTAAGATGCTCGACTAAGTGAGACTCATACAGATCTTCTGACCAAGGCAGGCTCTCTTGCGACTTATTTGAGTTAGCGTTAACAGCCAAAGAACTAGCTACAACCCCAGCAATCGCTGATGCGATACTCGAAAATTGCGCATAAACGGGAGAAACCAAAATTCCCCCCAAAATCGCGATACTTAATAATAAAAAACGTTTGGTGTGTTTCATAATTTTGATAAATAAGATACTGGATACCAAGAAAAAAACCAACAAAAATAATACATGAAATGTTGATGAAAATGGCACCGGGGGGGACTGTTACTTTTCCGGATTTTTTGCATTCTTTTTCAAAATCTTTAATAAAAGCTCAAAGTTTTCGGATTGCTCAGAAGAAGCGCTCGTAAAAAAATCCTTACTCGGATAGCCTTCTTTTAATTCCAGCGCTGCCCGCCCGTCTGATTTTGAAATAATAATAACAATCCCCCTAAATGAAACTGACGAAAATGGGTTCCAAAAGGCTCCGAGCAATATCGGTTTTTCATTATTAGTTACTACAAAGGTTCTCCCATAAATTGGGATCTCTAGTTTCGATAACCGCTGAGCAGCATCTGCTTTTAAATAAAATTTATGAGTTTCGTTATCAAAATTTAAAATATCATCCGAAGAAAAAATCGGAGTCGGTTCAAATTCTATATCCTTGAGCGGTTGAGTTAAAAATTCTTCTGGATTTTTGTTAGTACCACCAAGACGAAAATCCAACTTTTGAAAATGCACCATCTTTACCTCCTCTGATTCAATAGCATATAATTTCGTTTGTCACAAATCACAGACGCTTTATGGAAAATAAACAATTACTAGAACTTACAAAACAATTCCGGTCATTGGCCGACCCCGGCGCCGCGCTACATATCGCCCCTTTGATCGAACCAGCCG
>CAZWOH010000046.1:0-12518 GCA_964635405.1 uncultured Planctomycetales bacterium | reverse complement strand
AGCATTTTCTCTTTGCCTTTATGGCTTCGGCCACGTTTTTGTCGGCGCAACTTTTCTTTTTGAGCAAGCTCTGCTTGAGCGATATGTTTTTGTTTTTGCTCAATCTTGGCCAAAAGCAATGTCCACGCGTGCAGTCGATTGGCTTTCTGCGTGCGCTGTCCGTGGCATTTGACACTTAAGCCCGTCGGCAAATGGACGAGCGAAACTGCGGTTTCGACCTTATTCACATTCTGACCGCCTTTGCCGGGAGAGCGCAAAAACTTTTCGACAAAATCCTTCTGCGAAACGCCCAGCTGGCACATTAGAGCAAAAAATCTTTGATATTTTATATTTTCACTGGATAACATTGTCTAATCAAAATCTCGTAAATACTTTATCAAATTCTGTCATTGCGAGGAGGCCCTTAGGCCGACGAAGCAATCTCGAACTATGCTTAAAAATATTTATCATAAAATTTTACTTTCTTGAGATTGCCGCGTCGCCTTGAACACTTGATTGGCTCCTCGCAATGACACTACTCGTTGATACAGTACCGCCGCCCATTGTTTGCCGCGCAAAACTTTTATTTTCTTTAAAGGCAGCGCCCGAAACGATTTCTGTAACCGCGCTAAATTCTTTAAAGAAATTCCCGAAACCGCCAAATATTTCTGCGGCAAAACCAAACCCACAAGTTTATTTCCAAAATTGACCAGATCGTCCGTCACCAGATTTGCAGCGACAAAATCATAACGCTTTGCATGTTTCCATCTCTCTACATCCGCGCAGAGCAATCGCACATTCTTGACATGATTGGCGGCAAGGTTAGTCTTGGCAACCGCAATACTCGGCCGGTCAATATCAATAGCGACAAGCTTTTTTGCCCCGCAGAATTTGGCAATGACAACGAGAATCCCGCTGCCTGTGCCAACGTCGAGAAAAGTCTCAAATTGACCTCGGCAATTTTCAATTAACTGCGCCATAAAACGGGTTGTTTCATGCAACCCCGTCCCAAAAGCCAAATTGGTATCGATAAAAACAGGAAATTTATTTCTCTTTTTATATTTTGCAGCACTCCAGCGGGGAACAACATCGATAGTCGCAGTCAAAGCAAATGGCTTAATTCCTTTTTTCCAACGCTCCTGCCAATCCGACTTCTTTAAATATTTAAGCGAAACACGCACACCACGCAAATTTAAAGACTGGATTTTTGCGAACAATCCTTTTGCAGATTTCAAAGTCCGATGAAAAAGAACAATTTCCCGACGATTGCCTTTCGTCTGTTCAACGATATCCTGACGCTCAATGCCTAATGACACCAAGGCATCATAAAGCAATTCTTCGGCAAAAACGCTTTTGGTTGATACGCCGCAGGTGATTTGCCAAACGTCATTTAAAAAAGGCTGTGCTCCCATTACAAACGCTCAATCTTATAGATATGTTTTTCTCCCCGCTCATAGAGAAGCGTCAACGAGAGCCGATTGTTTGCTGTAATCCGTGCAAGGTCGCTTATATTCGCCTCGCGGACAATGCAAAATGTCACCGGCTGGGTCAGTAAAAAATCGCGGACTTTATTATCATTATCCAAAAATGGAATCGCATGCGGGCTAAAAAATTGTTTGCCGTTGATATCAATGACAGCGACGGGACGATCCGTGTAATAACGCACACCGCGGACATAAAATTTACTGGTCAAAATCGTTGAATCGCTTTGATCGATTTTTTTAAGTGCGTTTGAAACTTCTTTACAGGAAACCCACGGTTCGGCAAACGAGACGGCAAAAGAACCTGAAAAAATGATCCCTGCAGTCATCCCTGCGACGGCAAGGACAACACCACACCAGTTTTTGCGCGCCAAATTAAAAAGGACTGCAAAAACAATCACTCCCATTAAACCGCCAAAGACAAAAATGGCCTGATAAGGCGGATTGTACTGCTTAAACTTCATCGCCATTCCAAGAACAGCGATAAAAACACCACCCAAAAATACGGCAAAAACATAAGCCCCATACCTAAAACCAATAAAAATGCGTGAAGACTCATCAGAGCTGATGACTTTTTCTAAATAATAAGCTAAAACGATGGCTACCGCCGGGAATATCGGCAAAATGTAACTGGCCAGCTTGGAATGCGCCGGCTGGACAAAAATAAAAATCCCAATCATCCAACAGAGCAAAAACAAAAACGGTTGAAAATCCCCTGCTTTTTCTTTCAGTTTCCTGATAAACATCCCTGCCGCCGGAATCATAAACACCATCCACGGCATGCTCCCGCTGATAATTGTTAAAAGATAAAAATACCACGTATTAGATTTTTGATGTTCAGCTTCTAAAAGTCGTCGGATATGGACATTTTGAAAATACTCCTGTAAAAACACAGAGCCAAAACGCTGATACATTAGAATGTGCCACGGCAAAGCAATAGCCAATAACAAAAGAACGCCCCAAAGCGTGCTTAAGGTTTTGAAAAAACCGAAATCTTTTCGCAATAGCAGAAAGAGCAAAATCGTCCCCGCCGGAAAACAAAAGCCCAACAGCCCCTTGGTCAAAATCGCAATGCCCGAAAAAATAAAGCTAAGAAGAATTCCGTAATTTTTGTGCTGACGATTTTCGTAGCCCCAATAAAAAGCACCAATAGACAGCATGACCCATACCGAAAAGATCATGTCCGTTAAAACCGCGCGCGACAAAGCCAGATGAATGACACTGCTCATAAGAACCAGACCAGACAAAAAAGACAGACGTTTATTTTTAAACATCACCCACGTAATCCCGTAAATGACCGGCACGGCAAGCATGCCAAACAAAGCCGGGGCAAACCTTCCCGCAAACGCATTTAACCCAAAAATTTTAATGGCGATCATAAAAAGCCAATAAGAGAATATCGGCTTTTCAAACTGCGGGGCGTCAAAAATATACGGCGTGTCCCAGCTGTTTTTGGCAATCATTTCCTTGGCGCTTTGGATATAAAAAACCTCGTCGGGATGTGTGAGGCTAAGCACTCCGTTGCCAAACATCAAAAGCAAATAACTTAAAAAAAGCAGGATGCCGACAATCTGGGCGTGAGTGTAAGAATGTATTTCTTTAAAACGCATATCGTCCTAAGTAGGAAATTTCATAACAATTGTTGATATTCTATCCAAATCCACGTGATTTGAGGAATATTTTTCAAATAAAAAAGACTCTAGCCTTAAAGGTTAGAATCTTTTTTATGCCCCTCTTTAAATCCCTTGCTTAACGCCGTGCGCAAGTTTTATCTATCATCGTCATTCTGATGCGCCATAGGCGCAGAAGAATCTCAAGCAGCGATCCTTCGCTTCGCTCAGGATGACGGAAACGTGCACATCGCATTATTTACTTCGTTTGCGCGGCGGTGTTTGCTAAATTCATCAAAAACGGAACGCTTGCCGGAGTCGCCGGCTGCACATTAAGAATAACAGGTGCTAAACCGTCGATTTTAAGATTCTGCAAATCCTGATCCGAAACCGGCAAAACAACGCCGTTGCCGTCGCGCTTGATCTTAAGGTCCATTCGCTCAGCGCTTAAATCGATACCACCGACTTTTCTTATTTGGTTATCATTGAGCTGCGCAAGACTTTCCATGCCTTGTTGTGTCGCTAACGCAGAAAACCCAGGATTTGCATACGCGTATTCCTGGATGACTGTCTTAAACTCGTCGGCGTTTCTCGCAGAAGCTAAATTCTGAGCAAACTTCTCATCCCCTTTAGCCGCATTTGAAGCTGCCGCAATTGTTCTTACCAAGGCCACTGGGTTAATATTGTTTTTATCATTAGCAATCGCTCTAAAATACGTCACCAGCGGATGATCCACAGGAATTTCTGTTTTAGCATCAACAACAACACCCGAAACAGAAGCAAGAATATTTTGAACTGGCGTTGCAACAGAAGACGCCGCACTCTGACCAGTAGATGCAAAAACCGCGCTTCTAATAGACGGAACTTGTAACAAAGCATATAACTTAGCTGATTCTGGAGATTTCTTAGCATTTTCTGCTATTTTATTTGCATTACCTGTTATATCAATCTGGGGAGCTTGGCTTATCAAAACCTTTATCGTGTCCCGACTGATTTGGCCACCCCAAAGACCCTTGATTTCATCTTGTTGTTTTTGAGGAGCTGCAATAGCCGCGGCATAAATATTGCCGGCTATTTGTTCCGCTGTAGCTTCACTTTTCCATTGCGGTAAAGATTGCGCACCTACATTGGGCGCGAAAGAAGCTAAAGCACTTTGAACTTGCGCATTGCCTGCAAGATTGTTTAATTGCTCGGCTAGCACTGGGTTTGACAGTGCTATTTGAGTGGTAACCGACTCTGTTGCATTTAAAGTCGTCCGCAAAGCGACAAGTTCACTAGCTACTCGTTGGGCGTTAGCAACTCCTCCCGCAGACAAAGCACCGGACAAAGTCTCTTCACTGACATCTGGACTTGCGAAAGCTGTTAACGTATTGACCCTCATGTCAAATGTAGCTGCTAATGGCGCTGCTTGCTCTAAAACATAAATTGTCTGTGCTCCAGACAACCCGGCAGCAGTCAATTTTTGAGAAAGTTCGGAACGATTCCCAGTCTTCCCCTGTGCCTGTCTAACAACAGTTTGAAATCGAGTTAATGCGGTTTGTTTCTGTTCGCTACTTAAAGCTTTAATATCAAGCGTTGATTTTGAATCGACCGCTCTGGCAGCTATGTCTGCAATTTCCTCTTCAGATGCAGTCGATATAACGGAAATAGCGCGGTCAAATTGAGAAATTTCACGACCAGCAGGTTGAGCTACAGCTTGATTAAGCGCAACAATCGCTGCTGTCGGGCTATTAGAGGAGGCTGTCGACGAGCTAGAGGCGATTTTTCCCTGAACGCTTTGCGCGGTTGCTGTATTCGGGCTAGCAACTCGAACACGAGCAACAACGATAGTAGACGAAGCAGATCCATCAGCCTTACCAACAACATTTTTAACATTTGCTGCACCAAAATCAGATTGTAGCAACGCGGCAACAGGTTGGACGGCAAAAGTCGTTGGAGGATTAACAGGAAGCTGTACCCATTGTACTCTTGCTCCCAACTGGCCGAAATTTACCCCGCCCGAAAAATATTTGCGCTGGACGATTTTTTGGGTCGAGAGGTCGAAGTCTTGCTTAATGATGTTGTACGCTCCCGTCTTAAGCGCGGCGGTGTATTTTTCAAAAATCTTGTCGCCCGAATCCATATCCTCGGCGTTAACACCGGCGACTTTGTTCTGGTCCGCATAAAGCCGGCCCAACAGACTTTCTTTCAAACGCTTCTTGTACCACGCCGCTAAAATCGCCGAGCTATAAATCTGTCGCACACTGGCAAAATTTTCGCCTGTGTTAACTTCTTTTTCGATTTCAGGCAAAACGACTTCCTTGATAATCTGCGCCGAAAACCCGTTAATATCCTGCGCCTTGTCCTTACCAATTTTATCGGTCCCGATTTGTTTGTTGTCCAAGTTCTTTTTGATCGCCACATAATCCTGATCCAAATAAACTTTCAAATGACTGTCCGCGACAAAAGCACTGCCGTCTTTTTCCAAAACAACGGCCTGATCCGGAACAATCCAAACCTTGCTAAACGTATTGATAGGAACCTTAGTCGTCCCATAAAGCTCTTGCGCCTTAGCATACGCCAGCGTCCAGAACTTTTTGCCTGTTTCGGTGTTCGGATTGGTGAGCGAAGCTGTAACTTGTTTGAGGTAATAATCCTCAATTAACAGGTCTTTGCCAAGCTCAGTGACACCCAAAACCCTCGGAACCATCGAATCTTGCTCATAGGGGGAGAGGTTGACCCACAAATCGTTTTCGGGAATCGTTAAAGCAGCCAAGAAATATTTAACGAGTTTCTGTGTTTCATCTTCAAAAGCCTGCGCGTCTAAATTGGAATCGCCTTTGTCGATAATAAAATCAAATAAAAAAGGATCTTTGGGATTAACCGTGACCGCACGAATGATCGCCGGGGCAAAAGGTTTGCTGATCGGCTTGATCTGCGAGGGTTTGGGAAGCTTCAAATCGACTTCTTGGGCGAAAGACGGCGAAATAAGATTAAAAATAAACGCACCAGCTAAAAGCAAATGAAAGACTTTAAGAGATGGGGTACGGGCTCGCATATCTTCTCCTATGGTTGGATTGGAAAACTATATAAAGAATACTATATAGACAGAGCAACTGCAAAGAGGCACGAAAATTTATTAACACGATGTGCAAGTTTCTGTCATCCTGAGCGCAGCGAAGGATCTTTTTTTAGATTCTTCTGCGCCTATGGCGCATCAGAATGACGGCGGTAACCAATTGACACGCGACGTTTATTACTTAAACGCAATCAACGACGGCGCGTAATCTTTGGGCTGTTCGTACCCTAAAAGGTTAAACAAAGTCGCGGCCACATTCGCCAAACCGCGTTCTTTAAGATCGGCGATCTTGTATTCCCCCTGATAGCCGCTGTCAACAATGATAAACGGCACTGGATTAAGCGAGTGCGCGGTACTGACAATGCGTTTGCCGTTTTTGACAGTAAACATTTCATCCGCGTTGCCGTGATCGGCCAAAATGACACAAATACCCTGTAATTGCTTGATGACCGCAAGCAATTTGGCAAGGCCTTGATCGACCGCTTCGACGGAGGCGATGATCGCCGGCGGAACACCGGTGTGGCCGACCATGTCCCCATTAGGGTAATTGAGCCGTCCAAATTTATATTGTCCCGATTTTAAAAGTTCAATCGTTGTATCCGTAATCTCGTCAGCCTTCATCCGCGGAGCTTGATCAAAACGGATTTTGTCGGACGGGATTTCGATATACTTTTCAATCTCTTCACAAACATAACCGGAATTATTCCCGTTCCAAAAATACGTCACGTGCCCGAATTTTTGCGTTTCAGAAATTGCAAATGACTTAATGCCCAGCGCGCAAATATATTGGCTCATCGGCCGGTCAATCGCCGGAGGATTAACAAGAAAGTTTTTCGGGATCTGCAAATCCCCGTCGTACTGCATCATGCCGGCAAACAAAACATCCGGCCGGCGCACACGGTCAAACTTATCAAACTCAACCTCGGCAAAAGCGCGCGACAACTCAATCGCGCGATCCCCGCGAAAATTAAACAGAACAACCGAATCCCCGTCGTTGATTGTGCCAATCGGCTTGCCGTTTTGCGCAATAACAAAAGAGGGCAAATACTGGTCGGTGACTTTGGGGTCTTCGCTATAATACGTTTCGACCGCTTCTTTGGCCGACGAAAAAGCACGGCCAACACCTAAAACGTGCGCGTCCCACCCGCGTTTGACGATGGTCCAGTCAGCGTTGTAGCGGTCCATGGTCGTTACCATACGCCCGCCGCCTGAGGCAATCGCATAATCAAAACCTTTTGAATTAAGTTCTTTCAAAAGCTTTTCTGTCTTTTCCAAATAAAGTGGCGCAGACTTTTCATAAACATCACGCCCGTCGAGTAAAACGTGCAAACGTACCCGTTTGACGCCGTCTTTGGCGCATCTTTCAAGCATCGCCAAAAGATGATCGATATGCGAATGGACATTGCCGTCGGACAAAAGGCCGATAAAGTGAAAGGTGTGGTTATCTTTTTTGGCGTTATCGGTAAGCTGTTTCCAAAGCGGCGTTTGAAAAATAGCCCCGTTTTTAATAACGTCATTGACCAAACTTGCCCCTTGCGCAAAAACTCGTCCTGCGCCCAGCGCATTGTGGCCGACTTCACTGTTGCCCATATCCTCGTCGGTGGGCATACCCACCGCTTTGCCGTGGGCTTTAAGCGTCGTGTAAAGCTTGCTTTTAAATAATTCATTAAGGCACGGTTTTTTTGCTAAAAAAACACCGTCGCTGTCATCTTGTTTTCCTAAACCCACCCCGTCCATAATGACTAAAACCAGCGGCCCCGGACGACCCGAAAAGTTTGATAATTTCTTTAATTTTTCAACAGACATAAAATTTCCTTTTTAAATAAAAAAAAACACAAAAAAGCACAGCTTTGTTTTTAAATAAAATTAATTCAAGGAAAGAACCGGTATTATAGATACGACTTGGCGCGGCGCTTTGGCGCGACAGCCGGTTTTGCAGCTTGAGCTTCTTTATTTTTGGGAGCAACTTGTGATTTATTTTCTTTGCCGGCTAACTCTGGCATATTGTAGGCAATCCACGCTTTCGAAAATTTCTTAAACCAATCGGCCTTGGCCTGTTCAAACCCAATGTCATGCCCGGCTTTTTCGCTTTCAATCCACAAATGGCGATTAATTTCGTCGATGATCCGTTGGTCTTTGAGAAGTTTTTCCAAATCCTCTTTGTTCGTCGCAGCCATATGTCCCCCTTGATTAATAGTGAGAAACTTTTGTAAAAGAGCTAACATGATTGCATTGTACTTCTCTATATATAGCTTGTCAAAATTCTTTTTAGCAAAAACGGCCCTATCAACTTGCGTTGATAGAGCCGCTTTTATACCACTAATCTCTAGCCACTGCTTTTACGCAATCGTTACGGACTTGTCCAAATAAACGTCCTGAATCGCATTTAAAAGGCCAATCCCTTCTTTCATCGGCCGTTGAAACGCCTTGCGGCCCGAAATAAGCCCCATCCCGCCGGCGCGTTTGTTAATGACAGCTGTCTTGACCGCTTCAGCCAAATCGCTCTCCCCAGCAGAAGCCCCGCCGGAGTTGATCAAACCGATTTTTCCCATATAACAATTCGCTAACTGATAGCGGGTCAAATCGATCGGATGATTGCTCGAAAGTTTTTCATAAACCAATTTGTGCGTCTTGCCGAACTTCAAGGCCGTATATCCGCCGTTGTTCGTCGGAAGCTTTTGTTTGATAATGTCAGCTTCGATGGTCACACCTAAATGATTCGCCTGTCCGGTCAAGTCTGCCGCCGTGTGGTAATCAACGCCGTCTTTAACGAAAGCAGAATTTCGCAAGTAGCACCAGAGAATCGTAAACATCCCTAATTGGTGCGCGCGGTGAAAAGCCTTTGAAACTTCAATGATTTGACGGGCAGATTCGTCGGAACCAAAATAAATCGTGGCCCCAATACCGGCTGCACCCATGTCCGCGCATTGTTCGACCGTGGAAAAAAGAATTTGGTCGTATTTGTTCGGATACGACAAAAATTCATTGTGATTGATTTTGACAACGAAAGGAATCTTATGCGCATACTTACGCGAGGTTAAGCCCAAAACACCGACGGTGGAAGCTACCGCATTACAACCGCCTTCGATGGCAAGCTTGACAATATTTTCGGGATCAAAATAGGCTGGGTTAGGAGCAAAAGACGCGCCCGCCGAATGCTCGATGCCTTGGTCAACCGGCAAAATCGATAAGTAACCGGTCCGCGCCAAACGTCCGTGATTGTACATCCAGTTTAAATTTTTCAAAACGCTGTTCGAACGGTCCGAGTTGATAAAAACCTTGTCCAAATAATCCGGACCAGGCAATGTCAACTGGTCAGCGGAAATCGTCTGACATTTGTGTTCCAAAAGACTTTTTGCTTCACTTCCCAACAGTTCCACGATCTTGCTCATGTCACCTACTCCTGTATTTAAGATTTATGATTAAGAATTGGTTTATGTGAAAAACTAAAAAAGTCATTATATAGTGCGTTTTTAAAAATGCAAAAAAATTTTTAGGGGACACCCAAAAAATTACCTTGCAAAACTATCAGCTTCGGCAATGCGGGCTTTTTGCAGCTTGACGGTGTTGACTTCCATTTCACACTCGACATATTGAAGTTGATTGTACTCGGAGGGTTTTAGTTCAACGGCTATGTCCGTCCAAACCCCGGCCTCCAGCGTACCGGTATAGGCAAACTCGGCACCGGTCAATGATTGCCGCCATTTTTCGTAGGCATTGTCCGCCGAGGATTCCGGCATAGCGCTTCCCCAAAAAAAGCGAAACTTGACGTCCCCGTAGGTTGCAGCATTCGTGTTTCCGATTTGCAAATACAATCGATAACCCTTATCAATTTTTTCCATTCTTGAGACTGCCAACAAAAATGTCCCTGTGTTTGTTTCAATCTTAGACACTTTGCGGGAAAGCGGGTTGATGACAACGCTACGACTTTTGGCCAGTTGCAACTGCTGGTCGACATTGCGCACCAGAGTCTTGGAAAAATCATTGATCCCCGTCTGCAATGTTTGGACATTGCCTTCCAAAACAGCGACACGGCTTCGCAAATCGTCAATTTTGGCGGCATTGCTCTGCTCTGCAGCAAAAGCCGTCGCGACATTAAGAATAGCCCCACAAATTAAAACCGATTGCAAAAAACTTTTCATCGCAAACCCAACTCCTGTTCAAGCGCATAAACCAAGGGCGCAATCGTATCACTCGAAAAATCAAACTTGAGTCCCGCCGCCGCAAACAACTCCGGCAAAGGACGACTGCCGCCTAAACTTAAAGCGCTGCGATAATCGGCAATCGCTTTGGCCAAATCCTTTTTGGCATTGAGCCAAATCTGTAAAGCGCCCAACTGGGCGATCCCGTATTCAATATAATAAAAAGGCACTTCAAAAACATGCAACTGCCGATGCCAAAGCGTGCTTTCAAAATTTTCAAAACCCTTCCAATCCAAAAACTTTCCGCCAAAACGTTCATAAATCTCAACCCACTTTTTTTCACGCTCATCGGTTGTGTGCTTGGGATTCTCATAAATCCAGTGCTGAAACGCATCCACCGTTGCAACCCAGGCCAAAAGCCCGACGACATCTTCCAAATGCGACGCACAAGAGCGTTCTTTGTCTTCCCACGAATAAAACTCGTCCAAATAATCATTGGCCAAAAGTTCCATGCTCATCGAGGCGACTTCACAAAATTCCATCGGCGCATGGCGATACGGATAAATCGGCTGTGAGGCAGAAGCAAACGCATGAAAAGCATGCCCGCCCTCATGCAAAAGAGTCCGCACATCATCGTCAACCCCGACGGCATTCATAAAAATAAACGGCTTGCGGATTTCGGAGAGTGTATTTTGATAGCCTCCGGGCGCTTTGCCTTTGCGGCTGGCCAAATCCAAAAGTTTTAAATCCGCCATTTCTCTAAACTCTGCGCCAAGCTCCGGAGCAAGACTCGAAAAAATCTTTTCAACTCCGTCGATAAGTTCGTCAACGTGCGAAAACGGCTTAAGCGCTTGTCGATTAAGGACATCAACTTGCGTATCCCACGGCCGCAATTTTTCCAAGCCCATTTGAGCAGCTCGACGGCTTGAAATTTTGTGGCAAACAGGAACCACAATTTGCTCAACAGCTAAATGATATTTTTTACAATCCGCCGGCGTGTAGTCAAAACGATGATAAGCGCGGAATTGGTATTCCATAAAATTGCGGCAACCGGCCGTTAACGCAATCTCATGGCGCATCTTGAGCATCCGGTCAAAAATATCGTTGAGCTTATCTTTTTCCACAAAACGGCGCTTTGCTGTTGCATGCCAGGCGGCCTGACGCAAATCCCGGTCCGTCTCCTGCAAAAACTTTGACATTTGCGGCAAAGTCCGCTCTTCCCCTTCAAATTGGACGGTCATGGCCCCGCAAATCGTTTGATATTCTTGACTTAAAAGAGAAACGTCGCGCTGGAGCGTTACATTTTCTTTACGAAAAAGCTCGACGTCGTTCTTCAAACCACGATCATAAACCTCATAGAACTTCTGATCGATAACAAATTGTTGGCGCAGGGCCAAATATTTTTGGTTAAGTTCATCCTCAATCGGGCGAACGGCGGGGACAATTTCTTCGATAAATTTGGTGTAACTGGCCGCATACTCAGGATTGTCCGTTTGACAGGTCATACGAATATAAAGCAGCGAACCGGCTTGGTCAAAGGCGGCCTCCATTTCACTGCGGTCTAACAGCCACGCCTCGATTTGGTCGCCCGAACTTACCGGCCGGTCCCGCAAACTTTCATACAACGCCACAACGGCAGATTTTGAATAAAAGTCAAAATTTTCGGGAACAAAACGCCGCTTCTGGTATGCGGGTAAAGCGCTGATATCCAAAGGTTCATTGGCAGTAATCATATTTTTCCTTTAGTTAATATGCCGCATTATATCAAAAAAAAAATTAAACATTAAAATTTTAAAAAGAATTCATGCCGTCAGCAGAGTTCCGGCATTAACCCCACAGCCCGTTGGGAGTAAAAGTTATTAGAGGGGTTACGCCGTCACAGGAGTTCCGGCATTAACCCCACAGCCCGTTGGCTGTGAGGGGTTAAATTTCTGCTTGACAAAATTCTTCTCTTGGGTATACTTAGGCTTTCTTAAATTGAATCACGAATACACAAATCGGGCACAACGAGGTCAAAACAATGTCAAAAGCATGCGCAATTTGCGAAAAAACTTCCGCTTCCGGGAATAAATATAAAAGACGCGGTATGGTTCGCCGTAAGGGCGGCGCGGGTTCTAAAATCGTCGGAAAAACTCTTCGGACTTTTCTCCCTAACCTGCAATCGGTCAAAACCATTATCGGCGGAACGGTCAAAAAAGTTCTCGTCTGCACCAAATGCATGAAAGCCGGCAAAATCGCCCGGGCGTAA
>CAZWOH010000045.1:0-12558 GCA_964635405.1 uncultured Planctomycetales bacterium | reverse complement strand
CTGAAACACTGATTGCCGCAGTGTCCCTCATCAAATCCTTAGGCGGCGGCTGGACACAGAAGTAATAGTAGGGGCGTATTGCAATACGCCCCTACTATAAAATATATAATTATTAAAACCATAACCTAAAGATATTTATTGAAGTTTTTCAAACAATAGGGCTCCGTCCCCTTTGAGATTAGAGATGGAGAATACTTATGAAAATTCCTCGTTATTGGGCCAAAGGGAAATATGAGACACAGAACCACGAGGGTAAAAAATTCGTCTTTGAGAGTTTTGGCTATTCCGATAGCAGTCGGGAAGAAGCATTAATCCTCGGTCGTCAACGGGCTCAGGGAGTTGCGGCACGTTTTTTTAGCAAACAAAAATTGGAACGTTACGCTTATAGTGATCGGCCTTTACGCGAAGAGATCATTGAGGAAGTTCTTTTTGATGGTAAGAAAATCGGCTTGGTTACCCGTAACAGCTATGGATCATTTGTTGTTAATACTGCAAGAGTTATGTTTATCGATATTGATTTTCCGTTGGTTAAACGTGGCTTTTTAGACCGTTTGTTTGGCAAAAAAATCGCACCTCCTGTGGATGAGTATTTGCAAAAGCTCACCGCTTGGCAGGCCCAAAATCAACAATACACACTCAAAGTTTACCGCACTTACGCCGGACTACGCTGTTTGGTCACTAATACTTTGTTGGATCCAACTTCTGAAGAATCAAAACGGATTTTGGAAGAATTAGGTAGCGACACTCGTTACGTTAATCTTTGTAAAGTGCAAGAATGTTATCGTGCGCGGCTGACACCAAAGCATTGGCGGATTGGCGCTCCAAACCCTAAAATACGTTATCCGTTTGAAAACGACAGCATGATACAAAAATACGGGAATTGGGACGAAAAGTATCGAAAGAAATGTATTGGTTTTACTACGTGTTTGATTTTGACAACCTTAGGCAAGGGCACCGTCAACCCAGAGGTCGGCATGCTCATGGATTTGCACGACCGAATGAGTTGCGGGACAGGGGAATTGGCATAGACGAAATGGGGTTTCTAAAATAATAGGGCTCCGTCCCCAAAACCCACTGTCATTCCCGCGAAAGCGGGAATCCATTTTTCAAATTGCCCCTTCATTTGACCCAGTCTGAAAATGGGGAGAGGAAGGTCGATAAGGGTTAGACTAAAAAATTTTGCGGAACCTCAAGGCAGTTGGGGAGATAATTATGCAAAGTAAAATTACACTACGTCCCTCCCAAGAACGCGGATATGCGGATCACGGTTGGCTTAAGAGCCATTTTACGTTTTCGTTTGCCGAATATCATGATCCTGCCTATATGGGATTTCGTTCTTTGCGGGTTATCAACGAAGATTATGTTGCCCCCGGTCAGGGATTTGGCACGCATCCGCATCGGGATATGGAAATTTTTACGTATGTCATCGACGGCGCTTTGGCGCACAAAGACAGCATGGGACATGCCTCGTCGCTGACAGCCGGGCAGGTGCAAAAAATTACAGCCGGCACAGGGATTTCTCACAGCGAATTTAATGGCTCGGACAAAAATCCTGTACATCTTCTGCAGATTTGGATACTCCCGGAAAAACGCGGACTTGTGCCTTCCTATCAAGAATACACTTTAGCTGTGCCCGACGATAAAAATCCGCTTTTGCTGATGGGGTCACCCAACGGCGGAAAAAATGTGGTGAAATTTAATCAGGACGTTTTTGTTTATCGCGGGATTTTAAAAACGGGCCAGGATGTTCAACATTCCCTAAAACCCCGTCGTGGCGCTTGGGTGCAAATGGTTAAAGGAGAGTTGACGGTCAATGGCACACTTTTAGCTAGCGGGGACGGTGCGGCGATCGAGCATGAAAGTGCATTGGCCTTTAAAGCTCAAAAGGATACAGAATTTTTGTTGTTTGATTTAGTGTAGGCAATCGGTTTCTGCGTTTTTAGTTCTTGAAGTTCAAGTTAGATTTGGTAAAGTGGTTACTTATTATAGTTGTTTTGCCGATTCGGAAATCCTTTTTAAGGCGAATAGCGCCATAGAGGCGCCAAACAATTGAGCCTAAAAAGGATTTCTGAATCGACAAACTCACACAGGACATTAACAATATATCTATCGGAGTTCTGCTATGAATATTTTTCCCCTAACTGATCCGATCCCCTTGCCGGCGCCGGTGTGGATATTTAAAATTTTGCATATTTTGACGCTGGCGCTTCACTTTATTGCGGTAAAAATTCTTTTGGGTAGCTTGCTTGTCGCCACGGTTTTAAGTTTTTTGGGCAAAAACAACAGTTTGCAAAAAAGTGCGGCTGCCGCTTTGGCCCGTCGGCTACCGGTTGTGATGACCTATGTGATTAATCTCGGAGTTCCGCCGTTATTGTTTGCGCAAGTGCTTTATGGGCCGGCGTTGTATACGAGCAGTGTTTTAATCGGTGCCTATTGGATTGCGATTGTATTTTTGCTCATGGCCTGTTACTGGACGCTGTATAAATTTTCGGATGGGTCTGTTGAGGGCAAAAATGTCTGGGGATTGGGGTTGACGGCGCTTGTTTTGGCAGGGAGTATTTCGCGGATTTTGTCGACGAACATGACCCTGATGCTGACCCCCGAGGTTTGGAGCCAAATGTATTCCTTGTCGGCCATAGGCGCTTTTTGGCCGCCGTATGACTCGACTTTGATGCCGCGCTGGATGTTTATGCTCACGGGCGCTTTGAGCGTTTGTGGCTTGTGGATGGTGTGGATCGGCGGTCGAAAACCCGTTGAGCCGCCTTTGAAAGAATATCTGGTCAGTTTGGGCGGGCGCTTGGCGGTATTAGGGATTGTGTTGGAAGCCAGCCAGTTTTATTTTATTCTACAAAATCAACCGCAGGCGGTTAAGCAGGGCCTTGCAGGTAATGCGTTATATCATCTCTTGCCGATGGTCTGGTATGTTTTGGCGGTGGTGATTTTAATCTTTGCCGTTGGCGTTTTTTTAAGAAAACCTTGTTCGTATACGGCCGGATATTTTGCCGCGGGGTTGGTTTTCTTGTCGACGGGTGTTTGGACAATTTTACGCGACGGGATACGGGACTTGACATTACTGAGCAAAGGCTATGATGTCTGGCAGCTGCCGGTGTATACAAATTGGTCTGTTTTGATTTTGTTTTTGGGGACGTTTGGATTGGGACTTGTTTCGCTCGTATGGCTGATCTCGGTTATGATGCGGGCCAAGCCCATTGCAGAAGGAGAATTGTCGTGAGTGAAGATAAAGATTTGATGACACGTCGGGATTTTTTACGGTTTGTTTTGATGGGCGTCGGCGCTTGTTATGCCGCTGCCGTCGGGTATCCAGTGTACCGGTATTTGACATCCCCGGCAGAACGGGCGCAGGGGCTTGCCGCTATTAAGGAAGTCACTTTAAAAGACGCGCATAAACTGCCTTTAGGCAGTGTTTTGATGTTTAAATTTGGACCGCGCCCGGCGATGCTTATCCATCATAAGGATGACAGCTGGGTGGCTTTAGATGCGGTTTGTACGCATTTAGGATGTACGGTTGAGTATCAACCCGCGCGTAATGTTATTCATTGCAATTGCCACGGCGGGGAATATGATGCGCAAACCGGAAAAAATATCAGCGGGCCACCGCCCAAGCCACTTAAGCAATATGCGGCCCAGGTTGTTGCCGACGGAGTTTTGGTTACAAGAACATAATTTGGAGAAGGTATGACAAAAAAATCAAGTGCCTTATGGACATGGGTCGATGAACGTTTAGGACTTTCCGAAATTATCGAATTTGCCAAGCATAAAACGGTGCCGGTGCATAAGCATTCTTTCTGGTATTATTGGGGCGGGATTTCGCTGTTTCTTTTTTTGGTGCAGGCGCTGACGGGTGTTTTGTTGCTGATTTATTATCGTCCCGGGCCGGAGGCTTTTGAGTCGGTCAGACAAATTACTTTTGATACAAATTTTGGCTGGCTGATTCGATCGATCCATTCGTGGGCGGCGAATTTGATGGTGGCGGCGATTTTTGTGCATATGTTTTCGGCGTATTTTATGAAAGCATATCGCGCGCCCAGAGAGTTTGGCTGGTGGAGCGGGATTTTGCTTTTATTGTTGACCACGATTTTTGGGTTTAGCGGTTATCTTTTGCCGATGAATGAATTAGCGTATTTTGCCACCAAGGTCGGGCTTGAAATTCCTACCTCGATCCCGTTTATTGGCCCTGTGATTGCGGATATGGTCCGCGCGGGCCCGGAAGTTTCGGAATTTACCGTTCAACGGTTTTTTGCACTGCACGTTGTCGTTTTGCCGGCTTTGTTTATTCCGATTTTGATGTTTCATCTGTGGCTGGTGCAAAAGCACGGGAATGCCGTTCCTCCGTCGGTCGAAGCTTTGCCGGCGAAGGAAAGAAAAAGCATTCCGTTTTTTCCGAATTTTATTATGCAGGATTTGGGCGTGTGGCTGATCGTTTTAAATGTGCTGACCCTTTTGGCGGCGATGTTTCCCTGGGAGCTTGGTGAAATCGCGGATCCGCTAAAGGCCGCGCCCAAGGGCATTCATCCGGAATGGTATTTTATGAGTGCGTTTCAGATTTTGAAAGTTTTTGGAAACTGGTTCCCCGGTTTTTTGGGCGAAGGGCTTGGGATTGTTTCTTTTACGCTCGGGCTTTTTTTGTGGTTTTTGGTTCCGCTTTATGATCCGAATACAAAATCCGGCCAAAAAGCAAAACATGCAACGTATTTTGGGATTTTTGCTTTAGCCGCTTTGGTTATTTTGACGATTTGGGGTTATGCGGCTTTATAATTACGCAGGAGATAAAACATGAATTATCCATTTTGGGACGTTCCGCATATCGGCAGCGGCTGGGTCATTGGACTGATTGCGATTTTTCACGTGATGATTTCGCAGTTTGCCGTCGGCGGCGGATTATATTTGTATTTGGCAGAGCGCAAAGCCCTGCGCGAGGGCCGGCGAGATTGGTTAAAAGTTGTCAAAGCGCATTCGCGTTTTTTTGTGATTTTAACGAGTGTTTTTGGAACAGTGTCGGGTGTCGGGATTTGGTTTTCGATTAGCTTGGCCGCACCGGAGGCGACCAGTACGCTCATTCATAATTTTGTTTTTGGTTGGGCCATTGAATGGGTTGTTTTTTTAGTCGAGCTGACAACCGCTCTTGTTTACTATTATTCGTGGGACCGCATTGACGAAAAACTGCATTTGAAAGTCGGGCTATTTTATGCGATATCGTCGGTATTTACTCTCATTATTATTAACGGGATTTTGACGTTTAAATTGACGCCGGCAGCCGCGTGGCTTGCCGTCGCCGGAACAGGAAAAGAAGCCAGCGAGTTTTGGTCAGCCTTCTTTAATCCCACGTATTGGCCGAGTTTGTTTTTGCGTTCGGCGGTGTGTTGTTCTCTGGCCGGCGTTTGGGCTTTGGCTACCTGCAGCCGTATTGACAATAATGCTGTTGAGCTTAAAAGCCAAATGGTCCGCTGGAGTGCCAAATGGGTCATGCCGTTATTTATTGTGATGCCGATTTTTTTGGGGTGGTTTATCAGCCAGCTTGCCCCTTCTCAGCGAAGCTTGCTTGAACTGGGGATCAGTACAATAGCTTCAGGGATGTTTACAGCCCTGACCCGTACGGTCGTTGTTGTGATTGTGACATCACTAACGCTTGTCGGAGTTGTTTATTTTTTTGCTGTGCGCGCGCCGGAGGATTTTAATCGAAAGCATGCAAATCTGATTATCCTGCTGGCGTTTTGTGCGACGTTTTCTTCAGAGTATGTTCGTGAAATGTTACGCAAGCCGTATATTGTCGTCGGGCATATGTATTCTAACGGTGTGCGAAAAAGCGAGGTGGAACGTTTTAATCGCGAAGGGTATTTGTCAAAAACGCAGTGGATCAGCGACAAGGGTGATGTGAATCTGGCCCGCGGCGAGGCGATGTTTCGCGGCCAATGCAAAGCGTGCCATACGAAAGACGTTTATCGCTCGATGAAAAGATTGTTAGCGGACCGCGACAAGGATGCTATCGGGAATTTTTTAAAAATATTGCATGAGAACAAAGACGACTCACCGTATCGCAAGTATATGCCCCCTTTGGTTGGGACCCCGGAAGAAATCAGCGCCCTGCGCGATTATCTCTCGACGCTGACGACAAAAGAAAATGTGAAGCATTGAGTATTAATAAAGTGATTAGCAAGTTAAGCTTAGCTTGGGAAGTCCTTTTAAGGCGAATGGCGCCATAGAGGCGCAAAACAATTGAGCCTAAAAGGAACTTCCCAAGCTGATAAACAACATTGGCATAGGGTGTTAACAAGGACAGGCTATGAATATCTGGATTTATATTTTTTTAAGTGTCTTAGTTGTAAGCCTTATTTCACTCGTCGGCGTTTTTACCCTTTCTTTGAGCAATGATGTTTTAAAGAAAATATTGCTGTATCTTGTAAGCTTTGCCGTCGGCGGGCTTTTTGGCGATGCCCTGATTCACTTGATTCCCGAATCGTTTGAGGAAATTTCTCCCGCGCCGATTGCGTCCTTTTGTATTTTAGGCGGGATCTTGATTTTTTTTATCCTCGAAAAATTCCTGCGCTGGCAGCACTGTCACATTCCCGCATCGCATGAACATGCCCATCCGGTTGTGGCGCTTAATATTGTTGGCGACAGTTTTCACAACATGATTGATGGGATGCTGATTGCCGCGAGTTTTTTAACGAGCGTGCCGATTGGAATTACGACGACGATAGCGGTTATCTTGCATGAAATTCCCCAGGAGATCGGTCAATTTGGGATTCTTGTTCATGGCGGCGTCTCAGTGCGGCGGGCCTTGCTTTTAAATTTCTTAAGCGCTTTGGCCGCGTTTGGCGGCGTTTTGATTGTCTTTTTGCTTGGCACTCATGCGGCATCTTGCACGGTTTATTTGTTGCCGATTACTGCCGGAGGGTTTTTGTATATTGCCGGATCCGACCTTATTCCCGAACTGCATCATGGGCATGAGGTTAGCATTCGCGCGGCTTTAGGACAATTTTTTTGCATCATTTTAGGCATCGGGCTTATGGCGGCGTTGCTCGTCATTGGCTAACTTTTTTCCCAATTGCTTTTTCATGAAAAAAATTGCTCTCCTTAATCTTCTGGTTTTTCTTGCCGCTTTTTTGCTGTTTCAAATTGAATTGATTGCCGCAAAAATCCTTTTGCCCCAATACGGTGGAAGTTATATGGTTTGGGGCGCGTGTATGGTGTTCTTCCAGGCGGCGCTACTGGGGGGATACGGGTTTTCACATCTTCTCTTAAGCGCGATGAGAATATCACGCTATCGGATACTACACGTCATCTTAATGGTCGTCCCTCTTTTATTTTTCCCGGGGAGGGATTTTATTGTTACCCCTGCTAGTGACAAAATCTTTTTGGCGGCTGATGTTTTTATCCAGCTTCTGTTAACGATCGGGCCTGTTTTTTTTGTTTTATCGACGGTCAGTATCGTCGCTCAGGTTTGGCTTGCGCAATCGAATTTGCCGCAGAGAGACAATCCTTACACGCTTTATGCGTGGTCAAATTTCGGTTCGTTTGCCGCACTTTTAAGCTATCCGTTTGTTTTTGAATTCTTTTTTGACCAGTCGATACAGTTATTGATCTGGAAATGGATGTATTATTTTCTTATCGTCCTAAGCGTAGGGGTGTGTTTTGCCGTTGAATTAAAGACGGACGTTTTGAAAATCGAGGAAAAAGCGCCGGCCCTTAACCGGCGAGAGATTTTTCGCTGGATTCTTTTAAGCGCGGCGGGGGTCATGATGTTTTTGTCGGTCACTAATATTTTGACGATGGCTATTGCCCCGTTTCCGCTCTTGTGGATTATTCCGCTTGGCATTTATTTGTTGGCGTTTGTTTTGAATTTTAAAAGAGTGCCGTGGTGTCCGGCGTGGATCATAAAACAGATCCCTATGTTTATCGGATTAGGGGTGCTGTTTTATCTGTTCCAGGAACGCTCAGTGTTGCCCATTGTTTTTAAAATGCTGGGATTGTTTGGGCTACTGTTTATTTATTGCATGTATTGCCAAAATCAATTGGCGGCAACCCGCCCGACGGGAAACAAGAATTTAACGGTATTTTATTTTTTGCTCTCTCTGGGAGGGTTTGTCGGCGGGATGGTGACAACCTGGCTTATCCCGTTGGTTACCCATTCGCTTTTGGAGTTTGTTTTAGGTCTTTTGATCATTGCGTTAACGACAGTTGCTTCGGACAATGGCCGTGGCAAAAGCAGTGTTGCATTGATGAGCATGGCTATTCTGATTGTTGCGCTGTTTTTGTGGCCTTTGGCATTTTTTCAAGAGAATTTGTTGGGAGTTTTTCTGATCGTTACTCTTGTGCTGATTTTGCTTAATCAGATTAAAAGTGTTAAGAATGCTTTTGCTTTGACGATGATTTTAATTTTTATGCTGACACCGTCTTTAGAGGTCCTCTGGGGGAAGAAAAATTATCTGTATAAAAAAAGAAATTATTACGGGATTTGCAAAATTTTTGATTATGGCGGGGTAAGGTCTTTTATGCACGGGACAACGCTGCATGGGATGCAAAGCTTGGACCCTGCGTTGGCTATGCAGCCGACGAGCTATTTTGGAGTGCACTCGCCTGTGGCGGATGTTTTGGAAGATGAAAGTTTTGCTCGCGATCACATTGGCATCGTCGGATTGGGGGCAGGGACTTTGGCGGCCTACGGACGGCCCGGGCAAAAAATTGATTTTTATGAATTGGATCCCGAAGTATATAAAATTGCAAATCGATTGTTTACTTTTATAAAAAATTCGCCGGCTAAAATTTCTTATTTTTTGGGTGACGCGCGGCTGGCTTTGGATAAAAATACGAATGCGAAGTATGATATTTTGATCATTGATGCTTTTAACGGGGATTCGATTCCGTCGCATCTTTTGACGAGGGAAATGTTAGTTAAATGCCGGGAGCATCTTTCGGAAAACGGGATTATCTTGTTTCATGTAACGAATCGTTATATAAAGGCCGGGCTTATTGCCGAAAAGAGCGCCAGTGCTTTAAATGCGCATTTTTGTTATAAATCGACGGGTCAAGCTGGCTTTTATGAATTGTATTCAGATTGGGTCGCGGTAACCTGGAGTGCCGGTCGTTTTGAAAAGCTGGTTTCACATTTTGGCTGGGACCAAAAACAGGCGGCAGAAGCGTCTGTGATTCGTCTGTGGACGGACCAGTATTCAAATATTTTTTCAGTTCTTAAAGTTGGCGAGTTTTTGAATGTTTTAAAAAATTTCACAAGCAGTTGATTAAAAGGGCGGTTGTTTTATGGTCAGGTTGCGAACAGTTATTTTTTTGTTTTTTCTTTTTTCATTTTTGATTATTCCAGGTTCCCAGGCTTATAAACTGGGCAATTTGGAATTTAAAGATACCTTTAAGCGTGGGCCGATAGAATTATCTTTGCGTGGGGCAGGGCTAAAGAAGTTTTTGTCGATACGCGTTGCCGCCGCCGCGCTTTATTTGAAGAAGGAAACAGATACCAAGGATATCCTCAAAGATATTCCTAAAAGTATTGAAATTATTTATTTACAAAATATCCCCGAGATCGAATTGCAGCGGGCAACGACCAAGGGGATTCGCTTAAACGTTTCAGAGAAAGAATTTGAAAAATTGTCCCCGCGTATTGATATGTTAAATTCGTATTATCCAAGCGTCAGAAAAATGGATCGGATACAGGTCAGTTATATCCCGGCAAAGGGAACGATTATTGAAGTCAACGGTGTCGTCAAAGGAATTGTTCCCGGCGCTGATTTTGGACGGGCTTTTTTTTCAATTTGGGTCGGAGACAAACCGGTTGATCCGTTGATTAAAAAGTTTTTGTTGGGCAAAAACAAGCAGCGTAATATAGATTAGCACAAGTCTTTAAGGTGCACGTGGCAGTTCCAAGGGAGACCCCTATGAAAAATAAAGTTTTTCAACGTGAAAATATTTTGCTGATGATCGGTACGACCGGTTGTCTGTATTTATTGGCGCCGAGTTTGGACCGACGTGTTGGCGTTATGATCAGTCTTGCGTTTGCGCTTCTTAATATTTTTGCCGCACGGCTTTTGATTGACTTTAAACATTGGTTTCGGGCAATAGCGTATATCGGAATTTCTGTCGGGACGTATTTTATCCTTTTTAATGATCAGCCGTGGGACTTTTTGTTTCAGGCGGGGATGTTCGATGCGTCTCCTTTGCCGCTGGTTGTTTGTTCTTTGATGATGACATTTGCCGGATGGTTGTTGCTCAAAGGATGGAAGGCTAAAATCTTTTACATGTTGATCACGCTTGGTGTTCAGATTCCCATCGGCTTATTGGTTGGCGCGACACAGACGCAGATGCTATTTACAGATATGTCGAGCATTTTGAGCTATTCAGATTTTTATCTGGATTCGTGGGCTTTTTGGCAATTGGAATGGATGATTACGTATCATTTGCCGTTTTATTTTTTGGCGCATTTGTACGAGCAGTCCCAAAAACCACAGTAAATTACGCGATGTGCAAGTTTTATTTTTGTGAATCCCGTATTTAAAAGCGAGATTGCCGCGCCCCTTCGGGGCTCGCAATGACACGGAACTTACACATTGCGTTAAATTTCATTTATGCAAGGCCATCCTGACCGCAGTTTAAAAAACTCTTTAGTTTTCCTTATTATTCTTTTGGGAATTCTTTTTTATTGGGCGTATCTGGGGTTTGTGACCCAGCCTATTCTTGTGCATGATGCCAAAGGTTATGAAGATTTAGGACGGATGATTTATCAAAAAGGGTGGGAGGCGTATTTTGTCAGCGGACCTAACCGCGAGCCGATTTATCCGTTTCTTGTTTCTTGGTGCATGCAAATTACGCAGCTTGGATCGTATCAAACAGCGTTAAAATTCTTTCAAGTCGTTTTGCTGTTTGGGGCTGTCGGGATGACGGTTTTTGTTTTAAACGAAGGCAAAATCAGTTCTGGCGTCAGGGCTTTTGCGCTTTTATATTTAGGGATATCGCCCGCTTTTGTAAATTCCGCACTCAGTGTCTATTCGGAAATTGTGACGTATATCCCGATTTTAGGAATCGTTTTATTGAGCTCAAGGGTCTGGGACTATTTGCAAAGAGAGTCGGCGAATTTTAGTTTTGGATACGGGATAGGTTTAGGTTTGTGTTTTGTTGCAATTACTTTGGCCAAAGGGATCTATGAAATTATTTTCCCACTATATTTACTGTCTTTTATTGGTTTAGCCATCATGGCTTTTAGAGATCAAAAAAAACAGGTTTTTAAAAATACCGTCGTATTTTTGTTCTCTGCAGTTTTGGTTTTTGGATCTTGTATTTGCGGCTACAAATCGATCAACAAAAAATATAATGGCTTTTTTACCTTGACGGATCGCGGTGCGTGGGCGTTATACGGCAATACGGCCCGACGACAAGAACCTTTGACATTGCGAAAATTTTGGGCGGGCGGTGCTTATAATTTATTTGAAGAGGATGATTGTGCCCGATTGCTCGATCGGCAATCTTGTCACTTTTGGGACATCCGAACATCCGATGATTTAGCCGCGCAAAAAAATTATGAAGTCAGCGCAAAGTTCCCGTTACAAGAACGCGACCGTGAATTTGCAAAATTGATTCGTGATAAAATTTTTCAGAATCCGTTTCAATATATTCTTTTGACCGGCTTTGATTGGGTGCATATGTTTTTTTGGGAATCGACGCGAATCGGTTTTGTCGCGTATCCGGATTGGCTCGATGTGGTTTTTGACAATGCTGTTTTTGCAAAAGCTTTGCGCTTTATTGTCGGGTTTTTGTCCATAATTTCGACGGTGTTTTGCTGTTTTTATCTTTTCCGGCATAGAAAAGGTTTGTGGCAGGCAGATCACAAAGAAGGCAATTTTTTAGCGACTCTATTTTTTTTAATTTATCTGATCATGTGCCATGTGACGCTTTATTCTCTGTTTGCGACAGTTCCACGGTTTGCTTTGCCGATTGCGCCTTTGTTTATTTTAGTGATCGCTTTTACAGTGCAAATTTTATCCCGCAACAGAAGACCACGTTCTATTAAGACGCGTATGGGATGGTCTTCTGGCGGGATTCCGCTTAAATGGAATCCCGAAATGTGAGAGGCCACGGCTGTAAAGCCGTGGAGCTTCATTAAATCACGCCGTGTGCAAGTTTTTTTACCGACTTGAGAAGTCCTTTTAGGCTCAATTGTTTTGCGCCTCTATGGCGCCATTCGCCTTAAAAGGACTTCCCAAATCGGCTTAACTTGCACATTGCGTTATATTATTTTCTTTAGTGCATTAACAAGGACCGCATTGTCGTCTAATTGTTTGGTTTGGACTTTATTTTTGATTAGCTTATAAATAGAATCTTTCATGTATTTGACGTCGGACAACAGAATGTAACCGTCTGCGGCCAAACGCTCAACAAAACGGCCGTGTTTGGTTTCTTCAAACCGAAGCGAACCGCGATGCTCGAGAAAAAAAGTTGCAACTTTTCTGCCTGAACTGAGTGCTTCCGAAACCATCGATATGCTCTCGCCGGAAACGACCACAACGTCGGACAATCCTAAAATCCCGCCAACAG
>CAZWOH010000044.1:0-13197 GCA_964635405.1 uncultured Planctomycetales bacterium | reverse complement strand
AAAGCCAGCGATTTTCTAAGATTAGCTGGTCTAAGCGGCGCATACTTGAAGTTCTTAAGGCCCGTTGTAAGCCTAACGATTTTGCTTTGGACGCCGGGTGCGGGAGCGGATTTTTTACAAAGTTTTTTTGCGATCAAGGCATGGTCGCGACAGCCTTGGATTACTCCGAAAATGCCCTTCAAATGGCCCGGCAGGCCACAGGGGGACAGGCAAAACTTGTTGTTGCCGATATGGTTAACGATTCTTTGTCGCAAGTCTTATCTGAGCGGTTTAACGTCATTTTTACCGATGGTTTGTTTGAGCATTTTTCCACCGAAGATCAAAATCGAATTATGCTGAATTTGATTTCTGTTTTAAAACCCGGCGGCTATATCGTTACATTTGTTCCCAATCGCTGGTCGCCTTGGGAGCTCATCCGTCCATTTTTTATGCCGGGAATAGAGGAGAAACCTTTTGTCTTGCAACAACTTACGGATTTGCATCGGCGCAACGGTTTAGCTGTTATACAAAACGGCGGAGTCAATGTTTTACCGTATCGTTTTTCGCCGGAATTTTTGGGCCCTGTTTTCGGGATGCTTCTTTTTGCAGTTGCAAAGAAAGTTTAAGTATGCTTTCAGAAAAAATTAGTATTATTATTCCTGTCTATAATGGCGAAAAAACGATTGGGCGCACTTTGCAAGCGGCGTTGACCGCGGCCAGTGCGTTTCGAAATGCAGAGACTCTGCGGACCGAAGATCGTTTTGTCGAAATCATTGTGGTCGATGACGGTTCGACGGACAATACCAAAAATGAAATTTTAAAATTCCCGACGGTAAAATATTTTTTTCAGCAAAATTCTGGCCCTGCCGCGGCACGCAATCACGGGGCGCTGGAAGCGCGTGGGGAGATTTTGTTTTTTACCGACGCGGATTGTTTGCCGCATAGCGATTGGCTTGAGGTGATGATGGCGCATTTTGATAAACCTCATGTTGTCTGTGTCGCCGGTAGCTATGGTATTGCCAACCCTCAAAGTCCATTAAGCCGTGGCATCCATGCGGAAATTCTTTTTCGGCATCGGGTCTTGATGCCCGAATTCCCGTCGTATTTTGGCAGTTTTAACTTTGCGATTAAAAAAAGTATTTTTCAGGAAGTTGGCGGTTTTGATGCGGCTTATCGTCAGGCTAGCGGCGAGGACAATGATTTAAGTTATAAAATCTCGTCGAGAGGTTATAAGATTTATTTTGCCAAAGACGCACTCGTCGACCACTTTCATACGCAATCGCTGGGAAAATATCTGTCGGAACAATACGTTCATGGTTTTTGGCGCGCGCAAATGTATCGGGACCACCCTTTGATGGCTCGCGGCGACGGATACACGTTTTGGAAAGATAGCGTCGAGGTTGGGCTAGTTTTTATTGTTTATTTATCAACAATATTAATACTATTAGGATTTTTTAAAAGTGCGGTATGGAGTTTGGTGGCGGCCCTGTTAACGCTGATAGGAATAAATATTTTTTTTGGTATCCGTTTTGTAGCCGTTTGGAATGATCGATTGTGGTTTGGTGATGTGATGATTTTGCGCGCTTTTGCCAGAACCAACGGATTTTTGGCGGGGCTCATAAAATTTTTACAAAAAAAAGAAATCAAGTTTCGAAAGAATTAGAAATTATTAATGTTACGAAAGAATTTAACGATTTTTTAAAAGTTTTTTTGTTTTTTTCCCGCCGCCTTTTTCCCTCCTCGGGAAATCCTCTTTTTTTGCAGATTTTTCAGTAAAAAAAACTGATTAACCAGTTGTAAAGACAAGCACTTATGTTAAAATCAAACACAAATAAAAAATTGTATTTATGCAGCTCGAACTATATACTTTTAACAGACTGTATTTGGTCTTTATTACTTATTTTCTTTTATGGCTTATTTTACAATATTAGGATTTGATAAAGAGCCGTTTTCGACCAGCCCGGACCCTTCGTTTTTTTATCTGACCAAAGAACACGACACCGCATTAACAAATATCCTCATCGAGCTGCATTTAAAGCGCGGGCTTTCCGTCATTTTTGGTGATATCGGCACCGGAAAAACTTCGCTTTCCCGTTTATTGGTTCAGGAGCTTAAAAAACGCTCAAATATGCTTTTTCATATCGTCCTTAATCCGGTTTACGAGGACGAAAAACAATTTTTGACAGCCCTCGTGCGCAATTATGCAATCGATGTGCTGTTTAATATAGATCCTGCCAAATCCGATGTTCTTGAATTGCGGGATGTTTTTGAAAAATTCCTGATTCAAAAAGCGATTGAAGACCGTCAGACGGTCGTTCTTATCGTCGATGAAGCGCAAAAAATGGACATGGCGATGCTTGAGACTTTGCGCGTACTTTTGAATTTTGAAACCAACGAGTACAAACTTCTTCAACTGGTGCTTTTAGGGCAGGTTGAGCTGTATCCCAAAATTGTGAACATGCCCAACTTTATGGACCGCATCAGTTTTAAATATACACTCAATCCCTTGGACGTTAAAGAGACCCGCGAGCTGATCGGTTTTCGTGTCAAAACTGCCGGGTACAACAGCCGCATGGACCTTTTTTTAGACGAGGCGGTCAGTGAAATTTATAACTACACCCGTGGGTATCCGCGCAAAATCACCAAGCTCTGTCACCAGATTTTAAAGGAGCTTATTCTGCAAAACAAGCATGCCGTTGACCGGATTTTGGTGCGTGACGTCATCGCCAAAGAAGAGCAATACAAGTTGGGAGCTGTCGATTTTTCATCCAGCGTCGGGCCAAGTATTTCTGCTCCGACGAGAATGTTGGGGCCGGGATAAAATTTTATGGGTAAAGAAACTGCAGAATCAAAACTGTTAAAACTCATCGAAGAGGCTGATGCCAAGGATAAGCCTGCTGGGGCTGCCTCTGCGAGCGCTGGTGCACCCGCACAGGTCAGCAATGTCCTTAGTTCGGTTAGCAGCGTCGGTGTTCAGTCGATTCCGATTCCGCCGTTTGTTCAAAAAATTTTTGCCCTTTTTTCGAAAGATTCGCAAACGTCCGCCGGCTTTGGGTTGCGTGTTATCAATGGTTTTTTGGTATTTGTCATTTTTGTTTTTGGGCTTTTCTTTGCCCAGGATTTTTCAAGAGGGATGAAAGAATCCCAGGCGCAGGTTGTATTTGAAGTCAAACAGGCCGCAGATGACGGTAAGCAAATCGCATTGCCGACGATAAGCGATGCCGAAAGCTATATTGAAAAAATCAGCAAGCGTAATATTTTTAAGCCATTCGAAAAGAAAGTAGAGGAAATAAAAATAGTCGCTCCCGTAGAGAATCAGCAGATTAAAGATAAAGTGACGAATTTTAAACTTGTGGGGATTTCGTGGTTAAGCACTCCCGAAACAGCGACGGCGATGATTGAGGACACAAGCACGTCGGTAACACATTTTTTGAAAACCGGCGAAGATTTGGAAGGCGTCAAGCTGGATGTGATTTATGCCGACAGAGTCGAGTTTTCTTATAATGGCGAAAAGTTAACGTTGAATTTGTGACAGCAAAGGTTAGTGGTTAGACGTTGGACGCTGGTGGCTTGGGGTTAGACCCTTAGAGAAAAAATGAAAAAAATTATCAAAAAACAAGATTGGCGATTGGGTATCGGCGCGCTGGTTGTTTTGATTTTTTCGATCAGCTTTGTGGTGACGAATGTTTCTGCTCAGGTTCCGGCTAATTCGCAAAAGGCCGCGCCTGCGGTCGTGGGGCAAAAATCTCCCGTTTTAGAAGCACCTGCGGCTAACGCCCCTGGGTCGTCGACTTCGTCTTCATCGTCAGCGCCTGCGACGTCTTTTGATCAGCTTGGTATTCCCGGCGGTAGCGAGCCGCTTGCTATCGTTGTTGATGTTCCGACAGCCCCTTTGGAAGAGCGTTTGCTGCGAAAAATTACGCTCGATGTGCGCGACATGAGCGTGATTGATGTTTTGCGTTTTTTGGCTTTGCGGGGAGATTTTAATCTGGTGACTTCCAGCACGGTACAAGGCCGCGCCACTTTTTATTTAAAAAGCGTTTCGATCAAAGATGCTTTGAATATTGCGGCTTTATCGAATCATTTGGCTTACGCGATCGAAGATGACATTGTCCGGATCATGACCGAGGAAGAGTTCTCAACGCAGTACGGCAAGAGTTTTAGCGACAAGCGCGAAGTTGAAATTGTCCACCTGCAGTATGCCAAACCTAGTTACGCGCTTTCGGCCCTAGACGGTGTCAAAAGCGCGATTGGCCAGATTATTGTTGATGAGGATACAGGAAATGTCGTGTTGATCGACACGCGCGCGACGATTGAAAAGATGCGCAAAACACTTTCTAATATCGAGCAACCTTTGGAACCGATTATTTTTCCTTTGCAATACGCCAAGGCTGATGTGGCCGCCGAAAAGCTTCGCGCTCGTGTAGACCAACAGGCGGTTGGTTCCATCACCGTCGATGAAAGGACAAACAAGCTGATTATCCGTGCTCTTGCCGGCCGCAAAGAAGAAGTTTTGAAAATCCTCCAGGACCTTGATGCGCCGACGAAAGAAGTTTTAATCGAAGTCAGGGTTTTGTCGGTTGTCTTTAGTCCGTCTTTCGACGCTGGCATTGATTGGAGTATGGCGTTTGCGGATAGTTCGATCAAAGAGCTTCGCAATTTGCAGTTTAAAAGTTTGATGCTGGATGACGCTAATTTGGCCAGCAGTGACAACTTGTTTTCGAAGTACGGGCGTATCGCCATCGGCAAGGTGGGGGTCAGCGATTTTACCGCGGCTCTTCGCGCGTTAAAGCAAGTCAGCGATACGAAGCTTGTCGCCAACCCAAAACTTTTGGTGACCAATCAGGAAGAGGCCAAAATTCACGTCGGGGATACGGTGCCTTATATTGTTTCAACGACCTCCGGGACAGGGGACAATGCCATTCATAGCGAAGATGTCCGTTTCGTCGACGTTGGGTTAAAGTTAAGCGTGACCCCGACGATTAACGATAACGGGTATGTCACGATGTCTTTAAAGCCGGAAATATCGACGGTGACAAAAAGCATTTCTTCACAAGGCGGAGGGATCCCTCAGATTACCAAAACTGAAGTTGAGACCAATGTTATGGTCAAAGACGGGATGACCATTGTTTTAGGCGGGCTTAAAAAAGAGCAGAAGGTTTTGACGCGCAAAGGGATTCCGGTTTTGATGGATATCCCGCTTGTGCAGGGCCTTTTTAGCAGCCGCAGTGAATCGATTGAGTCTTCGGAGACGGTAATTTTTATTACTCCGCATATTGTGACGGGTAATGAAAATTATCCTGAGCGCCGGGGGGCAGTCATTAAGCCGTCGAAGGATTACAAGGATTTGGATGTGAAAGATGCACAGGGCAAGACGGGGATAAAGCCTTAAGTAAAGGGGTTAGGGGTTGGGGGTTGGGGGCTAGAGGATGGACGCTGGACGTTGGTGGGTTGAGGTTAAAAACGAATGAAAAAAATAATGACAAATTTTGAAGTAAAAGTATATTTAATGGTGGCCTTTGTTTTTTCTTTAGCAGCTAATGTTTTAGCGCAAGAGACTTCGACCAGAGAAGCATCAGTCTTGAGCGTCCAACCCCTAACCCCTAACCCCCAACCTCCGTCTTCCAACGTCCAACGTCCAGCCTCCGACGTCGTCGAAGTCGAAACCGAAGTTGGGGTGACAGAGATGAAGCCTTCAGAACGAGTTGAAAAACCGACAATTAAGCCGCACGCCGATTATGTTTCCGGCCACAAGGCTACGCTGCCTCGCGTTTCTGGATCTGTCATTGCGAGCGTAGCGAAGCAATCTCATGAAAATAAAAACGAGATTGCCGCGTCGTCCCCTGCGGGGACTCCTCGCAATGACACCAACCCTCAACCCCCAACGTCTACCGTCCAGCGTCCAACGTCCAGCCTCCAGCCGCCTGTCGAAACCATCACCGACACACAAGTCGTAGAGCTAAGTGCAAGTTTGCGTAAATTAATCGAAGACAATAATCAGCTTAAAGCCCAGATTTCAGATTTGGATGGACAGCTTAAGACCGTGCGCGGCCAGCAAAAACTTGAAAGTAATCGCTTCAATGAAGTGGCCTTAGAGCGCGATGCTTTAAAGAAGCAAAATGAAAATATCGTTTCGCAGGGAAGCCAGACGCAAAAACAACTGGAAGTTTTACAGCAACAGTTAACGCAAAAAGAGCAGGATTATAGTATGCAAATTGTACGTTTGCAAACCGAGTTAGCGCAAAAAATACGAAACGCTTCCGTCGAGCCAGCATCAAATACCAACGACCAACTGCCAACGTCCAGCGTCCAACCACCAGCTTCTAACGTCCAGCCGCCAGCGTCCAGCGTCCAGCATCCGTCTGTTTCCGTCAATTTTGTTTCAGCCCCAACGAGTGAAGAAGCTAAGGAACGCGGTCAAAAAGTCCTTTTGGCTTTAAATAGTGTCAGCGAAGAAAAGCAGAAATTGAGCCGGGATGAAGCGAAGGTGCATTACAACATGGGCAACACGTATTTTAACCAGGGTGATTATGTAGAGGCAGCCAAGGAATACGCCCATGCCATTGAGTTGTCGCCGGAGGATGCCAGCGCGCATTACAATTTGGCCTTTGTTAGCGGCGAATTCTTAAATGATCCTAAAGTCGCGTTGGACCATTACAAAAAATATTTGTACTTTAACCCGCATGCCGAAGATGCGGGGATGGTAGAGCAAAAAATCATCGAGGCACAGATCGCGGTTAAAGGAGATGTTCATTTTAAATCGCAAATTAACGAAGAATTACGAAACAAGAAAAATGACACAAGTACTTGGGATTGAGGCTGCGTGCGTTGAGGCTGCGTGCGCTAACGGCGCACAGCCGAAATCCCGCTATCAAAGCGGGACTAATAGTGAGTTACTAAGTTATTTATGATTGTTAATCGCACTTTGAAAATATTTTTATCGATCTTTGGCCTAGCCGGGATTATCTTTTTTCTTTCACGGCCACAGGTGTTCTCTCAAGCCTATGCGCAGGTCACGGCCAAGGTCGACGAAAGTCCGTATAATAACTCTATCAGTGTTGATCCTGTTTCCGACCGTAGGGGCACGCGGCCGCGTGCCCAAGACCCAACGCCCAGCGTCCAACCACCAACGTCTAACCCCGAACCCCTAAACCCGAACCCCTCTTTAACCCCCGACAATTTACCCGAACTAAAAACAACTTATTTACGCGGTTTGCCCGAAGGCGCAAAAGAAATACCCGAAAAACGCAGCAAGGAAGCAAAACTTTTTGCTCGCCCCGACGGAAAAGTGCAGGCGATTGTTTCTGCCGGCCCGCTCCATTATAAAAAAGACGACAAAGGCCCATGGAAAGACATCGACACCCGCTGGCAACCGTATCTTCAACTATCATCCACTAACCCCGAATCCCTAGCCACTAACCACTCGACTTGGTCTTACCAAATGGTCGATAACGACTATCAGGCGTATGTAAAGGAAGTCTTTGGCGAGCACGAAATTTTGCGTTTACAAAAGCAAGGCCACTTCTTGACCGCTGTTCCACAAGAACTTTCCGTTACCAGTCACCAGCCACCAGCTACTAACCCCCAACCCCTAACCCCTAACCCCTTAATCCTCGCTTCCCCCCAACCCGTCAAAGGCGAAGTCACCAACAAGCCCTTTGACATCATCTCCGGCGGCGGGTTTATTGAATGGAAAGACGCTTATGGCAAGGGATTGGATTTTAAATATATTCCCAATAGTACCAGCTTTATGAAAATCCTTCGTGTGGACAGCTGGGCGACGTTAGAAAAATTAATCAACCAGCCACCAACCACCAGCGTCCAGCGTCCAGCGTCTAATCCCCAACCCCTAACCCCTAACGACTTATTACAACTTTCCCTCACCTTCTCAACCGACCTCGACCTTTTTGTCGACGGCAAATTATGGGACGGCAACTCGTCCGTGACGACGGGAAATGTAGAATTTAAAGATAAGGATGGTATTGTTCAGTGGTCTTGGCACGACCCCAAAGCCACCGACGCGAACGGCAAGATTATCACCGGCAAATTTCTAATCCAACCTGCCTACGGCAGGCAAGCCACCAACGATCATCTACCAACCACCAACCACCAACCCCTAACCCCTAGCCCCCAACCACTAACCACTGTTTTCACCGTCACTGTCCAATTCCCTCTCGAACAACTCAAAACCGCCGCGTATCCGGTCGAAATCGATCCGGTTACAGTCTACCAAGAGGAGGACAATTATAGTATTATGAATTATAACGATCTTAGTTATGCGTCAGCTCGGGATACTTCAAATTATTTTGAAAATGATTTACAAGTAGGACAAACGTATGGTGTTGGTGTTGGTTATACGGTTTTACGTGGATATGTTTTGTTTCCAACAAATGAGGTTCAAATTGATAATGTAACACAAGTTAATTTGTATTTAGCACTCGCGCTTAATCTGTCGGATGTTGATTTTACCCTTAGAGTGCATGATTATAATTGGACCAATCCCGTCACTATAACAACGCGTGAAACCGATTATGATGGAGCTTTGGCCAGCAGTTATGATGCGGATTGGCGTTCAACAGTCGGCATATCTCTGAATACATATTACGCCTCTTCAAATTTATCTACAAGTTGGATCAATCCAAGTACTTCTACAAAATATGCGTTATTATCAAGTCGCGATGTTAGCAATACTGCCCCCAGTTCAAATGAATATGTGGTTCCTTATTCTTTTGTTGATGCATCTGCTTATACGCCGTACTTAAGTTTGATTGGTAATACGCACGTCTATTATTCGGTTGGGACAAATACCGCTGACTTAAAAAGCGGTTCACCAACCGCGACGGTTTCAGTAGCTGCCAACGGGACTATGACTTTTTCTGCGGCTCAGCCATCAAATGTCGGGGTTGGTGACGAGATTACGATTGGAAGCAACAAATATTATATTCGGTATCGCCAAAGTTCGACCTCTTATCGGGTTAGTACTCCGACGGGATCTATCCCGGCTGATGACAGCGGCTCTGTGGCTTCAATTAAACGCGCATTTAACAGCCTGACAACGGCGATTGCCAGTTCGTCGGATGCGAGTCATTTGAATTCTTCCAATCTTGCGACAGCGTCTGCGATTTTGGAATGGCCGGTTTATAATGACGGGGTTTTAAACGAAGCGCCGACGGTCAGCGGGTATACGACGGCGGCGAATAATTATATTAAGATTTTTGTGCCGTCTTCGACTTCCGAAGTCGGGACGTCTCAGCGCCACACAGCTAGTGAAGGCACAGGCAGCCGGCTGGCTCCGACGACGGCAGCTCCGGCGGCGAGCTATTCGATTTTAGGAATTTCTAATGATTATGTGCGTGTCGCGGGACTAGAAATTTCCGGCGAAAATGTGACTAATGGCCAGAATGTTACAGGCATTAACTTAAACAGCGCGATTACCGATGGAGCAAGCGACATTCGTATTGACAAGGTTATTATTCATGATTTGGCCAATGCCGACGGTGCGGGGACGCGCAATGTTTTTGGTATCAATGTAGACGACGGATATTTGAAGGTGAGTAACTCTGCGATTTATGATTTAAGTAATGTGGACACGACATCAGATTCAAGCATTGCCGGTATCAAAACCACAGCGGGCGGGGACACGCACTATATTTTTAACAATTCCCTTTATGATATACGGACTTTAGGTGGGGCAAGTAGTTATGCTCGAGGTATTGATAATCAGTCCGGAACAATGACGGTCAAGAATAATTTTTCGGGATATTTTAGTTCGGCCAGCGGGACAACGCAAGCCTACAACGGTACGATTACCCAAAGCTATAACGTTTCTTCCGACGCCACCGCCAGTGGTACGGGCAGTCAGACAGGCAAGACGGATTATAGCGAATATTTTTATGACTCCGGCCGCAGCACGTCTGCTAATTTTCATCTTCGTTATACGGGTTTGACTTTATGGGGTGGAAATGGGGATGATTTGGACGCGGATGCGAATTTGCCGATCACAGATGATATAGATGGCGGAACTCGTCATGCGACGACGCCGGATATTGGCGCGGATGAAGTGGCCAATGAAGTTGCGAATGCTCCGACGTCTCCTCATTGCGAAGGGACGTCCACACCTGTTTCCAATGTTTCCGATATTACTCCCGAATTTAATGCGGTGTGTTCTGATAATGATGCTGACGCATGCACCGATTATGAAATTGAAGTTAATACCGCTTCTGATTTTAGCGGGACGGTCATGTGGGACACGGGCAAAACCTCTTTTGGCGGCAATGTCACTAACGGTTATCGTTCGAATGATATTTCTTATGCGGGCACAGCACTGACGCTTGCGGGAACATCGTATTATTGGCGTATTCGTTTTTGGGATTCGACGCATACCGGTTATCCGGGCGATTGGAGCGCCACGCAGCAGTTTACGATGGCTTCCACGATTTACACAACTGCGCCCGGCGCACCGACGACACCGCATTGTGAAGGGGCCGTCACGGCGGTTGCTAACGTTGCCGATGCCACACCGGAATTTTCGGCTGTTTTTGCGGATGCAGATTCGGGCGATCAGGCTTTGTATTATCAAATTCAGGTGAATACGGCCAGCGATTTTACGGGAACGACGATGTGGGATTCAACGAAAACGGCATTGTCAACACCTGTTTCGATTAGCGCCCGCTCGTCGGATATTTCGTATGCGGGTTCAACATTGGCAGCGGGGACAGCATATTATTGGCGCATTCGTTTTTATGACAAGGCGGATAATACCGGAACGTGGAGTGCCACCCAGCAGTTTACCATGGTCAGCGGCGCTTCGTATTTGAGTTTTACCACTTCTCCGTCGGACGGTTATCAGTTTGACTTGGTCCGTCCCTATCCGGTCGTTGCTGTCAAAGACATTGCGGGCAACACGGTAACGTCGGATAACTCGACGAGTGTCACTGTTGCTTATGGTTCTAACCCGGGTAATGCCGCGCTGTTGGGAACTTTGACTAAGACTGTCACTGCTGGTGTTGCGACCTTTAATGATTTGCGCGTGACCAAGGCGGGAAACACGTATACCTTAAGTGCAACGGCCAGCGGCTTAACTTCGGCAACGAGTTCTTCTTTTAATATTTTGCCTTCAACTGAAGTCAAGGCGGCTGTTGTTTATAATCCTATAGCTCCCAATTATACGATTAACTGCTGGCTACAAGGCCATCAGGATATTGTAGCCGTCGGGGCCAGTGATACGTGCTCGATGGTCATTTACCGCAGCGACGGGACAACTGAAGCGACACTGACGACCACCAATATGGGAACACGAAACGCGACAACCTATATGTGGTCATACACTGGCTGGACCCCCTCGAACACCGCCGCCAATTACATTGCAAATGTCACGATCAGCTATAACGACGGCGTTTCTGCGGTCAGCTATAAAGCCAATATCCCGTTTAATTTAAGCGAAATTTCCGGATCGAATGTTTTGGATGAAGATTATTTAGGCGGTGCTAATGACGGTTATGATATGGGCGCATCCGAAAGTGAAACCGCAGGGAGCAACGACGACAGCGCGGGTTATTTGACGTTTGTCGATAGCGCGGCTTCTGCCACCGGTGTTCCGGATACCACTGCAACGACAAACATGAGTTTTAAAGTTGTTTTAAAAGACGCGCAGGGCAACACTATTGATAATGACTCGGCCAGTGTAACCGTTGTTCTAGGAAAAGCGAACACGAGCGCAACTTTAAGCGGAACAGCGAGTGCCACTTTGTCAAATGGAGTTGCGAGTTTCACGGCTGCACAGATTTCGACGGCTGGATATTTTACCTTGGTCGCGTCTGCGACGATAAGCGGAAAGACTGTGACAGGCGAGTCCAATCTTTTTCTTATCAAAGGATATCGCGTTAAGGGGAGTGTTCTTTATAGTACAGCGACGAGCGCTTACAATGTCGTCGCTTGGCTCGAGCAGGCTGATCAAGTAGTCGCTGGGGATAACCGTCCGACGTTAACTTCAGGTACGGTAACGATTAATCGTGCGGATGGGACAACGGTTGACACAGGTTGTAGTGGGAATTGTACAGATAAGGCGCTTTCGATTTCGACAAATATCGGGACTTATAATGGCTGGACACCGTCAACGGTGACTGCTGAATATTTCGTTTCTGTAACTCTAGTTGCAAACGGAGTTAGCTATACAGGTATTACGACATACTCTCCTTCAACTTCGACCCTTGCTTCCATCAAAACTCAAACCGACACGATTAATTGGTTAGATATTGGGGTTATTAAAGCCGCGACGGATACGGTCAATTGGCTCGATATCGGAGCGATCAAATATCAAACCGACACGATTAATTGGCTGGATATTGGTGTTTTAGTTTCAGGTGGTGGGGGAGGTAGTGGAAATTCCGCCGAGCATGAAGCAGTCAACTGGAATGATATCGAAATGCTCAGTTTGGCTGCGATTAATTGGGCAAATGTTGCAGCGATGGCCGCAGCTGATGTGAATTGGACGGACTTAAATGTGTTGACCAATAAAGGTGTTAACTGGGCAGATATTGGGGAAATGTCCGCTAGTGGCATTAATTGGTTGGATATTGATATGCTTTCAGATGCAAATATTAATTGGAAAGATATCGATGCGTTGAGTGAAGCGGGGATCAATTGGCTGGATTTGGATATGCTTTCCGATGCGGCGGTCAATTGGAAAGATTTGGGTTTCATGAGTTCCGCCGGTGTCAATTGGTATGACATCGCCTATATGAGCGGCACGGGTGTCAATTGGACATCGACGATCAACTGGGACAATTTAGCCGAACTGACGACCGCTGGTGTCAACTGGATTGACTTGGATGTGATGTCGGATGCGAGCCTTAATTGGTATGACTTTGAAGTTTTGACAAAAACGGGGGTTAATTGGAATGATTTGGGTGCGCTTTCGGCGGCGGGAGTTAATTGGGCGGATGTCGATCTTTTAAGTGACGCCGGTGTTAATTGGTCGGATTTAGATGTTTTGTCTGACACAGGTGTTAATTGGTTAGATTTAAGCCAGCTGGCTGCAGCAGGGATCAATTGGAGTGATTTAGATATTCTTTCCGACGCTGGTGTTAACTGGATGGATTTGGATACTTTAAGTGATACGGGATTAAATTGGAGTGACTTAGACATTTTAATGGATGCCGGCGTTAATTGGTCGGATCTGGATGTTTTATCTGATGCTGGAATTAATTGGCTGGATGT
>CAZWOH010000043.1:0-13347 GCA_964635405.1 uncultured Planctomycetales bacterium | reverse complement strand
CTCCTGCTTGGCCAAACAAAATTCGCCCGAAGGGCCGCATGTCTCGACTTTGTCGAGACGTGCGGGGTTGATCCTTGTCCCTATTGGACAACCGAAGGCGAATTTTGCATTTCATACAAAAAGGAAACGCAAAATTCGGGATCAATTATTCCGACGGGAATTTTTAATCACTATTGCGCTAACTTCGCAATAGCTTTCTTAAAAGCAGGCAGAGACTCTTTGATCGTTTGCCAAATAATTTGAAGATCGACGCCAAAATATTCATGGATGATTTTATTTCTCATGCCGGCAACATCTTCCCACGGGATATCTGCGGCAGTCGCCTTAGTTTTAGCAGACAATTTATTCGCCGCTTCGCCGATAATTTCAAAATTTCTGACAACGGCATCAATAATCATCTGATTCTTTGAAAATTTCAAAAAAAGAAATCCCCTTCGTATACTCTTCAATATGCGCAATTGCGTCGAGAATATCTTTAATATATAGCTCTTCGCTTCTTAGGCTCATAAGAATATGACTTCGTTAAGAATTTCTTTTTTTATAAGTGGCTTTAACGCATTGCGGGTAACCAAATCGACTTTAACGCCCAAGGCGCGACTAAGCTGTCTTTCAAGCTCGACAAATTTAAAAATGGTTGGCGTTCGCGAAAATTCAACCAGAATGTCAAGATCACTTTTAGCTGTTGCTTTGCCGCGGCTGTATGACCCAAAAACACCGACAGCTTTGACATGATACGTCGTCCTAAAAGACTCCCGGTGCTTATCAAACAGATTTTTTAATGTTTTTAATGTTTTCATGACAAAATCCCCTTACGAAATTTGCTATAACTATACCCGAAAATATAAAACCACGTCAAGTGGATATTAAATTATTCCGACGGGGAAAAATCGATCTAAAATTCAAGTTAAATACTCAACAATACTTTGAGCGACGGATGGAAATTCTTTAATAATCTTTTGGTCAAGAGTGATCAATGGAACATTAAGTTTTTGCGCTAAAACAACAAATTCGCAGTCATAAGCCGAACACGTCGACTTGGACAGACAGCTGACAACATCTTTGGGACTGACAAAATATTCCTTTCCCTTAAAAAAACTTTGCGCTTCATCAATGATCTTTAAAGCGATATTTTCTGTCATGCCCCCTAGTCGCATATGGCCTGCGATGGTATTATAAAATTCAGAGCGCCACAAATAGGGGACATGCCAATCTGAATCCTTTTTAAAAAGATTCTCCGCTGATTTCGTGCTTTCGCTGGGGACAAAAAAATAAACGGCAACGTTTGTGTCAACAACAATCACAAGCGCCCCGCAATCTTAAACTCCTGGATTTGCTTATCCGTAAGGACGCCTTTGACACTTTTGCGCAGCGCTCTGACCCGGCGAAGAACTTCGGAGTCTAGCGTCTTAACCTCATCCTGCGCAAATTCAAGTCGGGCGATAATCTCACTGTTTAAACTCCGCCGATGTTCATTGGCTTGTTTTTTAAGCCGCTGGTGCAACTCTTTGGGGATATTTTTTAAAGTGATGCTGACCATGCGTCTATCCTCCTTGATAAAATTTATATGGTTGCATAAGACAACCATAACACAACCGCATTAAAAAATCAAGCTGTCGATATCAGAGGGTTTTTCGATATTGTGGACACGAAGGCCGGGATTGATGCGGCGGATAAGACCTTTGAGCACTTTGCCGGGGCCGATTTCAACAAAATCCTCAACCCCTAAAGCGGCCATTTTTTCGACGCTGGCAACCCATTGAACCGAGGATGTAATCTGCAAGCCCAGATTCTTTTGAATCAATGCGGTGTCTGTTGTCGGCGCGGCATCGACATTGCTAAGGATAGGAAAATGCGGGGAAGTAATTTTAACCTTGGCCAGCTCACCAACAAAATGATCGGCCGCCGTTTGCATCAACGTCGAATGAAAAGCGCCGCTGACATCCAAGGGAATCACACTTTTGGCACCGGAAGCCTTTAACTTTTCGCAAGCCGCCTCAACTTTTAAAGCGTCCCCGGTAATGACAATCTGTTCAGGGGAATTAAAATTAGCAACTTGGGCCCCGGTCTCTTGGCAGATTTTTGTCACGGTATCTTTTTCTAACCCGATAATCGCCGCCATCTTGCCGTCGTTGACCTTGGTCGCCTGTTCCATAAAAAACGACCTGCGCTCGACGAGCCTTAAAGTATCCGCAAAAGACAGCGCACCCGACGCGACTAAAGCCGCATACTCACCTAAGCTTAAACCAGCCGTAAATTTTACCTGAACATTTTTAAATTTGGGATGCGCTTCAAAAGCTTTAAGGCTGGCCACGCTCATCGTAAAAATCGCCGGCTGACAATAGGCCGTTGCGGTCAACTTTTCTTGTGGGCCGTTAAAAATGACGTCGGACAAACCGTTTTGAAGTATCCCGTCCGCTTGGTCAAAGATTGCTTTGGCAACAGACGAACTTTGAAAAAATTCAGCGCCCATCCCCACTTTTTGTGCGCCCTGCCCCGGAAAAATTAACGCAATGTTAGTCATTTTACCACCTGACGACTGTTGCCGCCGCGACAAGCCCGGCGCCAAAAGCGACCAAGACAACCACGTCGCCTTTTTTAATTTGTTTATGTTCGACCGCCTCATCGAGCGCGACCGCAATCGAAGCGGCAGACATATTGCCGTAACGATGGATATTCACAAAAATTTTTTCTTTCGGGACCTCAAGCTTTTTGGCGACCGCGCTTATGATCCGGTCATTGGCCTGATGCGGCACAACGCAGTTGACATCCGAAAGTTTGAGTCCCGCTTTTTTGACAGCTATCTCGACGGCCTCTGCCATAGAATTAACGGCAATTTTAAAAAGTTCCTGTCCCTGCATCAAGACATAAGGAATCGCCATCGTTTTGGCTTTGGCATTTAACGATTCGCGGTCTTCGCTGACGACCGTCATCAAATCGCTGTATTCGCCCAGCGCGTGCAAATAATCCGAAATAATCCCGCGCTCCCCGCCGACCATGCCCAAAAGACACGCGCCGGCCCCGTCGCCAAAAAGCACGCACGTGTTTCGGTCCGACCAGTCGATCAAAGATGTGATTTTTTCAGAGGCAATGACCAGCGCATTTTTGTAAGTCCCGCTGACCAGATATTGTTTAGCTGTTGTCAGCGCAAACAAAAACCCCGCGCAAGCGGCGCTCACGTCAAAGGCCGCGGCATGTTTGGCGCCCAGCGCTTTTTGCACAAGACAGGCGACCGACGGAAAGTTGCTGTCGGGGCTGATGGTTGCCACAATAATCAGGTCTAATTTGGTTGGGTCAAACTCCGCGCGCCGAAGCGCCTGTTTGGCCGCCTTGATTGCCAAATGGCTCGTGCGCTCGCCCTTGGCGGCGATGCGTCGTTCCTTAATTCCGGTGCGGGTTGTGATCCACTCATCGCTGGTCTCAACCATTTTTTCGAGATCAAAATTGGTCAAAACTTTTTCGGGGACAAAACTTCCGACGGAAATGATACCGACATTTTTCATAAGGCGTTTGAAATTTCTTTTTGAAGCGCATCGATAATGCCGTGATCGACTTCGCGCATCGTCGCACGAATCGCATTTTTGATCGCCTTGGGACTCGAACGGCCGTGGCTGATCATGACAATCCCGTTGACGCCTAAAAGCGGCGCACCGCCGTATTCGGCATAATCGACCTGCTTTTTGACATTTTCAAGCTTGGATTTCACTAAAAATGCGCCAAAGATCGCGATCGGACTTCGTTTGATTTCGCGGCGCATCAGGGCTGAAGCTGATTCCATAAGCCCTTCAGAGACTTTCAAAACTATGTTGCCCACAAACCCGTCGCAGATAATGCAGTCGGATTTGCCGGTATAAACTTCATTCGCTTCCGTATTACCGATAAAGTTTTGGACCTTCTCGGTCATAAGCTTATGGATTTCTTTGACAAAGTCGGTGCCCTTGGTCGATTCCTCGCCGATATTCAAAAGCCCAACCGTCGGGTTAGGCTTATCGAGCACTTCTCGCACATAAACCGCGCCCATCTGCGCATTATGCAAAAGATGTTCAGGTTTAGGATCGGTGTTTGCTCCAACATCGATGATAAATGAAAAACCTTTGAGGGTCGGAATTGTAAGGCCAATGGCCGGACGTTCAACGCCCGGAATCATCCCCAAGTTGATCGTCGAGGCCGCGACAACAGCACCGGTGTTTCCCGCGCTGATAAAAGCCTGATATTGCGGATCTTTTAAAAGATTAATGCCGATCGTAATTGACGAGTTGCGTTTTTTACGGATAACATTCGTCGCCGGCTCATCCATCCCGACGACTTCATCCGCATGCACAATCTCGATGCGAGTGCGATCGACATCATACTTCTTTAGTTCTGCTTCAATTTCCTCTGTGCGGCCAACCAAAACAATCGTGACATCAAATTCTTTGAGGGCATCGACAACACCGGCAATCACAGCCTGCGGGGCGTGATCTCCGCCCATGGCATCAACGACAATTTTCAAGGAAAACTCCTTTGAATAGACGCTAGACGTTGGTAGCTAGACGCTTAGAAAGCTTAAGCAAATTTACCAGCGTCTCACGCCTTAAACGACGGCCTTAACTTTTTTTGTCTTTTTTCTCTTTGACTTCTTTAATGACGACGGGTCTTCCATCATAAAAGCCGCAAAACGGACACACGCGATGAGAAAGAATTGGTTTTTTGCAATTCGAGCACGCGCTTAAACCGGCAATACGCGCTTTCCAATGGGTCCGGCGTTTGCGTCCACGCTGGACCGAATGCTGTCTTTTTGGTAATGGCATGAGTAGTACTCCTTTGTAATTCGTGGTTAGGGGTTAGTGGTTGGGGGTTAGAAAAAAAGTAAAAACTTAAGCCTAACCCCTAGACCCTAACCCCTAACCCCTATTATTTTCCGCATTTACACTTTTCGTTATTTAAATTTACACCGCACGACGGGCAAAGCCCTTTACAATCTTTTTTGCACAAAACGATATTCGAAACACTCAAAAGCAACTCCTGGCGAATTTCCTCCCCTAAATCCACAAACTCGGTCGTCGGATCAATATCAACATGAATATTAAACTTGTCCTGACGGGCCACACTGACCGGTTCCAAGCATCGGGCACACAAAAATTCGTATTGACCCTCGACAGCAAGATCGGCCACAACCAAGTCCCGCTTTTTATAAACTTCCCCTTCGACCTTCAGAGGAGAAACAACTTTGAGCTCATCAGCGCCAAACCCGATAGCTGATGCGTCCAATTCTTCAATGATTTCCAGTCCCGCTTTGGGAATTTCTTTGACCTTTATTTTCAACGTTTAAGGCGCTCCTTTAACGGCCCCTCCACAAATCTGGGGACAAACTGGGAGATATCTGCGCCCAAACTGGCGGCTTCTTTCAAAAGCGTCGACGATAAAAAAGCATAATTCTCGGAAGGCATCAAAAAGATCGTTTCAACATCCGGCGCTAACCGGCGATTGGTCAAAGCCATTTGAAATTCGTACTCAAAATCCGATATCATCCGCAAACCGCGAATCAGGACATTGACTTTTTTTTGGCGCGCATACTCGATGACCAACCCGTCAAAACTCTCAACCGTAACACCTTTAATATGGCTCGTCGCTTCCTTGAGCATTTTGACACGTTCAGAGGTCGTAAAAATCGGCGTTTTGTGATAATTGCTCGAAACAGGCACCGCCACAATCACAGAGTCAAAAATCTTGGACGCGCGGTCAATCAAATCAATATGCCCGTTGGTAACAGGATCAAAGCTTCCCGGATATATGGCAATTTTGGACATAAATTTATCCCAAATTTGTATTATTTTAAGGGAACGGTCGCGACCGTTCCCTACAAAAAAATAACACAACGGTTATTCCGTAAGGGCGTATTGCAATACGCCCCTACTTAATCGCCTGAAAAACAGCCAAGAAAGACTTGCCGTACTGCCGCTCTGTGACCAACTTAAAACTTTCTTCTAAATCAGGCAGTCGCTCACGTTTAGAGTATTCTACGACGACAAAACAATTGGGGTGTAATATATCATAGGCCCCCAGGGTTTTCAAGGCTTTTTTCCCAAGGTCCAAACCATAAGGCGGGTCAAAGAAAATCAGGTCAAATTTTCGATTACGGCTCGCCAAACCCTTGATTGCGGCAAAGGCGTCGGTATGAATAATTTCACATACCGACTCTTTTTGCAAAGCAAGATCAACCCCTAAAAGTTCCAAATTTTTGCGGATGACCTCTACACATTTAGGATCATGCTCGACAAAAGTGACCCGTTTGGCCCCCCGCGACAAAGCCTCAATTCCAACCGCCCCGCTTCCGGCAAAAAGCTCGAGGACTTCTAAACCTTCCAAGTCGTGGCCCAGTAAGTTAAAAATCGCCTGCTTCGTCACATTTTGTGTCGGTCGTATCACGGCGGGCATAAAAATATTTCGCCCTTTAAACTTTCCACCTAGTATTTTCATGATGCTCTCTCCCCTACCCTGCTCTGGCCATTTTTAAATAATTAGGATATCGTTTTTCAATAACCGTTTTAAAAATATTGTTTCGCGGCGCAATCAAACCAGGGTCAGAATCCATGATCGCTTTTGCCTGGGCGCGCGCCAACTCTAAAATATCAATTTGCGTCAGCGGATTGGCAAAACGTAATTCATTAAGCCCGTGCTGATGCCGGCCAAAATACTCGCCCGGACCGCGGATGCTCAAATCTGCTTCGGCAATTTTAAACCCATCCGTCGTGGACGCAATGGCTACAAGCCGCGCTTGGGCCTCTTGCGTAAAGGCGTCTGCCAATAAAATGCAATAGCTCGCTTCTTTTCCCCGACCAACACGTCCGCGCAACTGGTGAAGCTGCGCTAACCCAAAACGCTGGGCATGCTCAACGACCATGACGGTCGCATTCGGCACGTCGACGCCGACTTCCAAAATCGAAGTTGCAACGAGAATCTGGATCTCGCCTTTTTTAAATTTTTGCATGACCGCTTGGGCCTCATCTTTTTTCATCTGTCCGTGAACAAGACCAACCGACAGCCCTTTAAATTCATTTTGTTGAAACTCCCTGAAGCTCGACTTTGCCGCCTTAAGATCGAGCGTTTGGGATTCTTCAACCAGCGGATAAATAATGTACGCCTGGCGGCCAGTTTCCACTTGTCGACGGACAAAGGCATAAACGCTGGACGCTTGTTCTGGTTTTGCAACCTTTGTCGTAATACTCCCGCGCCCCGGCGGCAGTTGATCGATCATCGAAACATCCAAGTCGCCAAAAAGCGTTAAGCTCAGCGTGCGGGGAATCGGTGTCGCGGTCATCACCAAAACGTCGGGATTGGCCCCCTTTGTCGACAAAAAGGCGCGCTGGCGAACACCGAATTTGTGCTGTTCATCGATAACGACGTAGCTCAAATTTTTGAAATTCAAGTCCTCATCCAACAACGCATGCGTGCCGACTAAAAAATCAAGCGTTCCCTCGGCGGCTTGCGCGCGGACATTTTTCTTCTCTTCGTCGTTAAGACTGCCCACCAAAAGGCTGACGCGCATATTTTTAAATTCGCCGTCCCTTAAAACCTTGCGGATATTTTCAAAATGCTGTCGAGCCAAAATCTCCGTCGGAGCCATAAAAACCGACTGCTTTTTATTTTCAAATGCCAGCAAACAGCCTGCGAGCGCAACAAGGGTTTTGCCACACCCGACATCCCCCTGCAAAAGTCTGAGCATCGGCGTTTTCTTTTGCATGTCGGTAAAAATTTCTAAAATAACACGCTCTTGCGCCTGAGTAAGAGCAAACGGAAATCCTTTTTTGTATCGGGACAAAAAATCCTCGCCGATCTGATGCGCAACCCCGGGTCGTTTCAAAATATTCATACGCCGCTTTATCACCGAAATCTGAAAGAACAAAAACTCTTCAAACGAAATCCGCCGCAACCCCTGCTGCTGCAAAGTTTGATTTTGAGGAAAATGAATATTCGCCAAGCTTTGACGGATATCCAAAAGCTGATGTTTCGTCCGAATATCGTCGGGTAAACACTCCACAGCGTGCGAAAGATACGTTTTAAGGCACACGTCGATAATTCGACGCAAGTAACGCTGCGATATGCCTTTGGTCAGCGGATAAATCGGGACAATCCGTCCCATGCTCAAACTTTTGTCTTTCGAGTCAATGATCTCATATTCGGGTGAGACCATTTGAATGCGATCCTTATACACCGCCGGCTGGCCATAAAGAACAACTTCTGTCCCCGGCTTAAAATAACTGTCTAAATACGGTTGATTAAACCAAACCGCAAAAATCCGTCCTGACCCGTCGTCAACCACGGTTTCATAGACGTGCTTGCGGGTAAACCAGCTTTGCCGGCTACCTCGCGCAATCACTTTTCCTGTTACCGTCTGCGGCTGACCAATTTTGACATCAGATAGTTTGGTCATCTGGGTCCGGTCTTCATATCGACGAGGGAAAAGGTAAAGCAAATCTTCAACACTTTCGACGCCTAGATTTTGGAGAATTTTTTTGCGCCCCGGGCCAACGCCTTTGAGAAATTGGACAGACGTTTCAGAGAGAATTGGCATAATAGACGTTGGACGTTAGAGACTTGACGTTAGTAAAAATATTATAAGATTAAACTACGGGGGTAGGAAAATTTAAATCAGATTTTTACGCTATCTTACACCAGCCACCAACGTCCAGCGTCCAACCACCAGGCTATCGCAAACGACTGATCTTCCGATTTAATTTACTGCGGTAACCTTTATCAAAAACGACCTCAAAGTCATAGACGTTCTTAAAATCATCCATGCGGTCTTCGTCGGTTTTGCTCAAAACTTTGTTTTCGAGCAGATTAAAGACAATATTTCCAAAGTCTTCAGTGCCTTTAATGCCCCAATGCTTGAGGACAGAAAGCGCCATCGGCCCGTATTGTTCCATCAAAAGCTCGCTGATTCCATCCAACAGCTCACGGCCGGTGACATGCTTTGGTCTTTTAAATTTTTTTTGCGTATAAGCTAATGATTCTAAAACAAATGCGTAGGCATCTTCACTGTAACGCGAATCTCTCTCACAAATGACCATAATGATATTGTCGAGTTCTTTTTGCATGGGTTAATATTAACACAAAGAATTTGCGATACACAAAGAAAAATTTTATGTTTTTAATCCGGTTGCGAATTTGCAATTATTCTGGCATAATAACGCAACTAAAAAATAAACAAGTGTTCCGTCGAGTATACACCCCAAGAGACACCCAATGCCGAAAAACCGAAGCTGGTTATGGACTGTATTATTCTGGATGTATTTTTTTGCTACTTTAAGCAATGCCATTGTTTTTTTTAATCCGCAGTCACCGATCAATCTTTATTACCAAATCCTGCTGGGGTTTACCAATATTTTTCTTATTCCCTATCTTCTTAATCTTCTGGCCATTATATTTGATCTTCTGGCCATTGCTCCATTTTATAATTTTTTAAACCCATCTAAACATCGCATTGGAGAAAAAAGCATTTCTTTGGGAACATGGAAATGGTTTTTTGTTATCCGGTTTGCCCTGCTGTTTGTTGGGCATACCTATGCATTAAAAGAAATCCAGGCGGTTTTGCACGACGATCGCTGGGTGGCCCTCGCCATTGTTAATTTAATGTTGCTTTTTTATGTCCCATCGTACTTCGCGAACTTTCTATTTATCGCCCAGAACAAAGTTTCCCGTCAATAAGTATTAAAATTCTATAAAAAGTTTCTTTCGGTCTCAAAAAATAAAAACCCCTGCACCAAAACTGATGCAGGGGTTATCCCGCGCTTCGAGCTATGCCTCACGCGTGATTAAATGGCTTTTTTTCTAAAAAGCCATTTAAAATTAAACCGGTAACGTTCTACTCTCCCGTAGCCTTGCGACTATAGTACCATCGACCTCGAAGGGCTTAACTTCCGTATTCGGTATGGGAACGGGTGTTGCCCCTTCAGCAATATTACCGGAAAATCTGTTTTAGTCGGAAATTTGCTATTGCAAAATTCGTGTTAAATATTTTGTCAGTTATGGAATAAAAGGGTAGACACTAAACGAGAAAAAGCTTGTTTAAAGTGGCCAAACTTTCGGCTTATTAGTACTGCTTAGCTCAATCCCTTACAGGACTTACACTCGCAGCCTATCAACCTTGTAGTCTACAAGGAGCCTCTCTCTGCTTACGCAGAATCGATACCTTATCTTAGGGTTGGTTTCGCACTTATATGCATTCAGCGCTTATCCATCCCGAACATGGCTACCCAGCCATTGCCCTTGGCAGGACAACTGGAACACCAGCGGTTCGTCTCTTCCGGTCCTCTCGTACTAAGAAGAGCTCCCCTTCAAGTATCACACGCCCACACCAGATAGAGACCGAACTGTCTCACGACGTTCTAAACCCAGCTCACGTACCCTTTTAACCGGCGAACAGCCGGACCCTTGGGACCTTATACAGCCCCAGGATAGGATGAGCCGACATCGAGGTGCCAATCCGCGCTGTCGATATGAACTCTCGAGCGCGATCAGCCTGTTATCCCCAGAGTACCTATTGTTCGTTGAGCGATGGCAGTCCCATGACCAACCACCGGATCACTAAGTCCTACTTTCGTATCTGCTCGTCCTGTCGGACTCGCAGTTAAGCCTCCTTATGCCTTTACACTCTACTGACGATTGCCAACCGTCATGAGGAGACCTTTGAACCCCTTCGTTATTCTTTAGAAGGGAACCGCCCCAGTCAAACTGCCCATCTGGCACTGTTGCCTCCCCGGATTCACGGGAAAGGATTAGAATTCTAATACTGTCAGGGTGGTATTTCACCGTTGGCTCTGCCCAAGCTAGCGCCTGAGCTTCAAAGCCTCCCACCTATCCTACACAAACAGGACCAAAACTCAATACCAGAATGCAGTAAAGGTTCTGGGGTCTTTTCGTCTTGGTGCGGGTAGACGGCATCTTCACCGCCGCTACAATTTCACCGAGTATGTCTCCGAGACAGCGCCCAATTCGTTACACCATTCGTGCGCGTGGGAACTTACCCCACAAGGAATTTCGCTACCTTAGGACCGTTATAGTTACGGCCGCCGTTTACTGGGGCTTCGGTTCGAAGCTTCGCTTGCGCTAACCTCTCCCGTTAACCTTCCAGCACTGGGCAGGTGTCTCACCTTATACGTTCTCTTTCGAGTTAGCAAAGTGATGTGTTTTTACTAAACAGTCGACCGGGCCTCTTTACTGTGACCTTCATGGCTACATCCGCGAGGGACTTGACCAATCAGGCACCCCATTTCCCGAAGTTACGGGGTCATTTTGCCTAGTTCCTTAGAGACATTTCTCTCGAGCGTCTTATCATTCTATGATCATCTACCTGTGTCGGGTTACGGTACGATCAGCTATGATACTCACTTAGTGGTTTTTCTTGGCAGCCTGGCCTCATTGCCTTCTCTTTGGCCGTAGCCGCAGATCCCCATAACCTCTCATCCCGCTTTTAGACGGAACTACGAGTTTGGACAAGGACATCCAACACCTTGCGCAATTAGCTCACTGCGTCACACTAAGCTGATAATGTTCATAGCCGGTTCCGGAATATTAACCGGATATCCATCGCCTACGCCTTTCGGCCTCGACTTAGGATCGACTAACCCTGGGTGGATTAACCTTCCCCAGGAAACCTTAGATTTTCGACGCTATGGTTTCTCGCCATAGTTTTCGCTACTCATACCGACAGTATCACTAACGTCTACTCCAGTGCTCCTTACGGTACACCTTCAACGCTTGACGTTACGCTCCCCTACCCCTTTTCTATCCGAAGATAGATAAAGCCATGGCTTCGGTTATCATCTTGAGCCCCGTTCATTTTAGGCGCGAAATCACTCGACCAGTGAGCTGTTACGCACTCTTTAAATGATGGCTGCCTCTAAGCCAACATCCTGGCTGTTTATGTGATTCCACTTCCTTTACCACTTAGATGATATTTGGGACCTTAGCCGATGGTCTGGGCTGTTTCCCTCTCGACATTGAAGCTTAGCCCCCAATGTCTAACTCCCGGTTAAACATAATAGTATTTGGAGTTTGGTTAGGTTTGGCAGGCTGGTAAGCCCCCTAGCCTATTCAGTAACTCTACCCCTATTATGCTAGCTTCCGAGGCTAGTCCTAGAACTATTTCGGGGAGAACCAGCAATTTCCAAGTTTGATTAGCCTTTCACTCCGATCCACAGCTCATCCCTAAACTTTTCAACGTTTATGGGTTCGGTCCTCCACTGAGATTTCTCACAGCTTCAACCTGGCCATGGATAGATCACCTGGTTTCGGGTCTGCTATATCGTACTTATTGTCGCCCTTATCAGACTCGCTTTCGCTACGCCTACGACCCAAAAGGCCTTAAGCTTGCACGATACAGCAACTCGTCGGTCCATTATGCAAAAGGTACGCCGTCAGCCATTCCTATCTTGCGATAGGCATAGGCCTCCGACAGCTTGTAAGTATACAATTTCAGGTTCTATTTCACTCCCCTCGCCGGGGTTCTTTTCAACGTTCCCTCACGGTACTAGTTCCCTTTCGGTCAGACTCTAGTATTTAGGCTTAGCCCATGGTCGGGCCTGATTCCTACGGAATTTCCCGTGCCCCGTAGTACTTGGGGTACCTCTAAGGTGCTTAACAATTTTGGCTACAAGACTTTCACTTCCTATGGTGCGGTTTTCCAGCCGCTTCGCCTACCGTTAAACAATCCTATGTTGAGGCCCCACAACCCCTCACAGTAAACTGCAAGGTTTAGCCTTTTCCCTTTTCGCTCGCCGCTACTGGGGGAATCCCTTTCGGTTTCTATTCCTGCTGATACTTAGATGTTTCAATTCTCAGCGTTTCGCTTGATCTCTCCTATGTATTCAGAGAGCCATCGTTAGGTATAACCCTAACGGGGTTGCCCCATTCGGAAATCTCCGGATCAAAGCCTATTTGCGGCTCCCCGAAGCATATCGCTGCTTATCACGTCCTTCATCGCCTTAGTCTGCCAAGTCATTCATCGTATACTCTTAATAATTTGACCACAAACTATGGTAAACCATTCTCGATTCATTGTTTACCCTTTTATTCCATAACTGTCAAAGAACAGTTGGGACTACTCTATTTAAGTAGTCCCAAAATTCTATATTCTATCTTTTTATCGTATGTAGTGCCAAGTGGAGCTGAGGAGGATCGAACTCCTTACCCCCTGCTTGCAAAGCAGGTGCTCTACCAGGTGAGCTACAGCCCCAAATTCATTTCAACAAATGTTGAATTTCCAGTGGGGCAATGCATTACCGAAATAATAAGCTTCTAGGCACCGCTTAAAAAAAGTGGGCCCAAGTGGAGTTGAACCACTGACACCCGCCTTATCAAGACGGT